>CALXKT010000022.1 GCA_944388985.1 uncultured Clostridia bacterium | reverse complement strand
CAGGAAGAATTCAATGAAATGATAGAAAGTGTGGATACTTATGGAGGATTTTATATCGGAAGATATGAAACAGGAAACTTAGCATCTAATACAACCACAGAGCCAGTAGTAGTAAAAGGAAATGAAAGTATAGATGGCGTAAACTGGTATTATATGTATGAAAACAGTAAAAAAATAGCAGCAAATAGTAATGTAGTAAGTACAATGATATGGGGAAGCTTGTGGGATAGAACATTAATCTGGTTAACAGAGACAGGAGAGAAAACATATGCAGAGATATATGATTCAAGTACATGGGGAAATCATAGTGATAGTAGTGGAGCTGCAGAAGCAAATTCCGGAGAAAAGCGAGCTACGGGATTTAGTGAAGCATGGAAAGCAAACAATATTTATGACTTGGCAGGAAATGTTTTGGATTGGACGATTGAGGCGTTTAACACCGGCCGTCGTGTTAGTCGAGGCGGTCGCTACAGCTCTGCCGGTGCTTACGGTCCAGTTTATTACCGTACTCAAAGCAGTCCGTCCGCTACCAGCAGCGGCGCTCGTCTAGCATTATATGTAGCACTGGACACTGAGTAAAAAACGGTTTCAACCTAAGTGTGTAAATTCGAGCTTGTCCGGCGAAACGAAGTTACGAAACGGAGCAGGTAGATACTGTAAAGTGTCTGCCTGCTTTTCCTCCTCATTCCCTGCTATTTCTACTGTTTTCGCTTCTACCAGAAGTATTACACATTTTATCATATTCCTTACACTTAATTTTATACTCCATCTGTTGCGTTAAATAGCGGTAATACATATAGGCCTGTTCATATTGCACCATAGGGTTAAACATTGGGTTCTCTCCCGCAGATGCATCAAAAGTATTATCATAGCTATAAGGTGGCATGCCATAGAAATTATTCATATTGTCCATATTTCTATCCAAATTCATCACTCCTATCTTTCTAACAAAACTTAAAAGAGTATCTTTTCATTTAGAGAAAAGTACCTTTTATGGTTGCTTTATCTATAATAATGTATATTCCCACACTTCCATTTTATGAAAAAGATTATCAATTTAGCACTTTATGATACAGCTTTCGAAAAGCGTAAAAGATAACTAGCACACCCAAAACACCAATAACAAATATTCCGAAATCATAGAAAAAGGATGTTAGCATGCTAGAAGTATTATTTGTTAGCACATTAATGCTGTTTTGAGCTACAGTAGCAGAAGAGGCAACATAGTCTAGGTTAAGAAATGGAATCCATTTTAAGGCAAGAAAAGTGTAAAGGGCAGCAAAGATTCCTTGCAGAAATTTACCAATCACGTATTTTTTTATAGACAAATCTGTTTTAGCTACAATACTAAAAACTTGTAGCAATACAGAAAAACCACCAAATCCTAATAAAAAGGCACAGAGAACAACATTTTGCGAAATTGCTTTCATTGGAACACTAGCAACTAAATTCACACCATTTGTAAGCTCTAAAATTCCAGAGAGTAGAGGTTTAGCAAAGGATGAATCAAAGCCTAAAAGAGAAAGCAAAGGGGTAAAAAGTTTGGCACCGTAGTCTAAGAGGTGGGTTTGGTTAAGAATAGAGATAATAACCGAAAAAATAACTACAAATCCACCTATTAAAAGAATAGTAAAAATACTACTATTAATGCTATTTCCTAAAACTTCTCCTAAATTACGAAAGGTAACAGTAGAGGATGGTTCAGATTGCGAAGCAACGTTGGAAGAATGCATACTTTTTCTTAAAATCATTTGCTCTCGAAATGCTTCATCCGACTTTTTCGAAAACTTGCCCAAAAGAATTCCTACTGTAATGCAAGCAAGAATATGCGTGCAAAGCAGTAGCAAGCCTGTTTTTGTATCTCCAAAAAGACTTATGCCAACACTGCTTAAAATAAAGAGGGGACCAGAATTATTCGTAAACGCCAAAAGCCTTTCGCCCTCATCCTTTGTTACTAATTTTTTCTCGCGAAAATCCGAAACAATCTTAGCACCTACTGGGTAGCCACTAATAAGCCCCATCACAAAAGCAAAACCTCCTATGCCAGGCACATTAAAAAGTGGTCGCATTAGCTTATCTAACAATTTTCCTGTAAAACTTACCACTTTTGTGTGAGAAAGCAAATTCGTAATCACAAAAAAAGGAAATAACGACGGAACCACGCAAGTAGCCCAAAGGGTAAGACCATTTGTCGCAGCAGTAAGATTACTCCTAGAAAACAACACTAAGCAAATGGTAATTAAAATAAAGAAAATAGGCAAGATATTCTTACGCAAAGATAAAATCAAAAATTTCATAAACTTCACCTGCATAATATATATGCTGCATTAGTAAACAAAAAGAATAAAATTTAATAAAATCGTCCATAATAAAGAAAAAATCAATCTCATAATGGTATGAGGAGGTTAATATTTCATGAAAGATTTTGTGCCAGATGCTATTTATTATGAAGAAAAAGTTGCAGAGTATGCGTTGGGAAAAGAATTGCTAGAAAAGTATAAGGACGTTCCGAAGTTCATCATTGAAAATCATAACAATATTGAAGAGATGCGTAAAAAAGAGAATAAAGAATTTCCAAGAATGAAGCGTAATTTGATTATTGGTACAAGAAAAACACATCAATTTGTACCAAACCACAAAATATCGGATTACCTTGTGCCGTATACTTCCTCCGGATGCACGGCAATGTGTTTGTACTGCTATCTTGTGTGCAACTATAATAAATGTGCTTATTTAAGGCTTTTTGTAAATCGAGAAGAAATGCTAAACAAAATTATCAAAACGGCAAATAATAGTGAGAAAGAATTGGTGTTCGAAATTGGTAGCAACAGTGACTTGATTTTAGAAAATTCTATTACAGGAAATTTAAAGTGGACAATCGAGAATTTCGCAAAGGCGGAAAAAGGAAGTCTTACTTTTCCAACTAAGTTTGATATGGTGGATGATATTTTAGAGGTGGATGACACAGAAAGGGTCATTATTCGCATGAGTGTGAATCCGAGCGAGATTATTCAGAAAATAGAAATGGGAACTTCGCCTTTGGAAAGACGTGTGGAGGCAATCAATAAACTAAAAAATGCAGGATACAAAGTAGGAATTTTAATCGCGCCTGTTATTTTTGTGGAAAACTGGGAAAAATTATATGAAGAATTGGTAATTTATTTAAGCGAAAATTTAAGTGAAGCTGTAAAAAAGGATGTGTTCTTTGAGGTGATTTTTATGACTTATAGCTATATTCATCGAAAAATTAACGAGGAAGCATTTACGAATGCCATCAATTTGTATAACCCAGAGCTGATGACAGGAAGAGGTAAGGGAAAGTACACGTACAAGCAAGAGCAAAGAAGGCGAGGGGAAGCGTATATCAAAAAATTGCTAGATAAGTATTTCCCAGAAAATAAAATTGTGTATTTTAGCTGATGCGAAATAATTATCTGTAATTCGTAAAAAAATTAAAAAAGATTGTAGACGAAAGAGAAATGTATGATATAATTTGGTAGAAAAAAATTGATTTAGAAAATGGCACCGAAAAAGCACCACGAAAAAGAAAAAAGACGGCAAAACAGGGCGCCTAAAAAGTGGACAGAAAAGGGAGAGAAAAAGGCCTGTCCCCAATTTGGAAAAAAGTAGAGAAAAAGGCCTGTCCCTAAATTACACCTAACGAAAGAAGGTAGGAAAATGTACGAGAAGGAATGTACAAGTAGTGTAGAGGATTTTTTGAAAGAAAATAATTTTAAGAAAAGAGGTCTAACAACAGAAGAGGCAAAGAACAATTTAGAAAAGTATGGCAAAAATGAGATGAAGCAGAAAAAGCCGAAGCAGTGGTATCATTATTTGTTGGAAAGTTTGTTTAGTACCTTTAATTTAATTTTGCTTGGTATTGTTGTGGTGCTTTTCTATACGGATGTTATTTTGTCAGAACCACCAAATTATGCAAATATTATTGTTATTCTTATTTTAATTACAGCAAGTACGCTCTTAGAGTTTGTAGAGGTGTTTCGCTCCAACAAAGCTGCGGAGAAGCTAAAAAACTTGGTCTCTGCAAAAACTGAAGTGCTTCGAAATGGAAAGTATATGAAAATACCTTCTTCTGAAGTAACGGTAGGAGATGTGGTATTGCTAAATGCAGGAGATTTAATTCCTGCCGATTTAAGAATTATTGAAGCAAGGGATTTATTTATTAATCAATCTTCGTTAACAGGAGAAAGCGATTCGGTGAAGAAATTAGCCGAATCAGAGCAAAAAGAAAAAATAGAAGATATAACGGATTTGGATACCATTTGTTTTATGGGAACGAATGTGGTAAGTGGTTCTGCAAAGGGAATTGTTTTGAAAGTAGGAGATAGTACTTACTTTGGAAAGATTGCAGATACCATAACAGAGGAAAAGCCAAAAACAACGTTCCAAAAAGGAATAGATAGTGTAAGTAGGCTTCTTATTCGTTTTATGGCGGTGTTAATTCCAATTACGTTTATTGCTAATGCTGCAAAACATGGAACCATTACTGCGTTTACGTTTGCAGTTGCTATTGCCATAGGAATTACGCCACTACTTCTTCCGGTTATTCTTTCTTCGAGTTTAGCAAAAGGTGCTACAAGAATGTCGAAAAAGAAGACGATTGTAAAAAGACTTGATAGTATTCAAAGTTTTGGCGCAATGAATATTTTGTGTACAGATAAAACGGGTACTCTAACAGAGGACAGAATTGTTTTAGAGAAATACTTAAATATTAAAGGGGAAGAAGATACCAGGGTGCTAAAACATGCTTTTCTAAATTCGTACTTCCAAACGGGCTTAGAGGGAAGTATTGATGAAGCAATAGTGAAAAGAGTAAAAAAGACAGAATTAAAAGGAATCGAAGAAAATTATGAAAAAGTAGACGAAATACCATTTGACTTTTCAAGAAGAAGACTTTCAGTTGTGGTATCGGATGGAAAGAAAAAGCAACTTATTACCAAAGGTGCGGTAGAGGAAATTTTAAGTATTTGTACCATGGTAGATTATAAAGGGGAAGTGTCAGACATTACCAAAGAAATCAAACAGAATATTTTAAGCATTACAAAAGAATTGAACAAGCAAGGGCTTAGAGTGGTAGCTGTTGCACAAAAAAATGATATTACAAATGTAAAAGATTTCTCCGTAAAAGACGAATCAAAAATGGTTTTGATGGGATTTATTGGTTTCTTAGATCCACCAAAAGAAAGTGCCAAAGAAGCAATCGAGAGGCTTAACAAAGATGGCATTCGAGTTATTGTACTCACAGGAGATAATGAATATGTTACAAAAGCAATTTGCGATAAGGTAAATATAAATACAGATAAGATTCTGTTAGGAAGTAAAATCGACAAATTATCGGATGCTGCTTTACGAAGAAATTTAAAGAAAACGAATGTGTTCGCAAAACTTTCGCCTATTCAAAAGGCAAGAATCATTCGTGTGCTTAAAGATGCTGGAAATGTAGTGGGTTACATGGGAGACGGTATTAATGATGCACCATCGATGCACAATGCAGAAGTTGGAATTTCTGTGGATACGGCAGTGGATATTACCAAGGAAACAGCAGATATTATTTTGCTAGAAAAGAATTTGGATGTGCTTACCGATGGAGTAATCGAAGGAAGAAAAACATTTGGCAATTTACAAAAATACATTAAAATGGCAGTTAGCTTCAATTTTGGAGAGGTGCTTTCGGTATTAATTGCCAGTGTACTATTACCGTTTTTCCCAATCACACCAATTCAATTGTTGGTACAAAGCTTGATTTATGATATTGGGCAACTTTCCATACCTTATGATAATGTAGATAAAGAATATTTAGAAAAACCACGTGTATGGGATATGAAGAGCATAAAGCGATTTATGCTATACATGGGACCAACCAGTTCCATCTTCGATTTAATGGTATTCGCAATTCTTTGGTTTGGATTTGGCTTAAGAATGCCAAATGCTGCATTGTTCCAATCCATCTGGTTTTCGTATGGAGTGGTTTCCAACCTAGTAGGACTCCACATTATCAGAACTTCAAAAACACCATTCCAAAGCCATGCTTCTAAAGCAGTATATGCAACATCAATAGGATTAAGCATTGTAGCAATTATCATACCGTTTACTTTTATTGGTAAATACATTGGACTAGTGCCAATACCACTACAATATTTTAGCATTATCTTATGTGTACCAATCTTATATTGTATTTTAGCTTCTTTTATCAAAAAGAAATATATCAAGAAATATGGTGAATGGTTATAAAACTGTTTTTTGGTACGGAGCAAAAAAAGATTCTATATTAAAAGAACAACAAGATTTATGGTTACAATGTATGGTGGAAAAGAGGAGTAATCCTTTATAGAATAAGCTGTGAATTGTAGCAGAAAACTAATACAAATTGACATAATGTAGAAAAAGCGTTATAATTAAAGTATCCTAAACTTAAGGAGGTTAGTGTATGAATGCCTATGAAGAAATTCGCTGCAAAAAGGTAGCAGTATACATGATTTTACATCAATGTACTGTTCGAGAAGCAGCAAAGGTATTCAATATCTCGAAGTCTACCGTCTACAAGGATGTTACTGAACGAATATCCGAAGTAGATACTCGGGTAGCAACTCGAGTACGAGAAGTACTCGACCGAAACCGTGACGAAAAGACCATGAGAATGAACATGGCAAAACTCGCCAATAGAGCTGTAGCCAAAAGCTAACCAAAATCCCCAGTCTTAAATACGACTGGGGATTATATTTATTTAATTCTCATTAAAAATACTCTCTAATGCAATGGTAATCATATTATTTAAAGAGCGTTCTCTTTCTTCAGAAGTGCTTTCTTGATTTTTGTAATGAGAATCTACCACAGTTAAAAGGCAAGAAGCTTGTCTTCCAAAATACTTTGCCATATAAAATAAAGCAAAAGCTTCCATTTCACAGGCAATAATATTTAAATCCTTTGGAAATCTAGCAATAAAACTATCAATATCATCTAAATAACCATCAAAACAATCATTGCACAATGTATTTCCTTTAATAAGCGGAATTGCAATTCGTTTAGCAGTATCCTCTAATGTTTGATTTAATTTTTCGTCTGCCTCCGCAATATGTTCTTCTTTTTCGCTCCACTCATAAGCAAAGTTTCCCTCTGTATAGCTCTTATCCACCAAAATAGTATCAAACAAATTTAAATCTTCGTTATAAGCACCACACGAACCAATACGAATAATTTTCTCCACATCATAAAATTTAAAAAGCTCATAAGAGTAAATTCCCATACTTGGCATACCCATGCCAGAAGAAAAAACGGTAACAGGTTTTCCTTTATAAGTTCCTGTATAAGCAAGCATGTTACGTACCGTATTTACAAGCCTTGCATTCTCCAAAAAATTCTCCGCAATATACTTAGCCCTTAGCGGGTCACCAGGCATCAAAACTGTTTTCTCAATATCTTCTTTTTTCGCATTACAATGAATAGACATACATTACCTCCTATTGTTTGATTTTAAGTACTTTTATATTATGACTCTAATTTTATAAGATATACGAAAAAAAATCAAGTCCACTTTTGGGACAGGCGTTTTTCTTCACTTTTTTCCAAATTAGGGACAGGCGTATTTTTGGAAAAAAGTGAAGAAAAACGCCTGTCCCCAATTTGGAATTGTGAATGTTTTGTGAAAATTAAAAATAAGTATTGACATTTAGTAAAAATGGGTATATATTTTTAGCAGTCGAAACAAAAGACTGCTAAAAAAGCAATTGATATGCCCAAAAATGCAAATATCATATATTTACATTTGGTACATATTAATGTAAAGAATAAAATGGTGTAAATTTTTAAGGAGGTAGATAAAAATGTTAAAACCATTATCAGACAGAGTCGTAATTAAAATGTTAGAGAAAGAAGAAACAACAAAAAGTGGAATTATTCTAGCACCAAATGCACAGGAAAAACCACAATTCGCAGAAGTAGTAGAGGTTGGACCAGGTAGAGAAATCGATGGCAAATTAGAGAAAATGCTTGTGAAGAAAGGCGATAAGGTAGTTGTTAATAAATATGCTGGCACAGAAGTAAAGTATGAGGGAGAAGACTACACAATCGTTCGTCAAGAAGATATTTTAGCAATTGCTGAGTAAAGATTAAGAACAAAAATATTAGAAAATTAAGTCATTTATTTTAGGAGGTAATGTAAAATGGCAAAAGAAATTAAATTTGGAGAAGATGCAAGAAAAAGCTTGCTAAATGGTGTTAATAAATTAGCTGACACTGTAAGAGTTACAATGGGACCAAAAGGAAGAAATGTAGTTCTTGATAAAAAATTTGGAGCACCACTTATTACAAATGATGGTGTAACTATCGCAAAAGAAATAGAATTAGATGACCCATTTGAGAACATGGGAGCTCAAATTGTTAAAGAAGTTTCCATCAAAACAAATGATGTTGCAGGTGATGGAACAACAACAGCTATGGTTTTGGCACAAAGCATGGTAAAAGAGGGCGTAAAGAACGTAGCAGCTGGTGGAGATCCAATGGCTATTAAAAGAGGTATGGACAAAGCTGTAAATGCAGCAGTAGAAGAACTTAAAAAAGTAAGTTCACCAGTTAACGGAAAAGAAGATATTGCAAGAGTTGCAAGTATTTCTGCTAACAACACAGAAGTAGGAGAGCTAATTTCCGAAGCAATGGAAAAAGTTTCAAAAGATGGTGTTATTACCATTGAAGAGTCCAAAACTTCTCAAACAGAGCTAAACGTAGTAGAAGGTATGCAATTTGATAAAGGTTATGTTTCTCCATACATGGTAACCGATACCGAAAAAATGGAGGCAATTGTAGATAACCCATATATCTTAATTACAGACAAGAAAATAAGCAATATTCAAGAAATTTTACCATTACTAGAAGGATTAATGCAACAATCTGGAAAATTAGTTATCATTTGTGATGATATCGAAGGAGAAGCACTTTCTACTTTAATCCTAAACAAATTAAGAGGTGTCTTAAATGTAGTTGCTGTAAAAGCTCCTGGATATGGTGACAAGAGAAAGAATATGTTACAAGATATTGCTATTCTTACAGGAGGAGAAGTAATTTCTTCTGATTTAGGAATGGAATTAAAAGATACACAAATTGAACAATTAGGTAGAGCAAGACAAGTAAAAGTTCAAAAAGAGAACACAATAATCGTTGATGGTATGGGAGACAAAGCTCAAATCTCTGCAAGAGTAAATCAAATAAAAGCACAAATTGCAGAAGAAAAGAGCGAGTTCGAAAAAGAAAACTTACAAGAAAGACTTGCTAAAATAGCAGGTGGAGTTGCAGTAATTGGTGTTGGTGCAGCTACCGAAGTAGAAATGAAAGATAGAAAATTAAGAATAGAAGATGCTTTATCTGCTACAAAAGCAGCAGTTGAAGAAGGTATTGTTGCAGGTGGTGGAACAGCATTTGTAGATATTATACCAGAAGTTACTAAAGCAGTAGAGAACCTACACGGAGACGAGAAAATTGGTGGTAAAATTATTTTAAGAGCATTAGAGGAGCCAGCAAGACAAATAGCAAGCAATGCAGGTTTAGAGCCAGCTGTTATTATTGAAAAAGTAAAAAACAGCGATGCAGGTGTTGGATTTGATGCGGCTAACGAAGAATATGTTGATATGAAAAAAGCTGGAATCGTAGACCCAACAAAAGTTTCAAGAAGCGCACTTCAAAACGCTGTTTCTATTGCATCTATGATTTTAACAACAGAAAGCCTAGTTACAGACAAGAAAGAAAAAGAGTGCAGTTGTGGAAATCACAATGATGCAGGAGCAGATATGGGTGGAATGTATTAAAATTTTGACATTATGTAAAGAAAGTGATATAATAGTTACATCACTTTTTGCAAAAGAATCTATATGCGTGAAGCATTCTTACAAGCTTCCGCATGGTTGGAACTAGAAAACGCCGATAATTCAGCAATTCCAACAAGATTCAAAAACAAGCTTCTCATCAGAGAAAACAAGAATAAAAAAGGAGGAGTACTATATGTACGTACCCAAAAACCGGGAAGTAAAAACTCCAGATGATGTATGGAAAGTAATCACTTACTCCATCCTGCATCATGACGGCCTCTTCACCATAGCCGAGGTGGAAGAAGATGTTGAGAAACATCTTAAATTTTCCTACTATGGTAAGTATGGAAAGTTTAGAAAATCAATTGATCTTCCGTCGAAAATTGAAGTGGCAATGTCTGGAATGGTCCGCAAAGGTTATATCCAGAAAGCAAAAGGAGAATGCTTCCGAGTCTCTGTAAGCTTTGACAAGGTTTACCCTTAGGAAGAAGCTGAAAAAGATAGTTTCTTAAATGAGAAAGAAAGCTAAATTGACAGTATTACGGTTATTTAGCTAAAACAGTGAAATGTTGGATAGATTTAAAACTAACAACATGTTTCACAAGTAAAAGTGACAAACAAAAAGAGCAGTCCCACAAAGGGATTGCTCTTTTCAATGCTACTGTATAATGACGTCATTTCTCGGCTGTGCCTGTACGTGCTTTAGCACCATTTTCTTTGCTACAAAAGCCATCACAATATAAATAATGCAGTTACCAATAATAAGAACTGCTAAAAATCCATTTAGCTCGGATTTAACTTCATTAATAATATCTTGTCTTTGCTGTTGGTAAGAAATAAATTCACTATCAGACAAATAGGATTCTGCATAAGAGTCATAAAAAGCAAAAGTCGAATCACTTAATTCTTCCAGTTTATCGTTCGTTTCTAATATTGTTGAGATAGAATAGAAAAGTAAAATAACAACAGTATAAATAAATATGCCACGAATTACTATGGAAGTATCTGAATAGGAAATTGTTTTGTTTTTAAAAGCAACAGATATACTTACTTTCCACAAAAAGTATGCTGAAATTGCCTGCAATACAAAAGAAATAATTAGTGCTATAGTTAAGGATTCTATATCTGAAGTAAGTAAACTATAAACAAGAGAATATGCAATACTAAAAACAATACCAAATACAATTGCCCAACCTATGATACTCCATGCCATTTTGCTACCAGAAACAATATTTTGTTCACCCATAAAAAATCCCCCTTTTTATTTATAGTACCATAAGAAAAAACAAAAAACAAGGATTTTTTGCCGACTAATGTCGAAAAAATGATACAATTTGACATAATATAAAAAGGATAGCATTTTATTCTAAAATATGATATAATGTGAAGCAAATCAATATTTGAATGGAGTCGAAAATGAAAAATAAATATGGAAAAGTCAAAAAATAAAAATCACTGAAAGGTAGTAATAGTATGGAAAACAAAGAAAATAAAAAGAAAAAAAGCGTTGCTCTATTTACATTACGGGTGTAAAGTAAATCAATACGAAACTAATGCAATGATACAAGAGTTTAAAAAAGCAAACTATACAATAGTGGAATTTGAAGAAAAAGCAGATGTTTACGTTATAAATACTTGCACAGTAACCAATATGGCGGATAGAAAATCGCGCCAGATGCTTAGAAGAGTAAAGGAAATAAACCCAGAAGCAATTGTAGTAGCAGTAGGATGCTATGCACAAGTCGCAAAGGAAGAATTAGAAAAGATTCCAGAAATCGATCTGATTTTGGGAAATAATGAGAAAAAAGATGTTATCACTTTCACAGAAAAAATGTTAGAAGCAAGGGCTAACAAAAAAGAAAATGAAAAAGTAAATAAAAGCATTGTTTCTATAAATGTGGAGGAAGAGAGTGAAAGCAAAATTAAAAACAATATAAAAAAATCCAACATTACTGATGTACTGCATTGTGAAGAATATGTGGATTTTGGGGATGTAACTTTCACTGAAAAAACAAGAGCAGTGATAAAAGTGCAAGATGGATGCGACCGCTTTTGCTCCTATTGTATTATTCCATTTGCAAGAGGACATATTCGTAGTAGAAAGCCAGAAAGTGTTGTGAGTGAAATTAAAAAAATCGCAAAGCAAGGAATTAAAGAAGTAGTAATCACTGGAATTCATTTGGCCTCTTATGGAAGAGACTTTAAGGCAGAAGAGTTGAAGAAAATAAGCGTAACGGATAGTAAGTTAAGTGAAAGCTTAAATTTAGTAGAAAAACAATGTAAGACAAAAGAGCAAAATAAGGGAGAACAAGATAGAAAAGAAAACAGTAGATCAAGTTACGGATTAATCAATTTACTAGAAGAAATCAATAAAATAGAAGGAATCCAAAGAATACGATTACGGTTCCTTAGAGCCTACACTGATAACTGAAGAATTTGTAGCAAGACTAGCAAAATTAGAAAAAATATGCGACCATTTTCATTTATCCTTACAAAGTGGATGCAATGAGACATTAAAAAGAATGAACCGAAGATATACTACAGAGGAATTTGAAAAAGGAGTATCACTACTTAGAAAAGCCTATCCTAATGTGGCATTAACAACAGACATCATTGTGGGATTTCCAGGGGAGACAGAAGAAGAATTTGCTACTACTTATGAATTCTTAAAAAGAATAAAATTTTATAAAATGCATATTTTTAAGTATTCGCAACGCAAAGGAACTCGCGCAGCAGTAATGCCAAACCAAATAGATGGAAAAGTGAAAGAAGAAAGAAGCAGAAAATTAATTGAATTATCGGACCAAAACGAAAAAGAGTATAACCAACAATACATAGGAAAAGAGGTAGAAGTGCTTTTCGAAGATGCCCATATAGAAAATGGGAAAAAATATAGAAAAGGACATACTACAAATTACATCATAGTGAAAGTAGAAACAGACGAAAACTGGGAAAATGAGATAAAAACAATAACCATAACTAATACAGATGGAATAGAATTAGTGGGAAAAACCTAAAAGAAAGAGCTTGAACAAAAGGGACTACTGCCTTTTGTCCAAGTTCTTGAACTTTTGAACTTTTGGGACACTCCTTTTTGTTCAAGCTCTTGAACTTTTAGGAGTGTCCCTTTTGTTCAATTTTCCAAATTATCTAAACAATATTGTAGCATTTGACTAACCACATAATTGAAAGATACATTATTTTTATCAGCAATTTCTTGAATTTCATTTATCATTTTTTCTTTTAAACGAAGTGTTTTGTTCAAACTTACATCTGCTTTTGAAGGATGAACCTGTAATTTAAATCCCATTATTTATCATTCCTTACATAAAATATTTAGGTTTTTAGCTAGGATACACCTATAAACCATTCAAAAAATAATAATTTAATTATACATTGTTGCAACTAAAAATGATATATTATAAAAATGTGATATATAATATATTGCATTTTTGCAATATATATGATATAGTGTGAATAATAAGTAGAAGAAGTAGCCTAAAGTTGAATTAGAATAAGCTATTAAATACAATAATTTATATTTCAAACTAGGAATAAATATAAATAAGTTTGGAAAAAATAAATGCTAACAAAAGAATAATTCGTAGAAATTTAGGAAATAATGAACATAGGAGGAATGAGAAAAAATGGTAACATCAATATTAAAAAGAAATAAAGGAATAACATTAGTTGCGTTAGTAATAACTATAGTTGTTATCATCATATTAGCTATGATAACCGTAAACTTTTTATTTGGAGAAAATGGACTTATAACAAAGGCGCAAGAAGCAAAGAAAATGTCGGCAATAGAAGAAGTGCGAGAAAAACTAGAAATGGCAACAGGAACAGCGATTATTGACGGAAAAGGAAAGACAACAATTGGCGATTACTTTGAACTAATTGAAAGTGAAGGAATCATAGGAAATAAAGATAGCGATACCTTGGATAACGGAGATGGAACCTATGATGTAACAACAAATGAAGGCTTTATCTTCCAAGTAATGCCAGTACCAGAAAAAGATAATACAGACGATATTTTAATTGATTATATAGGGGAAACAAATGGACCAAGAATAAAGAATGTAACAGCAACAACGACAACAAATAGTGCTACAATAGAAGTGGAAGCAGTAAATGCAGAAAATGCGACCTATAAGTATGAATACAAAAAAGAGGGAGAAGATAGCTGGCAAACAGTAGAGGGAGAGAATGGTAGCACTTGTACCATAAATAACCTAGAAGAAAATGTAATCTACAACATAAGAGTAACGGTAGAAGTAGCAAGCGGAGGAAATAAAGGAACAGCAACAAGAGAAATAAATGTAAGAACAGGTGAAATGCCAACAGGAGCGATAACTTTTGAACAAGAAATATGGCAAGGAGACGGAACCGCAAGTGTAGTAGTACACTCAAGTCAAGAGGGATATACGATACAATATCAAATCGTAGCAACAGGAAGTGTAACAGATCCAGAAGAATTAGAAGAAGCAAATTGGAACCCAGTGGGAAATGGAGAGCAAATAACAGGAATACAGCATAACCAAACCGTGTATGCAAGATTATGGGATGGACATAACGGAAGTAGCTATGCTAGTGCAGATATAAAAGATACAGAAGTACCACAAGATGCAACGATATCTTTAAGTAGTACCAACGTAACAGCAGGAACAAATGTGACAGCAACCGTGACTCATAGAGATAATAAAAGTGGGCCAGAGATAGCGCAATGTAGATATGTATGGAATACAACAAGTGGCAAAATAGGAACAGATGAAAACTCTTATACAGGAGGGGCTTTTAGTAGTAATGGACAACAAATTAGTACAACACTAAATACCATAGGAACGTATTATTTGCATGTACTAACCGTAGATAAAGCCGGAAACAAATGTGAGACGGTATCAAGTGAGGTAGCGGTAAAAGAAGATCCGAATAAAATAGAAAATAAATTAAAAGAAGGTAATTACGTAAATTATGTAGATGCAAATGGAGTAACACGAAAATGTGTAGTACTATATGATAGTAGCTCAAGTTATGGAATAGAAATAATCACAATGAATATACTTAGTAGCGTAGAATTAGGAAACGGAACGGGCAATATACAAAGTGATAATGAAATGTATTTTAATACAGCCATGAATTCTTATAATAATGCTATAACTACATTAAATTCAAAAGCAAATGAATATAATAATAGTAATTATTCAACAAGAGCAAGATCTGTAGGAAGTGTACCAAACAACATAAATTCACAGTCATCAATGTATACAAGCAGTGACAGTTGGTTTGCAAAATATAATAACAAGTTTCGCAACACAGATAATAATTACTTAACTGATTGGAATAAGATGAAAGAGTTAGGTATAGAAAATTTGAATAATGCATACTGGCTAGCATCACGCGTTATAAATGCAACTTCATATGATTGTCACTTTAGTATGCGTAGTATAGATAGTAGGGGGAATTTGGACTATGAATATATGAATTATGCGCATAGACTTAATTCTACACATGCTTATAGCACTACTTGTGGCCTCCGTCCAGTATTCAAACTAAAACCAGGCATTAAGGTAACAGGCGGGGCTGGAACCTCAAGCAGTCCATACACTTTAGGCATATAACAGAAAAAAGGGAAAATAGGTTAAACCCATTTCCCTTTATTTTATTTCCACAATCGTTACACCCATTTCGCCCTCACCAAAAGTGCCTAGTCGGAAAGATTCTACATGTGGATTTTTCTTTAAGAACTGGTGAATTCCCTCACGGAGTTTGCCAGTTCCTTTTCCATGCACAATACGCACTGGCGAAAGCTTTGCAATGGCACAGTCATCTAGGTATTTATCAATAACAAAGGTTGCCTCATCGACATTCATGCCAATTACATTAATTTCGCTAGAAATTGTTTGTGCCTTAAACTTACTACCTTTTTCAAAAGTGACGGAGGAGTGGGCAATCTTTTTTGTGGATTCCTCAAAAACTTTTCCACTATTACTGCTATTATTGCTTTTATGTTTGCTATTATTACCATCACTCAACTTACTATTCTTTAAACTAAATCTCTCATTCAACGCCTTTAATGCCTCTAAATTCAAACCTGTATCAGAAGCAGTAGGTGCCACCTCTTTTAACTCATCATTCAAGCGGTTTCGCAAATTATTGGCAGTTGCTACATCACCTTTATCCATATGGTTTAGTTCTCGAATGACAGCATTTGCCTTTTCTTTGGCTGATGTAATAATCTCGCGAGCCTCCTCCTTAGCAGTCGCAATCAGCTTTTCCTGCTTATTCTTTTGCTGAGCCACTTCTTTTTCTAATGATTTTCGCAAACTCTCAATTTGATGCGAATTCTTCTCTATTTTCTCTTTTTCTTGCTCTATCTTAAGCTTATTATCATAAATATTTTTCATAAGTTCCTCAATGCTAACATCCTCTTGCTTTAATAGCGATTTTGCATCTTCTAAAATAGATGGCTTTAACCCTAGTTTTCTACTAATGGCAAAAGCATTACTTTTACCGGGAATTCCAATTAGTAATTTATACGTAGGTTTCAAATTTTCCACATCAAATTCAAAACTAGCATTTTGAAATCCCTTGGTTGTTAAACAATAATTCTTAAGCTCTTGATAATGGGTAGTAGAAATTGCAAGTGCTCCTAAATGATAGAAATAGCTAAGAATACTGATCGCAAGACTTGCTCCCTCAACTGGGTCTGTGCCAGAGCCAAGCTCATCTAATAAAACTAAACTTTCAGAAGTAGCATTTTCAGTAATTTCCACAATATTGGTCATATGGGAAGAAAAAGTACTTAAATTTTCTTGAATACTTTGCTCGTCACCAATATCGGCAAAAATTTGGTCAAACACATAAATACTACTTCCCTCCTTAGCAGGAATGTAAATTCCAGTATAGGCCATTAAAAGTAAGAGACCAAAAGTTTTTAGCGAAACGGTTTTACCACCTGTATTAGGACCGGTAATTACCAAAGAAAAATAATCTTTTCCGAGTGAAATAGCAATAGGTACTACAACAGCTTTATCAATAAGAGGATGCTTTGCACCTATAAGATTAACCCACTTTTCTGTATTAATAGTTGGAAAAATACCATCAATAGCAATAGAATAAGAGGCTTTGGCAAATACCAAATCTAAATTGCCTAAAATCGATATATTGCTATTAAATTGGGGAGTGTAGTCATATAGCATAGCAGATAAATTAGCTAAAATTCTCTCGATTTCAAGGTCCTCTTCCACTTTTAGATTCGTAATTTCGTTATTGAGTTCAAACACCGAAATTGGCTCCATAAATACTGTAGAGCCACTGCTAGAAATAGCATGGATAAATCCTTTTACTTGGGAGCGGTATTCCTCTTTAATTGGCACCACGTAGCGGTCTGCACGAATTGTAACAATCGGCTCCATAATGTATTTGGAATAGGTGCTAGAATGAATAAAAGAATTTAGCTTATCACGAATAGCTTGCTCTAGCTTTTTGCTCTGTTTACGCAAAGCACTAAGTTTAGGAGAAGCGTCATCGGCAATGGTGTTTTCATCTAATATAACAGAGAAAATCTTTTCTTCTACACTTTTGTTCGTGTATAACAAATCGAAATAATCCTGTAATTTGCAATATTCCTCTAAAGAAATTTCCTCCTTATTATCGCTTGAAGCAAAGAAATATTCTTTTACTTCTCGGGCTATTTTCAAAAATCTTGCAATATTTAGCAAAGCTACACCGGATAAAATACCATTGCTTTCTAGTGTTTTCATAGGCACAGAAATATCGGGAATATCCGAAAGAGGGATATTTCCTTTGCGATAGATGAGGCTTACAGCTTCTTGTGTGGTTTCTAAAGAGGCAATTACATCTTCTTTGGAAAATGCAGGCAAAAGCTTTTCGATTTTTTCTTTCCCTAAATAGGTTTTGCAATAGGTGTTTAAACGTGCAAGCACTTTGTCATATTCTAATGTTTTTAAATATTTGGTATTCATTGTGTGTGTTCCTTTCATTACGTTTGAGTATTTTGTAATCGCATGTGCGTTTTATAATAGTTTGAACAATTTGGTCTTGTTTGCCGTTTATGCAAATATATACATGATTCAAAACAACTAGAATAAGTATAGCATATTTTGCAAAAATACTCAATTGTAACGGATAAACTGAAAAAGAATTGTTGCTTTATTCTTTTTAATATAGTAAAAGAGAAA
>CALXKT010000021.1 GCA_944388985.1 uncultured Clostridia bacterium | reverse complement strand
ATAGCAATTCAAGTTAGTATAAATATTATGAATGCTTTTGTTGAAATGAGAAAATTTTTAATGCTAAATGGACAAGTCTTTGAAAGATTAACAAGTATGGAATATAAATTATTAGAACATGATAAAAAATTTGATGAAGTTTTTAATCAATTACAATTTGAAGAAAACATTAAACAGAGAATATTTTTTCAAGGACAAATATATGATGCCTATAGTCTTATTGTCGATATTATAAAAAAAGCAAGCAAGAAGATTTTGATAATAGATAATTATGTTGATGATAGTATATTAAAGATGTTAACTAAAAAGAAGAATAATGTAGAAGTAGTTATTTTAACATCTAACAAAAGTAATATTCAAAATATAGATATTCAAAAATTTAATAAAGAATATCCTATTCTAAAAATTGCTAAAACAAATAAATTTCACGATAGATTTATTGTTTTAGATAATGAAGAAATGTATCATTTAGGAGCTTCTATAAAGGATGTGGGCAAAAAATGTTTTGGAATTAATAAAATAGAGGATAAAGAGATTATAGGAAAAATAATTAATTTGTAAATACACAAAAAGACAATGCTTTCTCTAAATTAAATTCAGGCATTGTCTTTAACTTTTATTAAAACCTCTTTTTATCCAATCTATAATAGTATTTCCAATATAAAAATGATTTGTATTATCTATAATTTTATATTCGAAGTCATTGCTTTAGCTTTTTTTCATGACTTTTGAAGTGTAACATAGGAAGACATAAACCATCTACTATATATGCATCATTAACAAATTCAATATTACTCATTCTATTTTCTCCATAAATTATTTGTTTTTATTAAATCCTTCTCTAATTTTTTTATGCATTTCCTCTTTAAATTCAGGTGAAGAAAATATTCCAGCAAACAAATCTTTAGTTGCGTCCCCCATCATTGAGTACATAGCAGAATTAGATAATTCTTTTTCTTTTTTTAGGATTTCTTGTTCGTTTTGAACTTTAATTTCTTCCAATTTTAATTGATGTTCTTTTTCTTTAGTTTCTAGGTCAATCCTATGTTTTTCTTTTAATGCATTAAGATCTATTTCATGCTGTTTCATTAGCTTTTCTATTTCATGCTTATTATTTGTCTCTAGTGTTCTAATTTCATTTTTACACTTTTTTAAAGAAATAATTAAACTTCCAATTCCTGTTATAATTGCAGGAATTATTGCTATTAGTAATTGCGTCCATAAATTAGCATTCATATTTTATCACTCCTTTACGCTCAATTTTTCATATATTATACTATAAAACATCAAAATTCTCCATACTCCCATTGAAATTTAACAACAAATTATATATAATATTTTTAGAAAGAGAACAAAATTGTATGTGAATTGCTCCATTTGAAGTTATATTATCAGAAATACCGCCAAAAAGTTGAAAGATTATGCAAGTAATGATATAATTATCACGGTGATAACATGGAAGAATACGTAAAACTATTTATAGACGAAAGCTATCCCAACTTTATCGATAAATATCTAACTACAGAGACATTAAAAAGAATAAAACATGTTAGTCAATTTTGCGGTTGTGACTATACCAATTTATATAGCCCATTATTTTTTTATACAAGGTTTGACCATAGCCGAGTAGTTGCACTAATGACATGGCATTTTACACACGACAAAAAGGCAACTATCGCAGCATTATTGCACGATGTAGGAACTCCGTGCTTTGCACATTGCATTGATTATGTGTTTGGAGATTACATGAATCAAGAAACTTCAGAAAAAAGTATTAATGAAATGATTCAAACAGATACAGTGTTATTACAATATTTAAAAGAAGATGGGATAGAAGAGCAAGATTTGGAAGATTTGAAAAAGTATCCAATTCTAGAAAATACGGCACCAAAATTGTGTACAGATCGATTAGATGGAGTACTACATACTTGTTATATATGGCTTCATACCCATACTTTAGTAGAAGTCAAAGAAGTGTATAACAATGTAACGGTTTTAATAAACGAAGAGGGAAAACAAGAACTAGGTTTTAAGGATAAAAAAATTGCAGAAAAATTTGTAGAGATGACGGCAACATATGCCAAGGAATTGCAAGGAAATACAGATAAGTATGTAATGAAATATGTTTCAGAAGTAGTAAAAGATGCTTTTTATGAAAATTTAATTTGCTTAGATGATTTATATACAAAAAAAGAAGAAGAAATAGTAAGCATTTTTGCTAATAACTTTTATTCATGGAAAGAGTTCCGAAGCGCTAACCATTTAATTGGAACAGAAGAAGAACCAAGCAATTTCTATATATCTTTTGCAACTAAAAAACGCAATGTTATTCCTTTGCTTCAGACAGATGAGGGAGATAAGAGAATTAATACTGTTTCAGAGAGTAGTAAAGAAATTTATTCTATGTTAGAAGAGTATCAAGATACAAAATATGCTTATGTAGATGGAATTAAGCATATTTAACTACAATTGTACTTGCTTGGTTGCTATGCACTCTTATAAAAATTTCAAAAATAGTAACTTTGTTGAGCTTCGATAGAAAAGTAGCGATTAATAGTAACTTAGAAAAACACACTAAATAATATAAAAAAAGAAAGGAGGAGTCCGAGAAATTTGAATCTCGGCAAAAAAGTATGTTAAAAGAAAAATTATTAGAGGATTTGAAAATTTGTATGAAAGAAAAGAATGTAGTTCGTAAGAACGTAATTCAAATGGTAAGAGCGGCTATTTTGCAGGTGGAAAAAGACAAACAAGTTACATTGGAGGATGCGCAAATTGTTGATATTATCGCAAAAGAATCGAAAAAAAGAAAAGATGCTTTAGCAGATTATGAAAAAAGCGGAAGAGAAGATTTAATTAATGAAATAAAAGAAGAAATAGCAGTACTTGCAGAATATTTACCAAAGCAACTGACTCCCGAAGAAGTAGAGGCTATTGTAAAAGAAGTGATAGCGGAAGTAGGAGCAACATCGATGAAAGACATGGGAAAGGTAATGAAAACTGCAAAAGAAAAAATAGGTGCTGCATCGGATGGAAAAACAATTAATGAAGCAGTAAAAAAGTGCTTAAGTTAATGATAGGAGAAAAGAAGAATTAAGTTAAAAATAAAATTTATTTTGTTCATAAAAAGTTCATTTTATGATATTATAATTTGTAGCAAAATAGGAAAAAAGGGAGTAGCTTATAAAAGCACTAATCAACAACACCACAAGCAAGCATGGTTAGTGACCTTTTGAATAAAGGAAGCAAGACTTTTTAAAATAAGTATTTCTAATTGGGTACACTATTTTATCTTAATGGCGAAAAGTTTAATATTAGAAATAGAAAATTTTGAAAAAGTCTTTTTTTCTTGGCATTTTAATTGTATAATAATGACAACTTAGGAAAAAATAAAGAGGGACTATAAACTAAGGCATGCGTTTTAAGGCAAAATTGTTTTTTCTTATTTTTTAAAAAGTGAGAGAAAAAGGCCTGTCCCAAAAATTCTCACATGCGAATAAATAAGGGGTGTCCCAAAAGTGGACAAAAGGAGAGAAAAAGGCCTGTCCCCAAAGTGGACTAAAATTAGAAAAAGGAGAGAGAGATGGAAAAGAGTTGGTTTAACAAGAGCAAAGAGAAAATTGAGAAAGAATTTGAGACAAGTGAGCAAGAAGGATTAAGCAAGGAGCAAGTTGAGAAGAAGAGAGAACAATATGGCTTTAATGAGCTAAAGGCAAAGAAGAAGAAAAGTTTATTTGTGAAGTTTTTAGAGCAGTTTAAAGATTTTATGATTATTGTCCTAATTGTGGCTGCAATTGTGTCTGGAATTGTAGGCTACATGGAGGGAGAAGGTATTACCGATTCTATTATTATATTAATAGTAGTTGTAGTAAATGCTATTATTGGTGTGGTGCAAGAAAGCAAGGCGGAAAAGTCGCTAGAGGCGTTGCAAAAGCTTAGCTCTCATGTGGCAAAGGTAGTACGTAATGGAAAAGTAGAGGTAGTAGCCTCTAGAGAGCTTGTTCCAGGAGATGTTGTGGTATTAGACACAGGGGATTATGTGCCAGCAGACTTGAGAATTATTGAAAGCGCCAATTTAAAATCACAAGAATCTTCTCTTACAGGAGAGTCTGTACCAGTAGATAAAAATGCAGAAGTAATACAAGACGAAAAAGTAGGCATTGGAGATAGAACTAATATGTTATTCTCATCTTCGCTTATTACCTATGGTAGAGGAAAAGGAATTGTTGTGGAAACAGGGATGAATACAGAGGTTGGAAAAATTGCAACCATTATAAATGATACCGAGGGAACCGCAACACCTCTTCAAATGAAACTTAATAAGCTAGGAAAAACACTGGGTATTGCAGCACTTGCAATCTGCGTGGTTATTTTTGTAATAGGAATTGCGTATGGAAAAGATGTTATTGATATGTTTATGACAGCAGTAAGTTTAGCTGTTGCAGCTATTCCAGAAGGACTAGCAGCAGTATCAACCATTGTTTTGGCGATTGGTGTACAAAGAATGGTAAAGAAAAATGCTATTGTGAAAAAACTTCCTGCAGTGGAAACCTTAGGTAGTGCTACTGTTATTTGTTCTGATAAAACAGGAACACTAACCCAAAACAAAATGACGGTGCAAAAGGTGTTTATAAATGGAAAAGTACTTGGAGTTGAAAGTGGTAGTGCGAAAGAAAATAGTACAGAAGAAACCGATACAAGCAAAGTATTCTCAGTAGCAAACAACAATGCTTTGACAGAATCTAAGTTAATGAATATTTGCATTTTGTGTAATGACACCAAAATAGGAGAAAACAACACTTTAACAGGAGACCCAACCGAAACAGCATTAGTAGATTTAGGATTTAAGATAAATTTAGATGTGGAGCAAATTTTAAAAACACCAAGAGTAAAAGAAGTTCCTTTTGATTCGGACAGAAAATTGATGACAACCGTAAACAAAGTAGGAGATAAATATATAGCTTATACCAAAGGTGGAATTGATGAACTGTTAGCACATTGTACTCGTTATGAAATTAATGGAGAAATACGAAATGATTTAGCAGAATACAGAAAAGAAATTGACAAATATAATGTAGAAATGGCAAAAGACGCTTTAAGAGTGCTTGCTATGGCATACAAAGAATTAGACCATGAACCTACAGAAGAAGAAATGAAGACAATAGAAGATGACCTAATTTTTGTGGGAATGGTAGGAATGATAGACCCACCAAGGGAAGAGGTAAAACATGCGGTAGAAAAATGTAAAACAGCTGGAATAAAAACAGTCATGATTACAGGAGACCATAAAATTACGGCAGTAGCTATTGCAAAATCGTTAGGAATATTAGAAAACGAAGAAGAGGCAATCACTGGAGCAGAGCTAGAAGAAATGTCACAAGAAGATTTAACAAAAAATATTCGAAATTATTCGGTTTATGCAAGAGTATCGCCAGAGCATAAAGTGCGTATTGTAAAGGCATGGCAAGCCAATGGCGAAATCGTTGCAATGACGGGTGATGGTGTAAATGATGCACCTGCTTTGAAAACAGCAGATATTGGTTGTGCAATGGGAATAGTAGGTACTGATGTATCGAAAGAAGCGGCAGATGTTATTTTAACAGACGATAACTTTGCAACCATTGTGTCATCCGTAGAAGAGGGTAGACGTATTTATGATAATATCTTAAAAGCAATCCAATTCTTGCTATCTAGCAACGTTGGTGAGATTGTAGCATTATTTATTGCAATTTTAATTACTCCATGGATTAGTAGTACATTTGGAATTGATGTAAACTTAATAGAAGTGCTACTTCCAATTCATATTTTGTGGATTAACCTTGTAACAGACTCACTTCCAGCGTTAGCATTAGCGGTAGATCCAGCAGAAGATGACGTAATGAACCGAAAACCAAAGAAGCAAAAAGGCATTTTTACTAAAGGAATGAGCTGGAGAGTGGTATATCAAGGCGTTATGATAGGACTTCTTACTTTAGCAGCATTCATTATAGGTTTAGCAACGCCAGACGACCAATTACCAACCATGGTAAAAATAGATAACGCAATCTACAGCGCAGAAGAAGTAGAAAACTTAGAAGAAGCATTAGCAAGTGGAGAAGCAGAGATTGTAGAAAAGCAAGAAGTAAAAGTAGAAATAGGACAGACGATGGCTTTTGTAGTGCTTGCGTTCTCTGAATTAGTGCATGTGTTCAATATTAGAAATAACAAAAAATCAATTTTCAAAACACATCCATTTAACAACAAAATATTACTTGGAGCCATTGGTTTATCAGCACTATTAATGCTTGTTATCCTATTCGTACCTGCATTAAGACATCTATTCAGTATACCAGTTTTACCAATGGGCAATGTACTAGAAATCATTGGATTAGTATTACTTCCACTAGTAATCGTAGAACTATTCAAACTATTCAAAATAAACACATCAAAGGACGAGGCATAGTGATATAAAAAATACATGCAAAATATTAGGAGCGGGAAAATGTATCGACAAATAGAAATTGTAGGAATGAGGAAAAATAGAGACGTAAAAATTGTAATTACAATCATAATAACAGCGATTCTTGCCATTATTGTATGTGTAGGCATTATTTTATATAATAAAAGCAAATTGGCATCACAGGTGGCATCTGCTAATATTGTAGAAGAACAAATGGCGGGAAATAGTGAAAATGTAGAAAGCACAGGTAACGATGAAAAGAGCAAGACTACAGCAGGAGAAAAAGAGTCTACAGAAGCACAGCAGTCTCAAAAGCCAGATAACAAAGAATTCATTAGTGCCGTAGAAAATATTTATAATGGTGAAGAGGGAAAAAGAGCTTTCCTAACATTTGACGATGGGCCAACCGAAGAAGTAACACCACACATATTAGATATTTTAGATAAATATAATATAAAAGCTACTTTTTTTGTGTTAGGTACGCGAGTAAAACAAAATCCAGACATTTTAAAACGTGAATTTGAGGCAGGGCATTATATTGCAAACCATGGCTATTCGCACAAATATAGTGCTATATACAAAAGTGCAGATGCCGTTTTAGAGGAATACAATAAAACAGAAAAAATAATTCAAGAGGCCTTGGGAGGTACCAATTATACAAGTAACTTGTTCCGATTTCCGGGTGGCTCCCATGGTGGTCCCTATGAGAAGATAAAGAAAGAGGCAAGACAGAAATTAAAAGAAAATGGAGTGGCTTATTTAGATTGGAGTGCATTAACCTATGATGCAGGCGGAGCTGATACAAAAGAGGAAATTATAAATAATTTAAAAAAGACTTTAAATGGATGGGATAATGTGGTAATATTAATGCATGATGCAGCAGATAAAAAAATAACGTATGAAACTTTAGAAGATGTCATAAAATACTTACAAGAGCAAGGGTATGCGTTTAAAAATATATATGATTTAAAGTAGCAAGTTGAACAAAAGGGACACTCCATTTTGTTTAAGAAGTTGGAGGAAAAATGATGTATGATGTAATTATTATTGGCAGTGGACCAGCTGGGATTTCAGCAGCATTATATCTAAAAAGGGCAAAGAAAAATGTGCTTATTCTTTCACAGGGAAAAAGTGCTTTAGAAAAAGCAGAGAAAATAGAGAATTATTATGGAATAATAAGTATTTCGGGAAAAGAGCTTTATAAAATAGGCATAAAGCAAGCAGAAAGGTTACAAATTCCAATAGAACAAGACGAAGTAACGAACATTTCTTATGAAAATCATTTTATTGTTACAACGGTAAACCGTGAATACGAAGCAAGCTATGTAATACTAGCAACAGGGACAAATAGAATAGCACCAAACATAAAAGGAATAAGAGAGTTCGAGGGAAAAGGTGTAAGCTATTGTGCCATTTGTGATGCGTTCTTTTACCGAGGAAAAGATGTGGCTGTCATAGGAAATGGGAATTATGCACTTCACGAAGCAAAACAATTAAAACCGGTAGTAAAATCAGTAACCATTCTAACGGATGGAAAAGAAATGGTACAAAACAGAGATGCTTCCGATTTTGCTATCGATGAAGAGCCAATACGTGAGTTTCGAGGAAATAGTGTGATAGAAGAAGTAGAGTTTGTAAATAATAAAAAGAAAAAGATAGATGGTGTATTTGTAGCGATAGGAACAGCATCAAGTACAGATTTGGCAAGGAAAATAGGAGCTGTTGTCAAAAACAATACTATTGTGGTAAATGAAAACATGGAAACAACGGTAAAGGGGCTATACGCTTGCGGAGACTGCACTGGTGGCTTGCTACAAGTAAACAAGGCGGTGTACGAGGGCGCAAAAGCAGCGTTATCTATTAGTGGCGCAAAAGCTTGAACAAAAGGGACACTCCAAAATGTTCAAGAACTTAAACAAAAGGGACACTCCTATTTGTCCAAGTTTTTGGATTTTTGGGACACTCCTAGTGTCTAGGTTATAGGTTGGAAAGAAATGGAAGACAAGTGTAATGGAATATTACAGGAGTACATTGAATCCAACATCATAAAATTGATTTTAAAATTATAAAATAAATTAGGTAGATAGTATTAGCGATTCTACAGAGAAAGGTAGGGATAAGTATGTCAGTAATTGCTTTAAATGAAAATAATTTTGAGGAAGAGGTATTAAAATGTGACAAACCAGTTCTAATTGATTTCTGGGCAAGTTGGTGTGGACCTTGTAGAATGATGTCACCTGTAATTGATGCAATTGCAGAGGAAAAACAAGATAGTGTAAAAGTTTGCAAAATCAATATTGATGAAGAGCAAAATTTGGCAGTAAAATACAATGTCATGAGCATACCAACTTTTGTAGTAATAAAAGACGGAAAAGAAACAGGCAGAAGCGTTGGTGTGCAAGACAAGAGTGAAATAGAAAGCATGCTATAATAAAAACGCAAAGAATAACATCATTCTGTATTAATGAAACTAAGTGCAGGTTCATTAGTATTAGAATGATGTATTTTTTTTGCTTATACTAATGAATGTTATACAAAAACACACTTATGCGATACAAAACACTCTTGAAACCACTTCCTATCAAAAAAAATCATTTTCATAAAATAGTATAACAAAACTGAGATGAAAAATGATAAAATAATGTCGAAAAATGTAGAAAATAGTAAGTGGCAGGCAGATAGATTTATGAAAGAAATAAAGGGTGTCCCCAGATTGGAAAAGAGTGAAGAAAAAGGCCTGTCCCCAAATTCCACCGAAGGAGACAAAAAGGCCTGTCCCTAAAGTGGACTAAAGAAAGGAATGGTTGGAAGATGAGCGAGTTGCAAAACAGAAGATACAAAGAAGTGTCGCCAGAAGAAACGGTGGCAAGGTTAAAGGAGTTATTAAGCAAATTAGGTATTGAGGTAGAAGAAAAATGGTCGAAAGAGAGTAGTGTGGGAACTTATTCGTTAAGGATTTGTTTTAAAGGAACCGATATGGGGCAAAATGGAAAAGGGATGACAAAAGAGTTTGCAATGGCAAGTGGGTATGCAGAATTTTTTGAGAGAATGCAAAATGGTATTTTTCGTTTTCGCATGGAGAAACCAACCAAAGAGATTCCTTTTACGAATGCTCCCGATGAGAAGCATTTGAGTGTGGAGGAATCAGCAGGAATAAGGACGCATAATAAAGTGCAAAATAGCTTTTTCGAGAATATTCTAAAGCAAAATGACAAAGAAAAAGCGACAACGCAAGAAAAGATAGAGTATCTAAAAGAGGTACTTAACGAAAATGCTACGATTGTTCCAAAAGAAGTTTACAATTATTTGCCTTATTATAGTGTAAAGTACAAAGAACTACAATACATACCAGACGCTTTGTTTAGCTATCTTTTTGATACAAATGGAATGTGTGCAGGGAATTCCAGAGAAGAGGCTTTAATAGAAGGGCTTTCTGAGATTTTAGAAAGATATGCAGGAATGCAAATTTTTAAAAAGAGAATCTGTCTACCAGAAATTCCAATGGAATATTTGAAAAAGTTCCCTAAAGTAGAAAAGATGATGGAAAAACTACGAAAAAATGATGAATACTATTTCCGTCTAGTAGACTGTTCTTTTGGCGGAAAATACCCTGTAGCAGGCTTGTATATGATAGAAAGAAACACAGGAAAGTTTGGCTTCAAACTAGGTGCTCATCCAGATTATGGAATCGCTATGGAAAGATGTTTTACTGAAGCAGCGCAAGGTAGAGATATTTACGAATATGCAGAAACATCCATATTTGATTTCTATAGCGGAGAAGATACCACTAACAGAAATTTGACAGAATTTATTTTTGCAGATATGGGAACAGTTCCTTATCAAGTAGTAGGGGAAAAGGCAGATTATGCATTTACCGAAATGCCAGATGTGTCTGAACAAGATAACAAAACTATACTGAGAAACTTAGTAAACAGCATTTTGGAGGGTGGATTCGATATTTTAGTAAGAGATGTTTCTAGTTTGGGATTCCCAGCTTTTAGTATTGCTATTCCAGGAATGAGTGAATTGACTTTTGATCCAAATGCAACTTATTTTAATGTGTTTGTAACCATGCAAAACTTACTAAAAAACTTTGATAATATTACACAAAACAATATTAAAGAAGTGGTAAGAAAAATGGAGACTATTGTCAATACAATTGGTTATGAAAAAATGGCACTTCTTATTAGCTTAAAAGATAGGAGCATTTTACCTTGCGAAGACATTGGGGCAGGCGGAAAGTATTTTCTTGCAATTTGCTATATCATGGATTCACAGTATCATAAAGCGGCAAAGCTATTAGAAGACTTGAGCTTTTTAATGGAAAATATAGTAGAAAATCCAGTGGAAAAGATTATGGTTAAGGCAGTATATTACTATGCTTCGGCCATGGATAAATTAAAAGATCACGAAAAAGCAATGTATTATATCCGTTTACTTTTCGATGCAGAAGTTGCGGAAGGAATTGACCATAGTTTTAGAAATAAAGATAAAACTTTCGTAAACCACTATGAAATTACAGAAGAAGATTATGTGGACAATGATGATTCTTTCTATCTACCATTTATGAAAAAATTAAGAGAAGCGCAACGCGATAATCCAATTGACCAAATGCGCAATAAAGAAATTTTTGAGTAGAGAAAAAAACAGGAGTGTCCCAAAAGTCCAAAAACTTGGACAAAAGGAAGTAGTCCCTTTTGTCCAAGTTTTTACCATAAATTCACGATACAGTGCAATGTTTTATTATCCATGCTCTTAATGGTAACAACATGTTTTCCGTCTGCGAAAGAATAAAGGCATTTTACCACATCTCCCAGACGAATTGCAGATTTATACATAATTTCAATTTCATTAAATTCGGAATGGAAATAAACATCCTCTGGTAAAGCTTCATAGGCTAAATCTAAATAATTCAAATTATGCATGTGTTTGTTTACATCAATATCTTTTCTTTGTGTTGTATACACATATTCACCATCAAAAGAAGCATGTTCTTTCAATTTTTTAAATGTAAATTCTGGCATGATGGTCTTATCTTCTGGTTTGTACTTATCAATAATGTCATCCGTAATTTTGGTAATCGAAAGGGTATCAATGTTGGTTAAAGTCCATCTGGTGGTGGCAATGCAAACTACATTGCCTTTGCCATCTATCACTTCAAAGTCACGAAGTGTACTTACTTTAGTGGCTTCTCTTGCCCAAGTTCGGACAGTAACGATTTCGCCATATTCTAATCTTCGTAAAATTTTTACTCTCCAATTTAGTTGTACCCAAGAAAGATGCGTAATAGGAATTTCTTTGATGCCATAACCAGCACCATCAGAGTGCAAACAAGCAGTATCTTCTAATAAACTTAAAAGTCCTTTATTTGTGATTTTTGCGTTACTATTTACTTTTTCTATATCTACTCTTACTTTATTTTCGAAAAACATTTTCATTCCTACTTTCTTTTTTGTATTATCTCTATTAATTCATCATTTTTTCCATTGCCTCATATACTTCTGGAAAAAGTTTTTTTGTATTAATTGGTCTCATATCCATATTAACAATAGCGTGAACAGTTTCACCTATACAAAGTGGTTTTTCGTTTTCATCACGATATACGGCATAGGAAAACACAATTCTGGCAGGAGTAAGTTTACTAACGGTAGAAGTTACAATGAGTTTATCGCCATAATAGGCAGGACTATGGTATTTACAGTTAAGATCTACTAATGGTAGCATGATACCTGTTTCTTCCATTTTTGCATAAGGAAAACCAGCTTGCTCTGATAAATCTGTTCTGGCAAGTTCAAACCAGATTGGGTAAACCGAATGATGTACAATTCCCATCTTGTCGGTTTCTGCATATCTAACAGTTACAATACTTTTTGAAATCATTCTTTCTTCCTCCATTAATTTATTTGTAAATAAAACAACAAGATTATTATAGCACAAAAAAAGAAAAAAATAAACAAATTTGTTGCAGTTTTTTTCTGCTGTGTTGGTTGTAAAAAGAAAAAAAGTATGATAGAATTTGCTTAAAATAATCGAAAAAAGGGGGAACAAAAGAAAGATGCCAAATGGAAATGTGGATAAGCTATACCAAGTATTAGATGCTTTTGAAAAAGCAGGAAAAGATAAAAAAGAAATTGAAAAAATTAGAAAACTGTTGGAAAAAGGCAATGTTGCAAAAGCATTAGAACAGATACGAAAGCTAAATGCTAGGAAAAGTGAAGAAAATGATACTGAAATTAAAAATAATGCGAAGAGTAAAACAAATACTGGAAACAGTGAGAATAATGCCGTTGACAGTACTAAAAATAATGCTATAACAAACATGAACAATACTTCTGAAAATCAGACCAAACCAAAGCCCCCTAAAAAGAGAAAAAAGAAAATAGAAGAAGTGGAAGCGGAAGAGCAAGAAAATACAAAAAATGCGGAAAAGCAAGAGAGTACAGATGAAAATGACTGGGAAGACGAAGAAACAAGAGATGCTGAAACATACTATGATGACGAAGAAGAGGAAATTTATGACCCACTGAATAATGGCTACTATGAAGAGGAAAATGAAGAAAATTCTTATGACGATCTTGATAACCCAGAGGAAAAGCAAGGTAATGAAGAAAAGGAAAAAGATGAGATAAATAGTAATAAAGACGAGTCTGATTATGAGAAAAATGATAGCGAAGAATACGATGGCGATTATGACTATGAAGATGATGAAGACAGCGAGCTAGAAGATTGGAATTTGGGGAAAGAAAAAATTGTTTACAAAGAAGAAGTAAAAAAACAAGAATCCATGTACCCAGAAAAATTGCGTGATGATGAATTAGAAAAAGATTATGTTGGGTTATTATTAAACAATCCAAAATTGATTACAAAATACTACATCTTGTTTGAAGAATGTTATTTTGATGACCAAAGTTTGCTAAATATTTATAAAAGCATTTTGTTTACAGAGGGTGGAAAATTCACACCAGAAATAGCCAAAAAAGGATTTAGCTTTTCTGTAGATAATAGCGAAACGTATCAGCAAAAGCAAAATTTAAGAGAAGAAACACAGTATAAAAATTTAAATCCAGAAGAAGTATACTTGAAGTTACGAAAACTCTGTGTGCTACGAAAAAGTTTTATGGAGGAACCACGAGAGGAAATCCAAGAACAAATTATGGGAATACGTGATTACGAATTGTATGACCATATGTCAGTGGAGGAAGTAAAAGCGGCTATTGTGCAAGTAAGCGTTACGCAAAAATTCAAGCAAGCAGTGCTTAGTGAAGATTTGACAAGTTTTTTAGAAAAAGGAGAAAACAATTTAACCAATGGACTAGAATTGCCGTTCCATATATTATCTAGTGTATTTAAAGGAATTCGTAAGGGCGAAACAATGGCATTTGCTATGCCATCTAACTCGGGTAAAAGTAGATTTACTATTAATCTAGCTGCTTATACTGCATTCATTCATAAAAAGAAAGTTTTAGTTATTTCTAACGAAATGTCGGAAGAAAAAATGAAGCTTTGCTTAATCACAACTGTAATCAACAATCCGGAAATACAGAAAATGCATGGTCAACAGATTTCTAAAACAGAGGGAGAATTGCTAGAATTCAAATTTAGACCAGATAAAGAAGCAAAAGTAGAAGTAGACAAAGACGGATTTGTTCTACAAGGAGAAAAGGAAACAAGGCAAGCGTTTGTAGAAAGGCTAAAGAAAGTGTCCAAAGAATTTAGGCAAACTATTGCGGTAACGGACTGGGCAAACAAGCAAATACAGAATTCCATTTATTTTATCAACATTACAGACCACACCAACGACGAGCTAAAAAAGGTAATTATGAATTATTATTACAAGGAAAAAATAGAGTATGTTTTTTATGATACCTTGAAAACCGATACGGCTAATATTGGAAATGGAGAAGAAATAAAAAGAACAGCTACAATTCTTTCGAATTTAGCACAAAATTTTAATATGTTTATTTGCTTAACTTTACAATTAACAGAAAGCACGACACTTCCAATCAACTTAACGGTAAACGATTTGGCAGTTAGTAGAACTGTAAAAGAAGTGCTAGATACGTTGTGTTTAATAAAACAAATTGTACGTGAGGACTGGAACAAGTACCAATATTCTTTGGAAGAAGTAGACACGAAGTTTTTTGAGCTAAAGAAATACACAGACCCGGATGAGCGATACTATGCTTGCGTGGTAGATAAAAACAGAGCAGGAGCAAAACCAAAGCTATTATTTAACTTAAATTTAGCATATAACCGTTGGAATGAGCTAGGATATTTACGTTTAAAGAATGAGGAATAGGACCATGCAAAGAAAAGAATAGTATTTGTACTAAATAAGCCCGTCCCCAATGGTACAAAAGGAGATAAAACAAGATGAAAGAATTAGAACAATGCGAAATTTGCCCACATCGATGTAAGGTGAATAGAGAAGCAGGGCAGATATGTAGATGTGGGTGTGACGATAAAATAAAAATAGCGCTGGCTTCGGTTCATTATTATGAAGAACCATGCATTAGCGGAAAAAATGGTTCTGGTACCGTATTCTTTTCCCATTGTAATTTGAATTGTATGTATTGCCAGAATTATGAAATAAGCCAACTAGGGAAAGGTAAAGAAATAACCATAGAAGAACTTGCTAATATTTTTCTACAGCAACAGGAGAAAGGTGTGCACAATATAAATTTGGTAACTCCTACCATGTATGCTTATCAAATAAGAGAGGCAATAAAGATAGCCAAAGAGAAGCGGACTTGCTATTCCTATTTTATATAACACGAATGGGTATGAACGAGCAGAGACGATTAAAGCTTTGCAGGGATATATTGATGTGTATTTACCAGATTTAAAATATTACTCCAACGAGATATCCAAAAAATATTCTAAAATAGATAATTATTTTGAAATTGCTACAAAGGCAATACAGGAAATGTATAGGCAAGTGAGAACAGCAAAGTTTGATGAAGATGGTATTATCCAAAAAGGAGTGATTATTCGCCATTTAGTATTGCCAAATCATTTACAAAATAGCAAAAATATATTAAGATGGATTAAGGAAAACATGCCAGAAGATATTTATGTTAGTTTAATGGCACAATATTTCCCTACATATAAAGCAAAAGAGGACAAGCTTATTAATAGAAAGCTAACAAAAAAAGAATACAAGGAAATAGAAAATTTTTTCTATACACTGGATTTGCAAAACGGCTATATGCAAGAATTGGGAGAGCATGAGGAAGAGTATGTACCAAAGTGGGATGGTTGAAAAATAAATATGTTTAAGTATAAAAAGGAGGAATGAAAATGACACAAGCAGACAAACATTTTATTGAAACTTGTGAGAAAATTTTAAAGGAAGGATATTCATCAGAAGGAACAGGCGTGAGAACTAGATGGGAAGATGGTGCAGAAGCAAACTATCTTTCTATTGTAGGAGTAAGTAATGTTTATGATGTTGGAAAAGAATTTCCAATGATTACGCTAAGAAACAATAGCAAAACTGTGTACCGCTCTATTGATGAGATTTTATGGATTTGGCAGAAAAAATCGAATAATATTAAAGACTTAAATTCCCATATTTGGGATCAATGGGCAGATGAGAATGGAACGATTGGAAAAGCTTATGGTTATCAATTAGGTAAGAAGTATGAATTCAAAACCAAAGAGGAAATGAAGACAATGGATCAAGTAGATTATGTTTTATACTTATTACAACATGATCAAGCGAGCCGACGAATTATGACAAATATTTTCAATCATGAAGATTTAAAAGATATGAGGCTAGAACCATGTGCCTATGGAACACAATGGCTAGTTAAGGGAGGAAAATTGCATTTGATTTTAAATCAACGTTCTCAAGATATGCTAGCGGCAAACGGTTGGAATACAATGCAATATGCAGCATTACTTTGTATGTTTGCACAAGTGGCAGGTTTAGAAGTAGGAACTTTGACACATAATATAGGGGACTGCCATATTTATGATAGGCATATTCCGATTATTGAAAAATTGATAAAAGCAGAGTCGATGGATGTAACTCCAAAATTAGTTATAAAGAATCCTACCAAGAATTTCTATGAATTTAAAGTGGAAGATTTTGAAGTACAAGGCTATGACTATAACAAAGATATCCAAATTGGAAAAATTCCAGTGGCAATATAAGTTTGATATATTTGTACAGTGAAATAAAAAAAATAGTATGAAACGGAAATTAGTTAAGTGCAACCAGAAATAAGAGAGGGGAAGAGAAAATGTTAAGCATTATTGCAGCAATTTCAGAAAATAATGTAATTGGAAAAGATAATAAGCTTTTATGGCATTTGCCAGAAGATTTAAAAAGATTTAAAAATTTAACAACTGGCCATACGATTATTATGGGAAGAAAAACATTTGAATCTTTGGGCAGAGTACTACCAAATAGAAAACATATTGTGATAACCAGAGATACTAATTATAAAGTAGACAATGAGGCAGTGGAAGTTATACATGATATTAAGGAATTACAAAGATATGTCGATAGTGAAGAAGAAAACTTTGTGATAGGAGGAGCTATTATTTATAGTCAGCTTATTAGTAAGGCGAAAAAGATGTACCTTACAGTGATTCACAAAAAGTTTGAGGGAGATGCTTATTTTCCTAAAATTAAGGAAGAAGAATGGGATAAAGTAGAAACAGAGCAAGGATTACAGGATGAAAGAAATCCGTTTGACTATGAATATATTACGTTTGTTAGAAAATGAAAAAAGGAGTGTGGTTGTAAATGATAGATAATAATGTGTTTCGAGATGTTTCATATGGATTATACATCATCTCTACAAAATATCAAGAAAGAAATGTAGGATGTGTGATTAATACACTATCACAAGTTACTTCGGAAAATCCAGTTATATCGTTCAGCGTTAATAAAAACAATTATACCAACGAAGCAATAAAAGCTACCAATAAGTTTGGCATATCCATCATTTCTGAGAAAATAAAAGAGGAAGTTATCTATCAATTTGGATATCATTCTTCTAGAGATGTAAAAAAATTTGCAAATTGTACTTATGAAGAAGTAAATGGCATTCCAGTAGTAACAGAAGGAATGTGCAGTTATTTGATTTGTGAACTAATACAAACAGTAGACTGTGGAACACATGATATTTTTATTGGAAAAGTAATTAGCTCAAAAAAGCTTAGCCAAGAAAAAGAAATGACCTACCGTTATTACCATGAAGTAATAAAAGCAGTAGCACCAAAAAACGCTCCAACGTATATAGAAGAGAAAAATGATGAGAAAGGTGCTACTGAATCAGATAATAATTCAAATCGTACAAAAAAAGATGATGAGGACATAATAGAGGATAGTAATGAGACAAAAACAGGAAATGCAATTAGCAAAGAAGAAGCTGGCAGAGCAAAAACAAAAGAAAACGAACACGAAACAAGTGGAGTATTTGAAAAATACAGATGTATTATTTGTGGCTATGTTTATGATGAAGCGGTAGAAAAAGTAAAGTTTACAGATTTACCAGCAGATTGGAAATGCCCAAGATGCGGAGTAGGAAAAGAAAATTTTGCCAAGGTAGTGGAGTGAGCGAAATAAGCACTTAGAAATAAGTGCTTATTTCGCTATATTAATTTTCAAGTTATCCATCGGAAGGAAATCCGATTTACACAACTTTTACGATAGTCTCCTTTTACGATAGGTTCTATATTACGATAGTGTATATATTTTTATTCTAGGTTTTCTATCTCTTCTTTGGTAAGAGCTGTTAGTTCAATTATAGTAGCTAATTCCATTCCTTTTTGCTTCATTTTTTTAGCTATTTCTAATTTTTCATCTTTATGACCTTTCTCCAAGCCTTTCTCCAAGCCTTTTTTCAAGCCTTTTTCCAAGCCTTTCGCCATACCTTTCTTCAAGCCCTCTTCTCTGCCCTCTTGCAAGCCTTTACGTCTTGCCATAGCTTTTACGGATGCTTCGTCATGCTTGGCTGATTCTTCCCATTCTGCTAATCTTTGCATAATGATGTCATTGCTCATGTCTTGTAA
>CALXKT010000020.1 GCA_944388985.1 uncultured Clostridia bacterium | reverse complement strand
CAAGCAAAAAAAGGAAAAGCAGATGCAGCAAGAGGAAAAATATTTACAAAATTAGGTAGAGAATTATTAATAGCAGTAAAACAAGGAGGACCAGATCCGGCTGGTAATTCTAAACTAAAAGATGTAATCGCAAAATGTAAGGCAAATAACATGCCAAATGATACCATCAACAATGCAATAAAGAAAGCTTCTGGAGCAAATAATAGTGAAAACTATGAAGAAATTACTTATGAGGGATATGGAGTAAATGGCGTTGCTGTAATTGTAGAGGCTAGTACCGATAATAAAAATAGAACTGCAGCAGATGTAAGACACGCATTTGATAGAGCAGGAGGAAATCTTGGTACCTCTGGCTGTGTATCTTATTTGTTCAGCAAAAAGGGAGTTATTGTTATAGATAGAACTACAACAGATTTAGGCGAAGACGATATGATGATGCTTGCGCTAGACAATGGAGCAGAAGATTTTGAAGCAACCGATGAGTGCTATGAAATTACAACAGCACCAGAAGATTTTGGAACAGTAAGAGAAGCACTAGAAAAAGAAGGATTAGAGTTTTTACAAGCAGAAGTACAAATGGTTCCATCTACTTACATAAAATTAGATGAAAAAGATGGCGAAAAAATGCAACGTTTAATTGACAATTTAGAAGATTTAGATGATGTGATGAATGTTTACCATAATTGGGAAGAGTAAAAAAGCACAATTCTTTTCCAACTAGATTTATACACAAGGGGGAAACTTATGAAAAAGAAAAAAACAATACTTATTGTAGTAATTATTCTAATTGTTTTACTTGTATTAGGAGGAACTTTTGCCTATTTATATTTTGGCACAGATTTATTTAAATCTAACAAAGAGTTATTTGCAAAATATGTAGTGCAAATGGGAAGTGAAGAAGCTCCTTTTGTTCCAACAAGTATAGGACAATATTCGGCCAAAAAAGCTACTACTCCTTATGAGAACAATGGCAACTTTTTAGTAAATATGGAGCTTTTAAATAGTGCATCAAACGAAGAAACGCAAATGCTACAGAATTTATTTTCCTTTGGAAATACAGCAAGCATTACTTTCAATGGAAAGGTAGATAATACAAATCAGTTAGTAGAAGAAAATATTGCACTTAATTATACTGATAGCATAAACTTGCCAATTATCTATAAACAAGATGGTGAACGATATGGACTTCAATCGGAAAGCATTTTACCAGGTTATTGGGTGGCAGTTGAAAACAATAATATACCTAACCTTTTACTTAATTTAGGATTAGTAACGGATGTGTCTAACATTCCATCTCGCATTGAACCACAAGAATTACCATCCTTAACTTTTACGGACGAAGAAAAGCTACATTTAATTACGAATTATATTACACCACTATTTGAAAGCTTAGGAGAAGAAAAATTCTCTAAAGTAGAAAATACAGATGGCTCTGTAAGTTATCAGTTAACACTAACAAATCAAGAAGTATTAAATTTATTGGTACAAGCATTACAAACTTTGAGTCAAGATACGATGATGCTTGAAAAAATAAATAATATCTTACAAGAAATAGGAGGAACCGCTTCTTCAACAATTACAGCAGAAGATATTCAAAATACAGCAAATCAGTTAAGTAGTTCCGAACTAGAAGCAGGTAATGTAGTGCTTAGTATTGTGCAAAAGGACAGAATGACAACAGGAATAGGAATAACTGCTACAGATGCAAGTTTTGAAATTACAAAATCAGCAAGCGACTCAGATATTCTCTATACTGTCACAGCAAATGTAGGCGGAGTGAATACAGTAACAGTAGACATGTCTTATACAGGAATAAATAGCGATAGCGTTACAGAAAATTATACGGTTTCTATTGAAGAACAAAATGTAGCCAATATCAATTATTCTTTTACAAATACCGTAACATTTGGAAGTCAAATAACCATTTCGCCTTTTGATAATAATACACTAATTTTGTTAAACAATTATCCAGCAGAACAATTGCAACCATTTTTAGAGAGACTTGGCACAACAATCGCTGAAGTAAACACCAATCAGATGATACAAATTGGATATCCAACCGATATGGTAAATCCAATATTAATGTGGTTTATGGCTCCAATGCTTTCTGCCTCTATTTCGGGCACTACTGGTACTACTATAGATAGTAATATTGACATACAAGCAATGCAAGCAAACAATGCTAGTTTTGAAGCTTATAAAGGAGAAACCAGAGGAAGCAATGTACGTACTTTATGCGAATTAGTAAAAAATTATAATTTGCAAAATACAACAAGAAGAATTAATGTTAATTTAGGAATAACAGCTTCGGCTACTACCTTTTTGGCGAATGTCAATGATATTGATGCTATTATAAACAGTATCGACACATCCGATACTTACCAAGTAAGTTTATCGTACGATACAGCAACTGGCTATATATGCGAAATAGGCATCGTCTCTACTACAAACCCAATAGTAGATAATAGTTTGACAGACATTAACGTAAATCCAGAAGATTATAATGAAAATTCTACAACACAAGGAGATTATAACTTAAACGATATCTTGTCTACAGATGTAAATGATACAATTGTTTCCGTTGAAAATGTAAATGGGAATTTTGTAGAAACAGTTGATTAAAAAATAAATAAAATAGTTCTAAAAATAAAAATACAGCATATATATTTAATATATGTTGTATTTTTTATTACAAAGGAGAAAAACTTGGATAGCGTAGATGAAGTTTTAGAATATTTTCCTTACGAAATCAAGAATAAAATAAAAGATTTTCAGAAGCGATTGGATAAACTTGAGGAAATACGATTAAGGGCTAATCAACCAATATTGCTAAAAATAGGACAAGAAGAAGTAGATACAGGATACAATGTAAATACAAAAGAAATATTAGAAATATTGCAACGCATTTGTGATAATTCTATCTATACCTATCAAAGCCAAATTTGCAATGGATTTATTACCATAAGAGGAGGACATCGTGTTCGGAATTACCGGAAATGTTGTTTTTAAGGAAGGACAAGTCATCAATATTTCTCATATTTATAGCCTAAATTTTAGAATTGCCAGACAGGTACTAGACTGTAGTAGCAAAATGCTTCCGTTTATTCTCAATAAAGAGGAAAATACGATTTATAATACCCTTATTGTATCTCCGCCAGGGAGAGGAAAAACTACACTTTTACGAGATTGTATTCGCAAAATAAGCAATGGAATAATAGAATATGATTTCAAAGGAATTAATGTAGGAGTAGTGGATGAAAGAGGTGAAATTGCTGCTATGTATAAAGGAATTCCTCAAAATGATTTAGGAGAAAGAACAGACATTTTGGACAATATTTCGAAAGAAATAGGAATTAAAATGCTTATTCGTTCCATGAACCCAAAGGTGGTAGTGGCAGATGAGATTGGCACCAAACAAGATGTAGAGGCTATATATGAGGCAGTAACTTCGGGAGTAAAGGGAATCTTTACCGCTCATGGAAATGGCTTAAAAGACATTACTGCAAACCCTATTCTTCAGCCTTTGTTGAAAGCTGGGATAGTGGAGAGAGTTATTTTCATCGAAAAAAACAGAGGTCTTACGAAGTTGTATGCAAAAGAAAAAGGAGAGGATGTATAAATGTTTTTTGTGAAAGTTTTTATTTTATTTTGCATTTTTTTAGGAAGTTTAAAAGCAGGAAAATTAATTGCAAACCGTTATTCGAATCGTGTTTCGGAATTAAAGGAAATGAAAAATGGGTTAAATATGTTTATGACGAAAATAAAATTCACTTATGAGGCAATTCCAGAAAGTTTTGCAGAAATAGGAGAAAATGTAGGAGGAAAGATTGGCTACATTTTTACAAAAGCATCACAAAAAATGCAAAGTCTTCCCGCGGGAGAAGCGTGGGAAGAAGCATTAGAAACAGTAGAAACCAGTTTATCTAAGGAAGATAAAGATGTTTTAGGAAAATTAGGAAGAATGCTAGGAAAGACAGACTTGGAAGGGCAAGTAAGTGAAATAAAATTGGTACAGAATTTTTTAAATACGCAAATAACACTTGCTGAAGAGGAAAAACAAAAGAATGAAAAATTGTATAAAACATTAGGCGGAGTCATTGGATTTGCTGTTGTCATTTTACTAGTATAACGGGTAAACAAACAACGAAAGAGAGTGTTTGGAATAGGTTAACAAAAGTGAGGGATGTAGATGAATATTGATTTGTTATTTAAAATTGCGGCAATAGGAATTTTGGTTGCAGTACTACACCAAGTTTTGGTTCGTGCAGGAAGAGAAGACCAAGCTATGATGACAACATTAGCGGGACTAGTAATTGTTTTAACTTTAGTTATTAAAGAAATTAGCAACTTATTTGATTCGGTAAGAACGATGTTTGGATTATAAGAAAGGAAAACCAGATGGATATTATAAAAATAATAGGAATTGGTCTTATTTCCTTAATCATCATTATAATTATACGTCAATATAAGCCAGAATTCACTTTATATGTTTCCTTATTAGCTGGAGCACTTATTTTACTATTTTTGATGGATAAAATGGGAGGTATTATCGATTTATTAACCACTTTATCCAATAAAACCGTAATTAATAATGAGTTTCTAGTGTTATTAATTAAAATTACAGGAATTGCTTTTTTAACAGAATTTGCGGTAAGTATTTGTAAAGATGCTGGAGAAAGTGCCATTGCCAATAAAATAGATATGGGTGGCAAAGTAATAATAGTTTCTATGTCCATTCCCATCATCTCTAGCTTATTGGAAACCGTGATTGAAATTCTACCATAAAAAATAGGAAAGGAGAACGAATGAAAAAGTTACTAATTTTAATTCTCTTATTGTTCTTACTTATTCCTAACAATGTCCAGGCTTCCGATACCGCACTAAGTGAAGAAGCTATTTTAGAGTCACAACAGGAGAGCTTAGATATTAAGTCTTTTATTGAAGAAGCTGATAAATACACAGAAGATGTTTATGAAGATATCGACATGGGAGAACTTTTTTCTTCTGCAATTACGCGGAAATATTGACAATGTCTCTATTATTCGTAGTATTGTGAATACCTTGCGGAGGAGAAGTAATAGATGCTCTTTCTGTGCTAGCAAGTATTTTGGTCATTATTGTAATACATAGCATTTTAAAAAATTTAAGCGAAGGACTAGAAAATAAAGGAATTGCACAAGTTACCTACTATGTACAATACATCTTAATTGTTACATTAATCATGACGAATTTTGTACAAATTTTAGATATTGTAAAAGAATCCATTCAAAATTTAGTTGGTTTCATGAATTCACTAATACCAATTATGATTACATTAATGATAACAACAGGAAGCATTGTTTCTGCTAATTTAATTCAACCAATTTTGCTATTTTTAATTACCTTTATTGGAAACTTTATTACAGGAGTTATTATTCCACTTGTTCTAATCTCTACCGCACTTGGCATTATTTCCAATATTTCAGACAGAATTCAAGTAGACAGGCTTTCAAAGTTTTTTAAAACAAGTGTTGTTTGGATTCTGGGAGTGGTACTTACCATTTTTGTGGGAGTGGTATCGATTGAAGGAACGCTAAGTAGTAGTGTTGACGGTATTACAGCCAAAACAGCAAAGGCAGCAGTATCTAGTTTTATTCCTGTAGTAGGAAAAATTTTAGGAGATGCAGTAGATACCGTAATTGGTTGTAGTTCCATTTTAAAAAATGCAACTGGAATAGTAGGAATTATTATTTTATTAGGTATCGCAATTGGTCCTATTATTAAACTTATTATTTTAATGGCGCTGTATTACCTAGGAGCAGCACTCTGCCAGCCTATTGCAGATGAAAAAGTAATAAAACTATTAGAACAAATCGGAGATACTTTTAAAACCTTACTTGCTATTTTATGCAGTGTATCTGTCATGTTTATTATTGGAACTACGCTAGTAATAAAAATATCGAACAGTGGAATGATGTACAGGTAGAGCAATTGGGGACGCACTTAAATTGCTCAAAACAGGAGGTGAGAGCTATTGATTGGATTAGTAGTTGGGCAAGTTCTATTATTGTAGCGGTAATGATTGGCACTATCATTGAAATGATTCTTCCAGAAGGAAATTCTAAAAAGTACATTAAGGTAGTAATTGGAATATATGTGGTTTTTACAATTGTAACACCAGTAATCACAAAGTTAACAGGCGAAAATGTAGAAGTGTCCGATATTTTAAATTTAGACCAATACATAGAAGAAGCAGAGCAAAATAGCAAAACGCAAAATGCTATACAGGAGGATAATCAAGATAATATTAGGAATATTTACCTCTCTAGCATGAAAGAAGATATGAAAACAAAGCTAGAAGGAAGAGGGTATCTAGTAACTGATATTGTAATTGAAATTGCAGATGATGAAAGCTATACAATAAATACGATACGATTATCGGTAGAAAAAAAAGAGGATACTGAATCCAATAGCTCAGATGAAACAGCAGAGGTAGAACAGAATGAGAAAGCAGGAGAAAAAGTGGAACCAATACAAGAGGTAGAAAAAGTAGAGATAAGTATAGCAGAGGGAACTGAACCAGAAAATACAAATCGGAAATACAGTGGAAGAAGCGCAAGAGCAGACAGAGAAAAAGAGCAATTTATCAAATACTGAAAGGAAAGATTTAAAAGAATATTTAAACAGTGTCTATGAAGTGCCAATAGATTGTATTTTCATCAATGAGTAATATTAAATTTTGCGGAAAGGAGCGTATGATGTTGTAGAATGCAATATCATGCAATAGGTAAGATGTGGAAAGATAAATTAAAAACAATGTTTTCAAAACCAGAAGGCGAAAATAGTAATAAAAAGAAAATAGAAAATTTAGTTGTTTTTCTAATAATTTTAATAATAACTATCATCGTAATTAATGTAATATGGAACGGAGAAGAAGATAACAATCAGAATAGTGTAGACTCTAGTGACGGTAATAAAAGACTAGCACAGACTACGCAAACCACAATGCGGAAGTACGGAAACAGCAGTAACGGAAGAAGATAAGTTAGTAGCTAATTTAGAAGAAATTTTATCAAAAATAAGTGGAGTAGGAAAAGTAAAAGTAATGATTACTTATGCAGAAACAAGTAAAGTAATGCCTGTCTATAATGAGGAAAGCACACAGGAGAACACTGAAGAAACCGATAGTGAGGGAGGAACAAGAAAAGTAACACAATCCGACACAAGAAAAGAAGTGATTTATGAAGAAAAAGATGGAGAAAGAACAATAATAACTCAAAGTACATCAAGCCCTGTGATAGAAGGAGCTATTATTACTGCAGAGGGTGCAAGTAACGCAACGGTAAAAACCAATATTATCTTAGCAGTAGAAGCGGTAACAGGGCTTGCTACCCACAAAATACAGGTGTTCGAAATGGCGGTGTAATTTAGGGACAGGCCTTTTTCTCTACTTTTTTCCAATTTAGGGACACGCCTTATCCAAAAGCGTGGAAGTTTGTGTTTAAGAAAATGGAGGTTTAAAATGAAAACTTTAAAGAAAAATCAAATTGTTGTTTTTGTGATTGGCATCATGATTATTACAGCAGGATATTTAAGTTTTTCCAACAATAATGCAAATAACTTAGTAGAAACTGGTGCTATTTTAGATTCAGAAGAAATGGCAAGTATAGGAGATGCAAGGTTGGTGAGCGCTAATGTGGCAGAGGAAAACACGAATACTACTTCTATGGTGGCGAACGAAACAGCCTATGAAGGAAATGCCATAGAAGCGGAAATAGGCGATACCAATACCATAGAAAAAACAAATAGTAATGGGGGAGCAAGTGATATCGTAGAGACGAATGCAGAAGGCATCTCAACAGAAGAGTACTTTACCAATTCCAAACTTGAAAGAAACACGATGTATTCTGAGCAAATCGAAAATTATCAAGATATTTTGAGCAACACCAATGTAAGTGAAGATCAAAAGAAGATTGCACAAGAGGAGATTATACGTATCAATAATGAACAGAATGCAATTATGATAGCTGAAAATTTAATAAAAACAAAAGGAATAGAAGACTTAGTTGTTTTTATTAATAAAGAAAGTATTAATGTTATTGTAAAAGGAGACGAGTTAGAAAAAGAAGAAATTGCACAAATACAGAATATTGTAACAAGGGAGCTAGAAGCGGATATTGCCAATGTGCATATTATGAATAAAGAGTAAAAGAATAGAAAACCTTAAAAAAATACAGCTTTTTAGTTGTATTTTTTTGATTTATTGGTATAATAGTATGAGAAAAATTATCACATAAGAAAGGAAAGAAGAGAATATGTTGAAAAAAGTAGCTATTTTAGCAAATGGTGGAGATGTATCTGGATTTAATGCTGTTATTAGAGCAATCATCAAAACTGCAGAAAATAAAGATATAGAATGTTATGGTTTTATTGATGGATACAGAGGATTATTAAAAAACAATATTATTCGTTTGGGAACAAGTTCTACTGGAAATGCTGTAGGAATATTGCCCAAAGGAGGTTCTATTATAGGTTCTTCTACAAATGCGAATATTTTTCATTATCCAGTAGAAGAAAACGGAGAAACTGTATATAAAGATTTATCAGACCTAGCTGTTGAAAATCTAAAAAAAGATGAGATTGATTGTTTGTTTACTCTAGGCGGAGACGGAACACAAAAGTCTGCAAGAGATTTATCTTTAAAAGGAATTAATGTTATTGGTGTTCCAAAAACAATTGACAACGATGTAGCTTGTACAGAGATTACTTTTGGATACAATACAGCTGTATCTGTAGCAGCAGAAGCAATTGATAGACTTCATTCTACGGGAGAAACCCATCACCGCATTATGGTGCTAGAAGTAATGGGTAGGTATGCTGGCTGGATTGCCCTAGAATCTGCTATTGCAGGAGGTGCAGATGTAGCGTTAATTCCAGAAATCCCTTTTGACATAAACAGCGCTGCGAGCAAAGTAATTAATCGAAAAAACAGAGGCAAAGCTTTTAGTGTTGTAGTCGTAGCAGAGGGAGCAAGACCAAAAGGCGGAGATATGGAAATTAAAGGAATGCGCCATAATGGCTCTGGAGTTGACAATACAAAACTTGGTGGAATTGGAGAAAAAGTAGCAAAACAATTAGAAGAACTTACTGGATTAGAAGCAAGATGTACCGTCCTTGGTTATATGCAAAGAGGTGGAACTCCAACTGCATTTGATAGAGTATTATCTACCAAATATGGAACCAAAGCGATGGAACTTGCCATGGAAGGAAAATTCAATGTTCTAACAGTTATTAAAGACGGAAAACTAAACAGTGTTCCTTTAGAAGATGTAGTTGGAAACAATAAAGTGGTAGGAGCAGTATCGGGAAATACACCAGAAAGTAATTTAAGAAAAGTAACGATGGATGATGAGCTTGTAAAGACAGCTAGATATATTGGAATTAATTTAGGAGACTAAGAAAGGAGAGAGCATGATAGACTTTAAAAAAGAAATAGCAAACAAACTAAAAGAAATTACCAACATGGAAACAATAGAAGAATATATAGAAGTACCAGCAAATAAAGAAATGGGAGATTACTCGCTTCCTTGTTTTAAATTAGCCAAAGAAATGAAAAAGGCTCCACCAGTAATTGCTAATGACTTAAAAGAAAAACTAGAAATTTCGGAAGAAATTGTCACCAGCATAGAAGTGGTAAATGGATATTTGAATTTTTATATCAATCCATTAACCTTGGCAAATACTATTTTTACAGAGATGGATACCAAAAAAGAAAGCTATGGAAGTAGTAAAATAGCAGAGGGAAAAAATGTTGTTATTGATTATTCCTCACCAAACATTGCCAAACCTTTTCACATTGGGCATTTGCGTTCTACCGTAATTGGTTCAGCATTGTATAAAATTTATTCTTTTCTAGGATATAATGTTACTGGAATTAATCATTTAGGAGATTATGGAACCCAATTTGGAAAACTAATTGAAGGATATAAAAGATGGGGAAACGAGTATGATGTGGAAAACAATCCAATTGATGAGCTAACCAAAATCTACATCCGTATTAATAACCTATGTAAAGAGGATGAAGCTGTTTTAGAAGAATGTCGCAATAATTTCAAAAAACTAGAAGATGGAGATGCATATTGTAATGAACTTTGGCAAAAATTCAGAGACTTAAGTTTGAAAGAGTTTCAAAAAGTGTATGATTTATTAGATGTACAGTTCGATTCTTGGAATGGAGAAGCTTTTTATTCTGATAAGATGGGAGAAGTGGTAGATTTACTAGAAAAAAGCGGAAAATTGATAGAATCGGAAGGAGCAAAAGTAATTGATTTAACAGAAAAAGAGATGCCTCCTTGCTTGATTATAAAATCGAATGGCTCTACTACGTATGCAACACGTGATTTAGCGGCTATTCTTTATCGTGCAAGAACCTATAACTTTGACAAAGCACTTTATGTTACTTCCTATGAACAAATACTACACTTTAAACAAGTTTTTGAAGTAGCAAAATTGCTAGGATTAGACACAAAGTATACAGACAATTTAATTCATGTGCCTTTTGGGATGGTACAACTAAAAACTGGAAAAATGTCTACTCGTGAGGGCAACATTATTAAATTGGAAGAGCTACTAGAAGAAGCAATGGAAAGAGCAGCTAACATTATTGAAGAAAAAAATCCAAGCTTAGAAAACAAAGAAGAAATTGCCAAAAAAGTGGGCATTGGAGCAGTTATTTTTAATGACTTGTACAACAGCCGTATCAAAGATGAAATCTTCGATTGGGATACAATGCTTAATTTTAATGGAGAAACAGGTCCTTATTTGCAATATACTTATGTACGTACGAATAGTGTTCTAGAAAAAGCATGTGGCGTTCCAGAAGTAGAGACAGTGGATACAAGCTTGATAACCGACTCTGCATCTATTGCATTATTGAAAGCTTTATATTCCTTTGGAGAAGTAGTAAAACAGGCTGCTGACAAAAATGAGCCTTATCTAATTTCGAGATATTTAATAGAAATAGCTCATTTGTTTAGCACTTTTTATACAGAAAACAAAATTATAAGTGAGGATACACAATTACAAAATGCAAGAGTTTATGTGACCTATTGTGTAAATACGGTATTAAAAACAGGAGCAAGCCTTTTGGGAATTAAAATGCCAGAAAAAATGTAGATTTCATAAAAATACAATAAGAATAAAAGAACAAGAATAAAAAGGAGTAACAAAACACAAAATGGAAACAGTGAAAAAACATAAGAAAAGTATTTTATTATTTATGATAGCTTTAGTATTATCTGGTATAATGTGCTTTGCATTTTTTCAACCACATTATCCACATGATACTTATAATATAGCAAAAGATGGATACACAGACTATGCGAAGCAAAGATTTTTACAAGATGCTAGACCATTTACCGCCATATTAACTATATTGGCAGATAAGATATCTGTATCAATTGAATTATGTAGTTTACTCTCATTTGTTTTAGCATTAACTTTTTTATCATCAGCAGTAGTTATCGTTTATAATCTGTTGGAAAAAGAAGAAATAGGAGAGAATAAATTAAGAAAAATAATGTTGTTTTTAATTTCTTTCCTTATGGTATTTAACTACCTTGCAGTAGAATACATTTATTTTTTTGAAGCCTGCATGATGGCATTAGGTATATTTTTAAGTGTGCTAGCTGTAAAAACAATAATAATAGAAGAAAAGTATGCTTATATAAAATCGTTGTTATTACTAATTATTGGGGTTTTCTGCTATCAAGGGTCTATTGCTGTTTTTCCAATGTTATTATTAACATATTTTGTTCTATTTAAGAGGAATAATATAAAAGAAGTAGTTATTACAATTGCAAAATCTGCCCTTATGTATGGCTTTGCTATGCTTCTTACTATTTTATTTTCCAATTTATTATTTCAAAATACTCGAATACAAATGGGAGAATTAGTATTAAATCTAGAGACTATTGGAGATGCATTATATTGTTTAGTAATAGAATCTTTAAATGTTTTACCGATATATATGCATTTAGCCATACTGATTTTAACAAGTATTATTCTGTGTTTTAATAAAAACGACAAAATAAAGTTATTACTTGGCTATTGGGTTACTGTTTTAGCATCTATAATTATTTGTATAATGCCAATTATTACTGGTTCCGGAATAGGACTAGAAATTCGTACATGTTATGCATTTGGAATAACAATAGGTATTTCATGCTTGTTTATTCTATATACGTCGCAAAATGCCGTGGAAAGTGCGAGTCGCTTTTTAACAATTATAAGTTATACATTAATAATATTACTATTTATTACGAATATGGTAATTTACATTGTTGTTACAAACCAGCACATTATGGTAAATAAGCTAGATGAAGCAAATTGTCAAATTATTAAAAAGTATATAGAAGAATATGAAAAAGCAACAAACATACAAGTTACTAGAATTGCAGCTATTATAAAAGGAGAAGGAAATGAATATTATCCAGGTTGTCTTGAAATAGGAGATATGACACAGAGTGCTTTAAATACATGGTCAGTAAGAGAAGCTATTGATTTTTATATAGGAAGGTGGCTGAAATTTGCACCAATTACAATAGAGCAATTTTTAGACTTTTTTGGAGATAAAACATGGAATAGTTTTTCGAAAGACCAAATACATATAGAAGGAGAAGTTTTATATTTTTGCGGAAATTAATTGCATATTATAAAAAATGTGATATACTTATTACAGTTTAGGAGGTTATAAAATGAGAAAATATTTTGGAACAGATGGAATTAGGAGAATTGCAAACACAGAGCTTTCACCAGAATTGGTTTATCGTGTTGCAAAAGCAGGAGCTTATGTACTTTCAAAGCATACAGACCATACTCCTACTATTTTAATTGGAAGAGATACACGTATTTCTGGCACATTAATTGAAAGCGCAATGACAGCTGGCTTTTTAAGCTATGGTGCCAATGTAAAAATTTTAGGAGTACTTCCAACACCAGGAGTAGCCTATTTAACTAAAAAATTAAAAGCAGATGCAAGTGTTGTTATTTCTGCATCACACAACACATATGAATTTAATGGTGTAAAATATTTTAGTAACAAAGGAATGAAAATTCCAGATGAATTGGAAGAAGAAATAGAAGAAATCATGGACTCTGACAAATTATCAAGTCTTACTGCTATGAATGATAAGATTGGAGTATCGGAAATTCGAACCGATTTATTAGATGAATATGTATACTTCTTCCGTAAGAACTTTGAAGAAGATTTTGAAAAGTTAGATATGTCCAATTTTGTGGTTGCAATTGATACAGCTAATGGTGCTACTTCTGTGGTAGCAGAAAAGGTATTTACTGCACTCGGAATAAAACATTATACTTTGAATAATACTCCAAATGGAACCAATATCAATGATAATTGTGGCTCTACTCATTTAGAGGTCCTTAAAAAATATGTAGTAGAAAACAAATGTAACTTAGGAATTGCATATGATGGAGACGGAGATAGATGCTTAGCAGTTGATGAAAAAGGAAACGAAATTGATGGAGATAAATTATTAGCCATTATTTCCAATTACATGAAAGAAAAAGGAACATTGAAAAAAGACACTTTAGTAGCTACTGTGATGAGCAATTTAGGATTAAAGAAATATGCACAAGCAAACAACATTAATTTTGAGGAAACAAAAGTAGGAGACCGCTATGTACTCGAAAAAATGTTACAAGAGGGATACAATTTAGGAGGAGAACAATCAGGACATATTATTATGTTAGATTATAATCCTACAGGAGATGGTATATTAACTTCTTTAATGCTCATAAAAATCATGTTAGAAAAACAAGTAAGTGCTTCTGAAGCTGGCAATATTGTTACTATTTATCCACAAGTTTTAATTAATGCAAAGGTAGATAGTGATAAAAAGAACGATTATGAGAAAGACGAAGAAATCAAACAAGAAATTGAAAATTTGGAAAAAGAATTTGCTGGTAATGGTAGAGTTTTAATTAGACCATCTGGAACAGAACCGCTTGTAAGAGTAATGATAGAAGGAACAGATACTAGTTACATAAAGAGCAAGGCAGAATCACTTGCTAAATTAATTGAAAAAAAATTAAAAACAAAATAAGGGGGAAAAAGAGATGCTAATGATAAATTTTACAAATCCATTAATATTATTAACCGCTGTATTAATATTCATTATTTTCTTAGCTTTAGCTAAATACACCAAAAGAAGTATTGTAATGATTGTGGTATTATTTGCATTTTCTGCATTATTAATAGCTCATACAGTTACTTATATAACAGGAAGTGGCTTAGAAGAAAGCGTATTATCAGATTTAATTTATACCATGATTTTCGACGTTATATTTATGTTTATTTCTTTTATTGGTTATTTGTGGATTGATGATATTGAGGCTAGAAAAAAACAAAAGAAAAGCATTGACAATAGTTTAGACTGGTTTTGGGAAAAACTTTAGTCCACTTTGGGGACAGGCCTTTTTCTATACTTTTTTCCAATTTTGGGACAGGCCTTTTTGTCCACCTATTTTCTAAGTTTAATAATAGGAGGTATGTATTATTTTATGGACACAAAAAACATATTAATTGGTGGAGCATGGCCTTATGCTAATAGTGACTTGCACTTAGGACATATTGCAGGGCTTATTTCGGGTGATATTTTAGCAAGATACTATCGTGCAAAAGGATATAATGTAATGTATGTTTCGGGAACAGATTGCCATGGAACACCAATTACAGAAAGAGCAAAAAAAGAAAAGAAGAATCCAAAAGAGATTGCGATGTATTACCATGAAAGAGCTAAGAAAACACTTGAAAGCTTTGATTTTTCTTATGATTTATATACGTACACAGATACTGAATTTCATCGCACAGCTGTTATGAAAATGTTTCAAAAAATCTATGATAATGGCTATATTTATGAGAAAATAGAACCTCAAGCATATTGCGAGCATTGCCAAAAGTTTTTATCTGACCGTGAACTTCAAATTACTTGCCCAAAGTGTGGACAAGTAACGAAAGCAGAGCAATGTGACAATTGCCAATATGTACCAACAATAGAAGATATGAAAGATGGAATTTGCTTAGAATGTGGTTCAAAAACCATATTAAAAGATAATAAAAATCTATATTTAGCACTTTCTAAATTTCAAAAAGAGATTGAAAACTATGTAGCAGAAAATAATACTTTATGGAGAATAAATGCCAAAAACGAAACAACAAAATATCTAAAGCAAGGTTTAGTGGATAGAGCAGTAACCAGAGATTTAGACTGGGGAGTAGATATTCCAGTAGAGGGCTACGAAAATAAAAAAATGTATGTGTGGATAGAAGCAGTGCTTGGTTATATTACAGCTACGATGAAAAGATGCGAAGAAACCGGTGAAAACTGGGAAACATATTGGAAAGAAGAATATCATCCTACCATTTATATGGTACATGGAAAAGACAACATAGTATTCCACAGCATAATTTTTAATGCATTATTACTTGCAATGAAAGAAAATTATCATTTAGTCAATACAATTGTTTCTTCTGAATACTTAAATATTAATGATGAAAAAATATCGAAAAGTAAAGGAAATGGAACTCCAGCTATTGAATTAGTAGAAAAGTATGGAGCAGACAGCTTACGTTTTCACCTAATTAATAATGGTCCAGAGAAAAAAGACTCCAACTTTACCATTGACGCTCTTGTTGCAACAAATAATGGAGAACTATTAAACAAATTTGGAAATTTGGTAAATAGAACCTTGAAATTCAAAGAGTTGGAAAGTATTCCAGAGGGTAAATTAGACGAAGAAATAAAACAAAAAATAGAAGAGACCTATCGCGCCGTTGCTGAAAACATTGAAAAACTAGAATTTAAAGAAGCATCGAATCTTGCAATGCAATTAGTGGAAATAGCCAATAAGTATTATGATGAGCAAAAACCATGGATTCAAAAGAAAGAAGATTTAGATGGCTTTAACAATACCATATATACTTGTGCTACCATTATTGCCAATTTAGCTAATATCTTTGAGCCATTTATGCCAAGTGCTTGCAAAAAAATACGTAATTATTTAGATATTCCAGAAAAATCTTGGAGCTTTGTTGAACCAAAAGCTGGCTTAAAATTAGAAAACATAGAACCATTATTTGTGAGATTATAAAGAAATATTCTACCCAAAAGAGTACACTATAGCAAAGCTTGTTAATAGAAAATAAAATTAGAAAGTGGGAATAGGAAAAAAATGAAATTTTTAGTAGTATCCGACATACATGGCTCTAGCTACTACGCCAAAAAATTAGAAAGTATCATAAAAAAAGAAAATCCGGATAAAATAATCTTATTAGGAGATTTATATTATCACGGTCCAAGAAATCCATTAACACAAGAATATGCTCCAAAAGAAGTAGCAACTATTTTGAATTCACATAAAGATCGTATCTTAGCAGTGAGAGGTAATTGTGACGCAGAGGTGGATCAAATGATATCGGAATTTGAGTTGCAAGAAAGTATAAGCTAACGATTGATGGCAAAAAATTCTTTTTCACACACGGCCATCACTATAACATAGATAACTTACCAGAAGAGAAGTTTGATGTTATGGTATATGGGCATTTCCATACAGGATTTATAAAAGAAAAAGAGGGAAAACTATTTGTTAATCCAGGATCCATTTCACTACCAAAGCAAGATACCAAAAATAGTTACGCTATTATAGAAAAAGGAAGAATTTCATTGAAAGATATAGAGGGAGAGGACATCAATGTTCGAGACTTCTAATTTTATAGAAAACAGTTGACAAAGAAATTTTGTAACGATATAATTCTTTTGAAAAATAGAAAAAAGGAGAGAAGCAAATGAAAAAAATTTGTATAACAATATTTTCAGTAATTTTAATGATTAGTATGCTATTTACTACAAGTGTTATGGCAAGCGATGAACCAGTGCTTACCATTAATGGCATCGAAATTGATTTAGCATCTGGTAATTATTTAACAAATACAACAATGGTGATAACTTTAAAAGCAGAAACTGCAGTAACATTAGAAAATTATCCTACTTTAGTCATTCAGTTTGGTGAAGGTCCTCAAAGAGAGATTACAACCATTACAGATGACACACTAGTAACAGAACTTGTTTATGAATACAGAATTCAAGAAAGCGACCAAGGAGAATTAAAAGTTTTGGAAGCAAAATATAGTGACACTGTAAAAGCAGATTTATCCATTATTAATTTAAATAAAGAGATTACTGCTAATGTTACAACGCCTAACCCACCAGAAGAAGATGATGATCCCGTTACTGAAGATGAATGGACCAACTTTAGTGGTGCTAATTTTGAATGGACAGACTATACAGCATCAAGCAATAGAATTCCATCTTTACAAATAAACAATGTTACATTTCAAGAAAACCATTCTTATTGGGCTTATATTACGAATGATATAGATAATCCTCCAGCATTAGAAACAATGGATGAGAATTTAGAGGATTATGCAACCATTGAAAATGGTGTTATCCCTTCTACTTATATTGCTTCAAAGCTTGAAGAGAGTGGAAGTTATTATCTATGGATTGTAGAACAAAAAGACCAAGAAAGAAGAGTAGTATTGGAAGCACAACAAATAAGATATAATATTAATATTGATACAGATGACAATGGAAACAACGATAATAACAATGGCAACAATAATAATGATAATAATAATGATGGCAACCATATTATTACCGATGGAACCATGGCTGGAGGTAAGATTCCACAAACTGGAAGCAATATTTTAATAGGCGTTGTTGCTATTCTTGTGGTTGCAGCAATAGGTGTATATTTGAGAATCAAAATAAAGAAAACAGATGATGTGAAATAAATTTGAACATTGAAAAGATTAATAAAGTGTACTTCAGATGAGGTGCACTTTATATTGTTTGATTTTACAAATGCGAAATACAAAAATAGCAATTGGTGGAGGAAGTAAATATGATAAAATCAAAAAAATGTTATATTAATTCTATTTTTATAGCTAATATTCCATGTTTTTTTTCCTGCTCAATAGTATAAAAAGTGTGTACACGTTCTAATTTTTCTTCTAAACTATTTGCTGATCCACAAAGCTTATAATCAATATCTTTAAATAAATCTGCAAAAGAAGGATATCTTAATAATGCAAGAACCTTTACGGAAATAGTATCTTCTAGATTATTTAGGTTATGAAATATAATAGTATCACCTAAATTTATATTTTTCCTTCTATCATCGTATAGCCTAAGTTCAAATTTTTTTATACCACTTTTGATATTATTAAATGCTTTATTATTTAATTTCATTTCATGTTTCATTGTTACTACCTCCATACAATAAGTATAACATTATAAAATTTATTTTTCTATATATTTGTGCAGATTTATAAAAAGTCTAGTTTCCAATTTACAAAAAATATTTAAAGCAAGAGAGGAAAAATTGGCAAGTCTTACTGTTGAAGATAAAAATTACTTTAAAGTACATAACATTG
>CALXKT010000019.1 GCA_944388985.1 uncultured Clostridia bacterium | reverse complement strand
AATGATAGAAGATGAGCAAAATAAGAATTTTACTTCATTAGACATGTATTAAAAAGAAAGGATTTAAACAAAAAAGTTTAAAATAGGTGATGAAAATGACAAATAAAGAATTAGCAAATTTAATGTTTCCAAATATAACTAAGACGATAGAAGATTATGAAAAAGAATATCCAGAAAGAGACTTACCAGAAGGGGCTATTGTTTCAAGATATGCTCCTAGTCCAACAGGATTTGTACACATGGGAAATATGTTGTCTTGCTTTATAGAACATAGATTACCAAAGCAAACAAAAGGAGTTTTTTATCTAAGAATTGAGGATACAGATCAAAAAAGGGAAGTAGAAGGAGGAATAGAAAGTATTATAAATGCTATTAATGCATTAGAACTTAATTATAATGAAGGAGTTATGTCAAAAGATACTCAAAAAGGTAAATATGGGCCTTACGTTCAAAGTCAAAGAACAGAAATTTACCATACATTTATTAAATACCTAATTGAGCAAGGTATGGCATATCCATGTTTTTGTAATGAAGAAGAATTGGAAGATATAAGAAATAAACAAAAAGAAGCAAAAGCAAGAATTGGATATTACGGTGAATATGCAAAATGTAGAAATTTAGATAATGAAGAAAGAGCAAAGAAAATAAAAGCAGGATGTCCGTATACAATTCGATTAAAATCAACAGGTAATTATGATAAAAAAATTCAATTTAAAGATTTAGTAAAAGGAAAGGTTATTTTTCCAGAAAACGACCAAGACATTGTTTTAATAAAAAGTAATGGAATACCAGTATATCATTTTGCACACGTTGTAGATGATCACTTAATGAGAACAACACATGTAATAAGAGGAGAAGATTGGTTATCATCTGTACCTGTACATGTAGAATTATTCCAAAAGTTTGGATTTAAGCTTCCACAATATGCACATTTAGGATTAATTATGATTGTGGATTCCAATGGGGTAAAAAGGAAAATAAGTAAAAGAAAAGATAAAGATTTTACAGTAGAAAGCTATCATCGTAGAGGTTATCCAATAGATGCATTACAAGAATATCTAATGACAATTGCAAATACGAATTTTGAAAGTTGGAGGCTTGCTCACCCAGATGCACCGTTAGATGAATTTGAATTTTCGTGTTCTAAAGTAGGAAGTAGTCCATTATTTGACACAGCAAAATTAATTAATATATCTAAAAATTGTATATCAAAAATGAAAGCATCTGAATTATATGAGAACTTAATAAAATGGGCTGAAAAATATGATGAAGAATTTTGCAAAATATTAAAAAGAAATAAAGAATATACTATCTCGGTTTTAAATATAGAAAGAGAACAGAAAAAACCTAGAAAAGATTTTTCATGTTATTCTGACATTAAGAATTTTACTTGGTATATGTTTGAAGAATATTTTAAAAACAATGCTAAAGAATATGAGTGGCAAAATATAAAAGATAAAACAACAATAAAAGAAATATTGAAAGACTATATTGAAAATTATTATAATGAAGAAGACGATAAAGACACTTGGTTTGATAAAATGAGAAATTTAGCGGAAAAATATGGATATGCAGGAAGCATGAAAGAATATAAAGCAAATCCAGAACAATATAAAGGAAATATTACAGATATTGCCACTGCAATAAGAGTAGGAACTACAACTTGTTCCATGACTCCAGACTTATATGAAATACTAAGAATTTTAGGAAAAAATAGAATTAAAGAAAGAATCGATTTAATAAAATAATAGATATCCTAAAGAAGACGGAGGAGAAACATGGAATATAAAGTAGGCGATATTGTGAGAACAAAAAAACAACACCCATGTGGAAGCAAACTTTGGGAGATAACCAGAGTGGGTGTAGATTTTAAGCTCAAATGCTTAGGGTGTGGTCATACCATTATGGTAGAAAGACAAAAAGCACTTAAAATGATAACGAAAAAAGAAGAGACAAATTATAAAAAGAACCAAGATATATAAAATAGGTATTCAATATAAAATGGAACCCTGCGTTAGCAAGGTTCCATTTTACAAGCGTTAAGTTTAATACACGGAAATTCCGCAACGCCCATAAATTTCAAAGCTGGAGAGTTCGCGAATCTCTGTAAAACTTTCGCTCGGAGAATAAATGTTGATGGTAATACCATCTCGACCAAGACGAAAGTCGCCCCCGGGAAACTCATCCAAAAGGATGAGCAAAAAATTTTCTGCTAAGCTCGTATCCCGGAATTTGAGCCTCATTCCGAGCTCGTTTTTCTTTTTCTTTTTGGTCTTTGCCATAAGATTCACTCCCAAGCATTATTTATTCAAAGAGAACAAATAAGGTTTTTGCACTGTTCTTATTGAACATGTTTCTATTATACTGCGAAATCTACATAATGTCAATGAATAATAAAAGTATTTATTTACGATGCAGTAATAAATGCTTTTTGAGACAAGGGGACACACAATTTGTTTCAAGATAGATAAGGTTGAATTGCCCTCCAAATAGCTTCTGTATAAATTTTTCGCTCAGAAGAGTGAGGAAGGAATGTAATATCTTTTAGAGGATTTAATACACTTTGTAATTCTTTTACAGCATCATCCACTTTAGTAATAGCAATTTTATCTGCTTTATTTGCGATAATAAGACAAGGCTTATTGGTATCTATAATGTAACGATACATTAATTTATCATTTTCGGTAGGAGAATGGCGAATATCAATAAGAAAAAGGATAAGTGCAATGTTTTTGCTTTTATGCAAATATTCTTCAATAAAATTGCCCACTTTTACCTGTTCTTGTTTCGACATTTTACTATATCCATAGCCAGGTAAGTCCACAAAATAGAACTGATGATCCATATCATAAAAATTAATTTGCCTTGTCTTTCCGGGCTCACTACTCGTTCTTGCAAGTTTTTTTCGATTCACCATTGAATTAATAAAAGAGGATTTTCCTACATTTGATTTTCCAACTAATACAATTTGAGGAAGCCCATCATCCGGATATTGTTTGGGACTAACCGCAGATATTTTAAATTCTGGATTTTTTACTATCATCAAAATTTCCTCCTGTTCAAAAACTAAGGTTCTAGCTTAGCGGTTCCGCCCATGTAAGGACGAAGCACTTCGGGAATGGTAACACTGCCATCCTCTTGATAATGGTTCTCTAGAAAAGCAATTAACATACGAGGTGGAGCAACTACGGTATTGTTTAAAGTATGTGCATAGTAGTTTCCTTTTTCTCCTTTAATACGAATTCCCAATCTTCTTGCTTGCGCATCGGTTAAGTTAGAACAGCTTCCAACCTCAAAATATTTTTGCTGTCTTGGACTCCATGCCTCGACATCACAGCTTTTTGCTTTTAAATCAGCTAAATCGCCACTGCAACATTCTAAAGTACGAACTGGAATTTCCATACTTCTAAATAGCTCAACAGTATAAGACCATAATTTATCATACCATTTCCAACTGTCTTCTGGTTCGCAAACAACAATCATTTCTTGCTTTTCAAATTGATGAATACGGTAAACACCACGTTCCTCAATACCATGGGCACCTTTCTCTTTTCTAAAACATGGAGAATATGATGTCATTGTATATGGCATATCTGCTTTCTGTAAAATTTGTCCTTTGAATTTTCCAATCATAGAATGCTCACTTGTTCCAATTAAGTACAAATCTTCTCCTTCAATTTTGTACATCATAGCATCCATTTCCTCAAAGCTCATAACACCAGTAACAACATCACTACGAATCATGTAAGGTGGAATGCAGTAAGTAAAACCTTTATTAATCATAAAATCTCTAGCATAAGACAAAATAGCAGAATGAAGCCTTGCAACATCTCCCATTAAGTAATAAAAACCATTTCCTGCAACTCTTCTTGCAGAATCTAAATCAAGACCGTTTAGTCTTTCCATAATATCGGCATGATAAGGAATTTCGTAAGGAGGAACAACAGGCTCTCCAAACTTTTCGATTTCTACATTTTTGCTATCATCTTCTCCAATAGGAACCGATGGATGAATCATATTTGGAATCTTCATCATTCTTTCTGTAATAGCCTCTGCATATTCACTTTCTAACTTTTCGTTTTCCTCTAATTCTTTATTAATTTCTTGTACTTGTGCTTTTATTTTTTCAGCTTCGTCTTTTTTTCCCGATTTCATTAAATTGCCAATTTCAGAACTTAGAGAATTTCTTTTGCTTCTTAATTCATCACCTTTCACCTTAGCATCTCTGTTTTTCTTGTCCAAATCCACAATCTCATCAACTAAAACGAGTTTGTGGTTTTGAAACTTTTTCTTAATGTTTTCCTTTACAGCATCTGGGTTTTCCCTTAAAAACTTAATGTCAATCATATAATACCTCCTATCAAAAAAGCCCTCATGCTAAAAGCATAAGGGCAAAGTTTAAACTATTTCCACCAGCCATAGCCTCTCTATATAAAATTGCTTTTATTACTATTCTTTTATTTAACGCTTTTTTCTATCAAGTATTACTATTCTACCACGAAAAAAGGAAAATATCAATATTTTTGGAAAAAACTTTTGGACTTTGGAACATTTTACTTTATCAAAAAATGCATAAATTGGAAATAACGGAATATAATAGTAATATTGGAAAACGTAATGAAGAAGATAAAACAAATAAGTGAAGGACAACCCAATAATATGCAAGAAGAAAGGTGAAGAATATTATGTATGAAGAGTATGTTAGAGAAAACAAAATAGAAGATAAGTCCGAGGACGAGAAAAACTTAGAATTAATTGTTAGTATTATAAAAACAAAAAATGAATTAGATAGTGCACATAAAAATTTTGAGTATGCAGAGGAGGGGCTTATTGACTATTATTCCTATCAAATTAAGGCAAATCAAACAAAGCTGGATTATTTAATGAAAAAGGCGCAGAAAAAAGGCATTGCGCTAGATATGATAAATGCCATTTATATAAAGAAAAATAAAGCACAGTAAAAAGGCATATTTGTCCCATGAAATTCATAGATATTAGTAAAAGCATGTATTAGAAAGGGACAATAAATATGGATGGAAATACAATTGTTACATTTTTAGTGTGTATTATTTTTCTTTTTATTTTTGGCAAGCTATTTTTTTGGCCACTAAAAAGTATTTTAAAACTAATTTTCAATTCCATTTTAGGTGGAATTCTAATTTATCTTATTAATGTTATTGGAATGAATTTTGGCTTTCACATCGGGCTTAACATTTTAACAGCACTCCTAGTAGGGTTACTAGGAGTACCAGGAGCAGCCTTATTAGTAATATTAAAACTAATACTGCGGATAAAAAAATTCTACATAAAGATTAAAAATATAAAAAGAAGACATTTAGTTCTGTCTTCTTTTTATGCGGTAAGCTATTCCACTGTTACCGATTTTGCAAGGTTTCGAGGTTTATCGACATCTAGTCCCTTGAATTTGGAAATATAGTAGGAAAGAAGTTGCATTGGTATTACCGATAAAATAGGGGAGACAAGTGGATTAGTATCTGGTATATTTACCACATAATCGAAATTGGCATTTGGCAAAATTTGATTTGTGATAATCAGCGTTTTAGCTCCTCTCGTTATAACTTCTTGCATATTGCTAATGGTTTTTTCTACTAAATCTGGGTTAGTTATAATACCAACAACAGTGACACCATTTTCAATAAGGGCAATAGGACCATGTTTTAACTCGCCGGCAGCATATGCTTCAGAGTGAATATAGGAAATTTCTTTTAATTTTAAAGAACCCTCCAAAGAAGCATTGTAATCTGTTCCACGTCCCAAGAAAAACATATCTTTTTCTGTATATATTTTCTTCGCAAAGTTTTTAATTTCCTCTGTATTATCTAATACTTGCTCAATTTTAGTAGGTAAATCAATAATATCTGATTTTAACTTTTCAATTTCCTCTTGAGGGTAAGAACCTAATATTTCTGCAAAATACATTGCTAAAATAGCAAGTAATACAACTTGCGAAGTATATGCTTTTGTAGAAGCTACTGCAATTTCTGGCCCAGCATGGGTGTAAATGGAGTAATCGGCTTCTCTTGTAATAGAGCTACCTATTACATTAGATATAGCAAGCGTTTTAGCTCCTTTCGATTTAGCAAGTTTCAATGCTGCAATAGTGTCAGCTGTTTCACCAGATTGACTAATATAAATACATAAAGTATTCTCATCAATGAGTGGATCACGATAACGGAACTCGGATGCAATGTCCACAACCGTTGGGATTTTGCATAATTTTTCGATTAATGTCTTTCCAGAAAGCCCAGCATGCATTGCAGTTCCACAAGCTACAATATAAATTTTATTCACTTTGCTTAAATACTCTTTCGAAATCGCAACATCGTCGAAAGAACATTTTTCACCTAAATGAAAGCGGGAACCAATGGTTTCACGAACAGCAGTAGGTTGCTCATAAATTTCTTTTAGCATAAAATCTTCGTAACCATCTTTTCCAGCAGCATTAGCATCCCAATCAATATTTTTTAAAGATTTATTATGTTCTATTAGACTATTGTCATAAAAATGAATTGTATCTTTGGTAATAACCGCAAACTCATTATCATCTAACAAATAAAAATCTTTGGTATATTTTAAAATAGCTGGAATGTCAGATGCAACAAAGTTTTCGCTCATTCCCTTACCAATAACAAGAGGGCTATCCTTGCGAACTACAATCATTTCCTCTGGGCAAAGCGAAGAAATAACTTCAATTGCATAACTTCCTTTTAAATCATAAATAGCAGATTTTACAGCTCCTAAGAATTTTTGCTTTCCATCTTCCAAAATAGAAACCGGTCCATTTGTATAATAATAATGAATCAAATTAGGAATTACTTCTGTATCTGTTTGAGAGTAAAAGGTGTATCCTTTGCTAGTTAAAAAATCTTTTAAATCTGCATAGTTTTCAATAATACCATTATGAACCACAGCAAAAGAATTGCTATTATCCATATGAGGATGTGAATTTTCCTTAGATGGTTTTCCGTGTGTTGCCCATCTTGTGTGTGCAATCCCAACAGTACCAGCTAAATCATTCATTCCTTCTAGTTCGTATAAATTTTTTACTCTTCCTTTATCTTTCATCACAACGATTTTATTTTTTTCCAAGGTTGCAATTCCTGCTGAATCATAACCTCTATATTCTAAACTTAAAAGTCCATCCATTAAAATGGGAGTAGCCTTTCCGCTACCAATGTATCCTACGATACCACACATAAAAATACCTCCTTAAAGTTGATACTATTACAAAACTACAAGAAAACGCAAAATAGCGCAAACTTGCACCTTTGTATAATTTTTTAAGAAAGCGTTACAAATAAAGATTACCCTATTAGCTTTGTAAGCTGACATTACTATCAGGTTTTAACTAATATTTTTGGCAGTAATCTGATGCCAGAAACCATCCGCCGAATCTTTCGATAAGTTTCTTCCTCGTCAACGTAGCTACATTGATGAAATATACATCAAACGTTACGTCCAGGCGCTTTTTACGAAACAATATAACTCCTTTCTTTTGTGTTTTATATTTGTAAAGCATTTCTTTTATGGTAGTATATTACTATAAAATTGAATTTGTGTCAAATGAGAGTTTTGTTAAAGAAAAAACCGAGTACCCTAAATAGAGTACTCGGTCATTGCCTGCTTTACTATATAAAGAATACAGTAAAGGGAAAGTGTTTATTCTTGTTCCAGCCCAGCTTGCTCAATCAGCTTTGCTTTTTCTTCATCTGTCAGACTGTTCCAGTAATCCTCATTGTTCTCGGGATTAACTTCATAAATCTGGTTTGAATCCGACTCAATGGGTTGCTCATAGTTTTCGTCTACTTGCTGTTGCGCTTCACTTACAGGCAAAGCAAATTTGGTGTTCTCAAAAGTAGAGATGGTTACTGTTTTAGAACCGGTATCGATATACGAGATTTCTACTTCGTCACCCTCGCGTGTGATGGGAAGTTCGGGGCTGACATTGTAAGAAGCAACATACAGTTTTGTATCATCATTATTCAGAATGAGATAATAAACAGTATTACCAGCCTCTACATTACTAGAAATACGTGTCACCGTACCAGTTAGCTTATAACTGTAACCTTCCTCCGAGAAAGCTACATTGTTACCGGTAGCTGTCATGCGAGACATGTACTGGCTCTGTGTCAGAGAAATTGTATCTCCAACTGCCACAATAGAATAGCTTTCAATATTCACCATAGCATATTGCTTAATTAACCCCTCATCATCTTTCAATGTCATAAAGTAGGTGGGAATGCCATTTAGGTTAAGCGGAACGGGTTCTGTAGCAGTATAGCCTAGGTCTTGTACCATGCCTTCTGCACTACGCATCGCGGCCTGTTCGGTAGCACCACTCATAAGAAAGCGTTTGGCTTCTTTGGTTCGAGTGTCCACCATGACAAAACCAATTGTGGCATCGTCGTTTCCAACACTGGTAAGACCTGTGTAATAATAACAAGTACCATCATTATACACAGTAAGCATCCCAGGAGTTTTACGGAACTCATCTTCGTTAGAAAAGTTAAAAGGACCGTGTACCAAATCGCCCCAGTTATCAATCTGATTATCGATAAAACTTTCGGGCTGAATGATGTCCACCCACTCAGGCGTATCACTAATGGAATATTCGTTGATTTCACCAGTTTGAGCATCCACGATGATTGTGCCGGTTGCCTCTGGAGAGGACCAAAGCGTTAAGTTTTCGTATTTGGTAATAACCCAATAGGGTCTTCCATTATCATCGAGCTCAAAAGAGTAATCGGTAACGCCTACAGTTAAATAACCAGAATTCCGAACATACCGTGTGATTTCTTCTCCCATAAAACAAGAGCGTAGATACTTTAGATTAATGGGCTCACCATCAATCTCTTGTACCAACTCCACATCATTGGGGTTGGTGGCATCTACTGTAATGTAGCCGGGAGTTGTACGATTATTCATCCACTTGAAAAAGCCGGTATGCTCCAAAGGAGCTACGAAGATTAACTCTCCGTTTACCTCTTGAATTGTGAAATTTCCTACTCTAACTTGAGAACCTAAAGTAGGAATTTCGCCCAACTTTTTATCTCCTTGCTTATAAGCTAGGTCAGCATCCACCACTGGAATTTGTGATTGGTCCAAAGGTAGGATTTCTTCCGTAAAGGAATAATCTTTTACTTCTCCTAATTGACCATACATCGCAGTAGCATGAAACAAGCTACTACTTGCTATGTTTCCTATAATGAGAATCAGAACGAAAAGCACAATGGCTACAATGGGCGGGATAAAGTAATATTCTCCCTCTGGCGAAAGCCAAAATGCAAGGAGAAAAGTACCAATAACCACCCAAATCCCGAAAAAGACGAAACCTCCAAGAAAGCCTGGATTAAGAGGCGGTAGGAGTAGCTGATAAGTCAGCCATACCAAAAAAGCGTATATGCCAGTTAGTATAATTTTTAAATTCGTCATGTCCTTACCTCCAATGTTGTTAAAATTTTACTAACACGCTAGGTGATAAACAAAAATAACTACCCTCCTTAAAAATGTTATACATTTATTATAATACATAAATTAACATAAAGTCAAGAAACAGAAAATTTGCTTTCAACCCCTTGTCAAACCCACGCAAATGTGCTAAAATAGTAATGCTGAAAAAATAGCATTGCTATTTTTTTCCTTACTTATGACATAAGATCATAGGTTAAATAGCCAAAAGGAGGTGAACAGTAATGAACAAATACGAAAGTGTTGTCATCATTAATCCAAATGTAGAGGAGAATGCATTAAAAGCATTAATCGAGAGATTCCAAACATTAATTAATACTGACGGAAAAGTAGAAGAAGTTAAGGAATTAGGCAAAAAGAAATTAGCATATGAAGTGAAGAAAAACAAAGAAGGATACTATGTAGTATATGACTTCGAAGCTAACCCAAGTCTAATTGCAGAGCTTGAAAGAAATTACAGAATCACAGATGAAGTAATTAAATTTATCGTAGTTAAAAAGTAAAAAATAATTGCGATTCCTCATTCGGGGGCCTTTAAGTAAAGAAAGGTAAAAGGTGTAAAATATGAACAAAGTTATTTTGATGGGTAGATTAACAAGAGACCCAGAAGTAAGATACACACAAACAAGTAACACACTTGTCGCTTCTTTTACATTAGCAGTAAATAGAAGATTTGTAAGACAAGGAGAAGAAAGACAAGCAGACTTCATTAATGTTGTCGCTTGGGGAAAATTAGGAGAATTTTGTAGCAAATATTATAAAAAAGGTCAACAAGTAGCAATTACAGGAAGAATTCAAACCAGAACATGGGATGATGACCAAGGTCAAAAGCATTATGTAACAGAAGTTGTTGCAGAAGAAGCATATTTTGCAGATAGCAAAAGAGATGGAGAAGGAACTTCTTCTACCTTTGATGCTACCTTTGGTGCAATGCCAACCGCAGGAAGCGGAGCAGGAACTGGCTCTGACTTTGAAATATCTTCTGGTGATGATTTACCATTCTAATGGGTAAACTACATAGGACCTTATCAATTTAGTCAAGTTAGGGGGTAAGAAGAATGGCTGACAATAAGAAAAATAAAAGAAATAATAGAAATAACAACAGCGATAGTGATTACAATCCAAAATTTAGAAAAATGAGAAAGAAAGTATGTCCTTTATGTGCAGACAAAAACTTAGTTTTAGATTACAAAAACGCAGACCAAATTAGAAAATTTGTTAATGATAAAGGAAAAATACTTCCAAGAAGAGCAACAGGAGCTTGTGCAAAACATCAAAGAGATATCACTTTAGCTGTAAAAAGAGCAAGACAAATAGCAGTATTACCATATACAGCTGAATAGTGAGCAATTTATAAAAAACATTCGCAAATATCCACAAAAACATAGCAAAATGTGGAAAGTGCGGATGTTTTTTGCTTTTAAAAAATTTGTTTAAAATCCATTCAAAAAGCAAATACTATATACAACAATAAAACAGGGAGATTGTTGTATATGAAAATAGGAATAGCATTATCGGGTGGAGGAATGAGAGGGCTAGCACACGCAGGAGTGCTTAAAGCGCTTGAAGAAAAAGGAATTAAAATAGATATTATCGGAGGCACCAGTGCAGGAAGCATGGTGGCAAGTTTGTATGCAATGGGGTATCATCCAGAAGAAATTCGAGAAGCATTTAAAAACAATTATAAAAAAATTGTAGGAAATAATAAATTTTCCTTATGGTCCGGAATAAAACATTTTACAAACCATAAAAAAAGTTCGTGGAGAGGATACAATGATGGCCAAGGAATTACCGAAGTATTTGAAACCTTAGCCAGTAGAAAAAAAGTGGATAACATGGCGCAAATTCCAATGCCAATTGTAATACCATCTGTAGACATTAAGGAAGAAAAAGAATACATTTTTACAAATCAAATACCATTAAATGCAGAGAAAGAAGAAGCAAAATATATAACCAATATCACAGTAGGAGAAGCGGTTAGAGCCAGTAGCAGTTTCCCTGCTGTGTTTAATTTATGCAATATAAAAGAACATGCTTTTATGGATGGAGGAGCTTTAGACAATGTGCCTGTTAGAGAGGTAAAAAAGCAGGGAGCCGATAAAGTAATTGCTGTAAAATTTGAAGGAGAAGCTATTACCGAAGAAAGTAGTGTCATGGATATTGTAATGAAAACAGTAGATATTATGGGAAATAAAATTATAGAAGAAGAGCTAAAACAAAGTGATTACATTATTAATATAAGCACAGAAAAGATGGGACTTTTAGATACAAGCAAGATTGATGAGTGTTATCAGTATGGCTATGAAGCTGTGATGAAAAATTGGGATGCAATAATAACAGCACTTCAAGTCTAAGTTTTACTTGCAAGAAGAGTAAAAAAATGGTATGATAGATATGTATTGTTAGAACAGGTTTTAGGAAGAAAGGAAAGAAGTTTACTTTGAAAAAAGAAAAAATAATAAAGATAGTTATTATTGCGCTTGTTATTCTACTAGTTATTGGATTTATTATTTGGCGCAATATCGAAAGAAATAGAAGTAAGGCAGAAGAATATACAGCAAGCATAAAAATTGTAACATCATTCTATCCAATGTACATTATTGCAGAAAATATCACAGATGGGGCTAGCAATATAGAGCTTGTGAATATGGCGGATGTGAATGTGGGATGTTTGCATGATTACACCTTAACCACCGAAGATATGAAAAAGGTAGAAGATGCAGACGTTTTCATTACCAATGGATTGGGAATGGAAAATTTTCTAGAGAAAGTGATAAACGCTAATGCGAACATGAAGATAATTGATTCTAGCAAGAATATAGAAAATACGATATCGCACAAGGAAGAAACAAATGCCCACATTTGGACAAATACCGAAAAGTATATCCAGCAAATCCAGAACATAAAAGATGGGTTACAAGAAGCGGATAGCGCGAACCGCGAAGTATATGAGGCAAATGCCAACCAGTACATACAAGAAATAGAAAATTTAAAAGAAGAATATGCTGAAAAATTACAGGCGTTAGAGGGAAGAAAGGCAATTAACTTAAATGAAGCTTTTGAATATTTAGGACAAGAATTAGGAATGGAAATGACGACGATTGAGACAGACCACGAAGAAAGTACGTTGTCTGCAGAAATGCTACGAACCATTATTGATAATATGAAAGAACAGGACATAGAAATGATAATAGTAGCAAAAGAAGACAATAAAACCAATGCGGAGACCATTGCGAATGAAACAGGAGCTAAGATTTATGAGTTAAATTCGGGTCTTACAGGAGAATTAGAAAAAGAAGCGTACCTTACTGCAATGGAGGAAAATTGGAAGATTTTACTTGGCGAAGAAGTAGAAAATTAAGTTAAAATGAAACTTAATCAAGTCATTGCAGTAAAATGTAGTATTGCTAACAAGAAAATAGCTGTAAATTGGTTACTGGGGTGCAAGACCAAAAGAAAACAGAAAACGCACGAAAGGAGGAATACAAAATGGAGAAAGCTTGTGGATTACACTGCACAAAAATCAATCATATTGGCGTTAAATTTGGAAAAGATGTTATTCTAAAAGATATTAATATCCATATTCATTGTGGGGAACTCACGGTAATTATTGGACGAAATGGAGCAGGAAAAAGCACACTGCTAAAAGCAATTTTGGGAGAAATTGAACATACCGGAAATATTACTTTTGTGGACCAAAAAGATAATATTACAAAGAAAATAAAAATTGGGTACGTACCACAAAGCATTAATGTTGAAAGACATATGCCAACTACGGTGTACGATTTATTTGCCTCTTGCATTACACATGTTCCAGTATTCCTTCGAAAAGACAAAAAGATATATAATGAAATAAAAGAGCATTTAAAAATATTTGGTGCAGATAATTTAATAGATAAAAGTATAGGCGATTTATCTGGTGGAGAATTACAACGTGTTTTAATTGCCATTGCAACAAAGCCAACACCAAACCTACTAATTTTGGACGAACCCGTATCTGGAATCGACCGAAATGGAATAAAAGAATTCTACCAAATTATTAGCAAGCTAAAAGCGGAATACGATATGTCCATTATCTTAGTGTCGCACGATTTAGACTTGGCTAAAAAATATGCGGACAAAGTAATTTTACTAGATAAAGAAGTAATAAAAGAGGGAACACCAGACGATGTATTTAGAAGTTTGGAATTTAAAAATCGATTTGGAGAATTAGCATAAAAAGAAGAAAAATAAAACAGGAGTAATTATGGAAGTAATAGATAGTATATTAGAAGTAATATTACCATTTGAATTTATCGATTACGAATTTATGAAAAATGCTTTCCTTGCCATCCTTTTGATTTCACCGATATTTGCAATATTGGGAACCATGATAGTAAACAACAAAATGGCATTTTTTTCCGATGCGTTAGGCCATTCTGCTTTAACAGGAATTGCACTAGGCAGTTTAATAGGAATTAGCAATTTAAACATTGGCATGATTATTTTCGCAATAGGATTTGCACTACTTTTAAATCATGTGAAAAATAAAACAACTTATGGCGCTGACACCATCATTAGCGTGTTTTCGTCCATTGCCATTGCTTTAGGCCTTGCCATACTAGCACAAACGGGAAACTTTAATCAATATTCAAGCTACTTAGTAGGAGACATTCTAAGCATTACTGATACAGAGATACTTTATGTGTTTCTCATTGCCATTGTGGTATTGGTATTTTGGTATTTTACTTTTAACAAATTGAATTTAATTAGCATCAATAGCTCTTTGGCACGAAGCAAAGGAATAAAGACCAAAAAGATAGACAACATCTTTGCGGTGCTCATTGCCATTGTAGTAATGATATCAATTCGATGGATTGGAATATTATTAATCAACTCATTACTTATTTTGCCTGCTGCATCCAGCAGAAACATCGCAAAAAACATGAGATGGTATCATTTATATGCCGTGCTATTTTCACTATTCTCTGGAATAGCAGGACTTATCTTGTCATATTACTTTAATATTCCTACAGGGCCAATGATTGTTATTCTTTCGGGAGCAATTTATTTTATCACATTGGCAGTGAAAGGAAGAGTAAAGGGAAAGTAAGGAGGAATTTTATGAATTACGGACTAACAGAAAGGTCATATCAAAAAATAAAAGAAGTAATAAATAAATATTCAGATTATGAATTTATTGTTTTCGGTTCAAGGGCTAGAGGCGATTATAAAAATGGTTCTGATTTAGATTTGGCTGTAAAGGGTGAGATAGACGAAAAAAATTATTATGCAATACTGAATTCTTTTGATTTGTTAGACATCCCATACATGATAGACATTGTTTTCATTTGCAAAGTAAAAAAGAAAGAATTACTAGATGCAATCCAAAGAGATGGAGTAAAATTTGAGTAGAAGGAGGATCTATGAATGAATAGATTTAAAGAAAGATTAGAAGAATATAGAAAAGCATTGAAGCGTTTAGAGGAAGCTTTACAAGAAGAAAAAACTGAAATAGTAATTGATGGGGTTTTGCATAGATTTGAATTTACATTTGAACTAGCATGGAAGACAATGAAAGATTGCTTAGAACACTTAGGTGTAGCGGAAAAAACTGGTAGCCCAAGAGAAAATATACAAATGGCATTTAAGCAAGGCTTAATAGAAGATGGAGAAACATGGATAGATATTATGCTAGATAGAAATTCGTTAGCACATTTATATGATGAAGATACATCGAGAGATATCTATAATAAGATTAAAGAAAAGTATATAAAAGAGTTTCAAAAGCTAGAGAGAAAATTGAGCCAATTTTAAAAGGAGACAAAAGGGACTGTCCCTAAAGTGGACTAAAGGAGAAAAAAGACCTGTCCCTAAATTGGAATGCAAGGAGGAAAAAATGGAAAAGAAAAGAATTTTAACCGGAGATAGACCAACCGGAAGATTACATATAGGACATTATTTTGGGTCACTAAAAACAAGAGTGGAAATGCAAAATTCGGGAGAATACGACCCATATATTTTAATTGCAGATGTGCAAGCATTAACCGATAATTTTAATAATCCAGAAAAAGTTAGAAAAAATGTAAGAGAAGTAATGCTAGATTATTTATCAGTGGGGATAGACCCAGAGAAAACAACAATTTATATTCAATCCATGATACCAGAAGTAGCAGAACTTACCGTATTTTATTCTAATTTAGTTACTATTGCAAGGCTAGAAAGAAACCCAACCGTAAAAACAGAGATTGCACAGAAAAGAGAGATTTTTGGAGAAAGTGTTACCTATGGATTTTTAGGTTATCCAGTTAGCCAAGCAGCAGATATTACAGCTTTTGAAGGAAGACTTGTACCAGTAGGAGAAGACCAACTTCCTCTTATTGAACAGTGCAGAGAAATTGTAAGAAAGTTCAATAGTATTTATGGAGAAGTTTTAGTAGAACCAGAAGCGGTACTATCTTCTTCCAAAAGAATAAAGGGACTTGATGGAAATGAAAAAATGGGAAAATCTTTAGGTAATGCGATTTATCTTTCAGATACACCAGAAGAAATTACCAAAAAAGTAATGAGTGCTGTCACAGACCCAAACAGAATAAGAAAGGATGACAAAGGGAATCCAGATATTTGCATGGTAGCATACTATCACAATTTATTTACAAACAAAGAAGATTGTAAAAAAGTTTGTGAAGATTGTAAGGCAGGAGCAAGAGGCTGTGTTGCTTGTAAAAAAGAGCTAGCACAAAATATTATTAACTTTTTAGCACCAATGCGTGAAAAACGTAAATACTATGAGGAAAGACCAGAACTAGTGGATAAAATGTTAATAGAGGGAACAGAAAAAGCTAGAAAAACAGCAAAAGAAACGATGAAGAAGGTTAAGAAGGCAATGAGATTGGACTATTTTTCAAACTAATAAAAAATGGAGGGAACCATGTTTACTGATTACGTAAAAATAATTGCAAAAGCAGGAAATGGCGGAAATGGAGCCATTTCCTTTCGTAGAGAAAAATATGTAGCCGCTGGGGGACCAGATGGTGGAGACGGTGGAAAAGGCGGAGATATCTATTTTGAGGTAGATCCAGACAGTAACACACTTATCGATTTCCGCTATAACAAAAAGTTTAAAGCTGAGAGTGGAAAAAATGGAGAAGGTGCTCACAAGTATGGAAAAAGTGGGGAGGACCTTGTAATTAAAGTGCCTATTGGAACGATTGTAAGAGATGCTAGCACAAACAAAGTTCTTGCAGACCTCTCAAACCCAGGGCAAAAAGAAAAAATTCTAGCAGGAGGAAGAGGAGGAAAAGGAAACTCACACTTTGCTACTTCTACCAGACAAGCTCCAAGGTTTGCACAAGATGGAGAAAAAGGAGAAGAAAAGGAGCTTATATTAGAGTTAAAACTTCTTGCTGACGTGGGCTTAATTGGCTTCCCAAATGTGGGAAAATCCACTTTCTTATCCAGAACTACATCTGCTACACCGAAAATTGCAGATTACCATTTTACAACCTTAGAACCAAATTTAGGTGTTGTAAAAACTGATTACGGAGATAGCTTTGTTATTGCTGATATCCCAGGAATTATTGAGGGAGCAAGTGAAGGAACAGGTCTAGGACTACAATTTTTGCGTCATATCGAAAGAACAAGGCTTTTATTACATGTCATTGATGTGTCTGGTTCAGAAGGAAGAAATCCTGTGCAAGATTTTTATACTATAAATAGCGAATTAAAAAAATATAGTGAAAAATTAAGCCAAAGAAAACAAATTATTGTGGCAAATAAAATCGATGCGATGCAAGATCAAACATTATTTGCAGAGCTAGAAAAAGTAGCAAAAGAGCAGAATATGGAAATATTTAAAATCTCGGCTGCAACAGGAGAGGGAGTTTCTGAACTAATAAAACATGTCGCTAAAGTGCTAAAAACACTTCCAAAAGAAAATTTAATTGAAATTGAAGATAGAAAAGTATACACCCTAGAAGAGGAGCCAGATTACACCATCGAGAAAATTGATGGAATGTATGTTGTAAAAGGAGAAGCGGTAGAAAGAGTAATGCGTAGGGTAAATATCGAAGATAATGAATCTTTATACTATTTCCAAAAAAGCTTAGATAATCTAGGAGTAAACCAAAAATTAAAAGAAATGGGCATCCACGAAGGAGATATTGTGAAAATTGCAGATTATGAATTAGAATGGGAAGATTAAAAGAATAGCAAAATCATTATTAAATAACGTATAAAATAAAAAAAACCGAAAAAATGTTTGACATTTTTTTGCTTGTATGTTACTATAGAAATAGATTGAATTTGGAGGGGTGAACGAATGGCAGAGAGAAAGAAAAGAAATACAAAGGAACTAACGACAAGACAAAAACAAATTTTAAGATTCATTACAAAGGAAATTAAAAATAATGGTTATGCACCATCTGTTAGAGAAATAGGAAAAGCGGTTGGATTAAGCTCAACAGCAACTGTACATTGCTATTTGAAAAAGCTAGAGGAATTAGGTTATATTAAAAAAGAAACACAAAAAGGTAGAACACTAAGAATCTTAAAGAAAGAAGATGCTTTATATGATCCAACTAGAATTGGTAAAGAACCAGCAAAAGCTTTCTACAATAAAAAGGAGCTAGTGGATATTCCAGTGGTAGGAAAAATTACAGCAGGTTCTCCAATTTTAGCCGTAGAAAATATTACCGATACTTTCCCAATCCCATTAGAATTTGTGGGTAATGGTCAAAGCTTCATGCTTAAAGTAAGAGGCGAAAGCATGATAGAAGCAGGAATATTAGATGGAGACCTTATTCTAGTTAGAAGACAAAATGTGGCAGAAAATGGTCAAATTGTTGTTGCTTTAATTGGTGACGAAGCAACGGTTAAAACTTTTTACAAGGAAAAAGATTATATCCGCTTGCAACCAGAAAATAGCTCAATGGATCCAATTATTGTGCCAGATTGTCAAATTCTAGGAAAGGTAATTGGTGTATTCAGAAAAATGTAAATAATAAATAGGAAGGAATGAAATAGATGAGTTATAATGATTTTTGGTTTATCGATACCAGAGTTCAAACCGTAAACTTAAGAAGATGGCTCATTTGGTTTATCTTATTATTTGCATTAGTTACTGTAGGTAGTTATTTTGCAATTAAAACGATGTATTATAACATCGAAATTAATTTATTACAATCAGAAAATTATACAATTTCTGTTACAGAAGCAAAAGCTAC
>CALXKT010000018.1 GCA_944388985.1 uncultured Clostridia bacterium | reverse complement strand
ATATTTTTATCGGTATGCTTTGAAAAGTCTCTTGTATATGCTTCAATAATATTTCTTTGAACTGTTTCTACTTTTTCAAAATCTTTTTCGTCTAGCCAGACTTGTACTGCCCTTGGCATTCCACCAATAACAAAATATTGTTTTAAATAATCTTTTAATTTATTTGCTATAATTTCTGGAAATTCTTTTAACTCTTCCTTTTTTATTACTTTTATCAATTCTTCTTCTTGATTTGCTATTAAGAATTCTTCAAAATCTAATGGTTGTAGTTCAAGAAAATCTACTTTTCCCACTGGAAATGATACTCTATCATGTAAAAATACACCTAATAAACTTCCAGCACAACATATTGGATATTCTGGTGCTTGTTCTGCAAAATATTTTAATGAAGTCATAGCTCTAGGTAATTCTTGTATCTCATCAAAAATAATTAGAGTTTTCTCTGGCTCTATTTTTTTATGATGAATTGCAGACAAAAATTCTATTATTCTTTTTGGCTCTATATTTCCATCAAATAAGTCTTTTATATCGCCTGCATTTTCAAAATTGATGTATAAGGTATCTTCAAAATATTCTTTTCCAAATTCTTGTAAAATCCATGTTTTTCCTACTTGCCTTGCTCCTTTTAAAATTAGTGGTAACCTATCTTTTTTATTTTTCCATTCTAGTAATTCATTCATTATTTTTCGGTACATTTAATCATCTCCTCACATTTTCTTGACCAATATTTGATGTTTCTTACACATTTTCTTGACCAATGTACTTATATTATATCACATTTTCTTGACCAATGTACTGTTTTTGGAAGAAATTTGCTAAATTCTTTCTACACATTTTCCTTTCTAATGGTCTCCATAATATTCTGCTTATTTATTTTGCTGATGGCAAAGCGCATGATAATAAACACAATAATAAATACAAATATAATAGAAATTAGTATTGCACTAATTGGCCATATAAAGCCAAAATCGATGGATTGTGCATACGCTTTATAAATGGCGAAAGATGCAATAAGTCCTAACACAATTCCATAAAGTAGTGCTTTAAAAGAATAGAAGATAGTCTCTAAGTTTACCATTTTATTAAATTCTCTTGTGGTCATTCCAATACTTTTTAGCATAGCAAATTCTTTTTGCCTTAATTCGATGTTCGAAGTTAACGTATTAAAGATGTTTGTTACTCCTATTAGCGTGATTACTGCAATAAATCCATATGCAAAAATAGATACCACTAACCTTACTGCTTGATAGAATTTCACTTCTTTATCAATATTAAACACATAAACATCACGATAACTATTATTTAAGTATTCTTCTATCTCATTTGGATTTTCTATATTGATTGCTAAATCGGTAGGCACAAAATGTATGTCATCTTTATATTCGTCTACATTAAGGATAATGCAACCATTCCCATAGTAGTTGCCCTCTTGACCTCTTGGCTTTTGGTCTGTTACTTCGGCAATTGTAAAAGCAAAGTCGGTACCATCTAAATTAGCAGAGATTGTATCACCCTTTTTGTAATTGTAGATTCTTCCTCGTACAGTAGTTCCATCCTCTAAATACGCATTTGCATAATCATTTAGGATTGCTTTATCCTTTACTTCATCATAATTTAGACCAAGTTCTTCTACGAACTCTTTAAAATCTTCCTTATTTAGTCCTTTGATCATTGCCTGTGGTTGATAATCTCCGTCAATATAGGTCAATAATTTTTGAGAAGCAAAATCGGACAAGACATTTTCATCTTGTATTTGAATAAGTGAAAATCCGGTCTCACGAAATACATTATAGACTAATGTCGTATCTTCAAAATTTTCATTATTTAACATATCTAACAATTCTTTTCCATCGTTAGAGGCAGATGTTACTTTAATGTTATAGTCATAATCTTCGTAATAGCCACTCATCGCTTCAAATGCATACGTAATTAAGGTAGAAGTTGCAATAAAGACAAATACACTTATAGCAATTGAAACTACCGTTGTTCTATATTTTTTCTTACTTCTCTTTAAATTTTTATAAGCAATAACTCCACCCATTCCAAAGAGTTTTTTTATGAGCTTTGGCGATTTTATTTTCTTCCTATCTATTTTAATTTCGTTACTACTTCTGACTGCTTCTAATGGAGTTACTTTTCTTGCTTTTCTAGCAGCTGATAAGCAAGATAGGTATACTGTGATTAACCCTAATATGATTGAAATAATAATTGGTAATATCGAAATGCTAAATACAATTCTTGCTTCTACAATGCCATCTAAGATGTAACCTACCACAAAGGTTAAAATATAAACTGCTAGAATGCCTGCCAAAATCCCAAGTGGTATGCCGATTAAGCTAAGTAACATGCCCTCTTGTATCACGCTCTTTTTTATTTGCTTTTTAGTAGCTCCCACACTTGAAAGCATTCCATACATTTTTATTTTTTCGGTAAGGGAAATAGAAAAAGCATTTTTTATGCAGTAGATACTTGTTATCATAATAATTACAATTGCAATACCGACAACAGCCATAATCATCGTCGCAGTAGAATCACTTACTTGTAATGCTTCCCAGCGAAGTAATTCGTAATTAATAGAATACATATAATCCGTTTCATGAATTTCGTCTGACGTCAAATCAATTCCAATCATTTCTTTAATGGATTCCACACAATTACTAGGCTCTTTTAGAGCAATATAAATATCCTTATCTCCCTCATCTAATCCATTGGTCACACAGGCATATCCTGCATCTGTAATGTAGGAGATTCTGCGAATTGGTAAATCGTTATTGGACATAATTCCAACAATGGTAAACTCTTTTGTAGAATTTACTTTAAGCTCTTCCTTTGTAATCTTTGGTGGATTGCTAGTACTTTCATCTATTATTAGTCCGTTTTCTGTTGTGTTTTCTACTCCTTCGTTTTGTTCTGTATCTTCACTTACTTCTTTGTCATACGCATATTCATAAGGCAAATAATCCCAACCAGAATTAATATACTCTTCTCCTGCATATCTGTCACCAAGATTTAGAGTAATTTTATCTCCTATTTTATATTCTTTGCTAGAATTTTTTAGCATATCTTCATTAATTGCAATTTCACTACTATTTTCTGGATATCTACCTTCTGTTAATTCAAGGCACATATTATCAAAACTTTGTTTATCCATAGAGTATAAATGTAAGTATGGTCTTTGGTTATTTGTACCGCCATCGAAAAGTGAATACCCTACATCATTTACTACATTCACATCTTTTACATCCCTGTTGTTCTTAAACTTTTCTACATCTGCATTGGTTACTTTTTTAAGTTGTAAATGATAATATCCAGTATCCACTGTCGTTGTTGCAACCATGCTTTTTTGCAAACTTGTTGCCATGCCTGCCACTGCACAAATAAGAGCAGTAGAAAGCATAATTCCAATAATAGTGCCAATCGTTCTCTTCTTATTTAGCTTTAAATTTCGCAATGTTAGCTTGGTAAAAATTTTCATTGTTCTCCTCCTTTTATTTAAAAAGCAATTATCTTCAAAGCGTTTTTACAATCTTTCCATCCTCAATCTCAATAACCCTATCTGCAATTTTAGCAATTTCAATATTATGCGTAATCATAATAATGGTCTGCTTATATTCCTTATTCGATTTCTTTAGCAAATTTACAATCTCATCACTTGCTTTGGAGTCAAGGTTTCCAGTAGGCTCATCTGCAAGAATAATACTTGGATTCGTAATCATTGCCCTTCCAATCGAAGTTCTTTGTTGCTGACCACCAGATAATTCATTTGGCAAATGGTTTCTGCGGGATTCTAGCCCCAAAGATTGTAATAAAGCATTTAATTTTTGCTTTTCCACTTTCCTATTATCTAAGTCACATGGAAGTGTTATATTTTCTTCTACATTTAAAATAGGAATTAAGTTATAGAACTGATAAATAAGACCTACTTGTCTTCTTCGAAAAATGGCTAAATTATCATCACTCATTTGATAAATATCTTTTCCATCAATATACACTTTTCCGCTGGTTGGTTTATCCACTCCTCCAATTAAATGTAACAAAGTAGATTTTCCGCTACCACTTGCTCCTACAATAGCAACAAATTCTCCCTTTTCCACTGAAAAAGAGACATTGTCAATTGCTACTACTTTCGATTCTCCTTTTCCATAAATCTTAGTTAAATTTTCTACTCGCAATATTTCCATTTTTCTCACACCTTTCTTGTTTTCGTATTTATTATAACAACTGTTAAGTGACAAGTGAGTGACAAAAAGAAAAATACTGATTTTTTTCTCAAAACAAAAAGCCAACTCAATTAGAGTTGACTTTTTGCTTGAAAGCTTTTTACTTCTTGAAAGAAGTTCAAGTAAAAAACTTCCACAAGCTCGAAATTTTCATTTCGACACGCGTTAAAACTTTTGTAGGCTCCACAGTCATAATGCTCTTCTGCATACCTGTAACAGAAAACGTATATTGATCTTCAGTACTGTTATAGAAGATTCTAATTCCATCATCGGAGAAGAACTTCCAGTCGCCGTTTTTCCACAGATGGAAAGTTTCTTCATTTTCCAGTATGGCATATTCCTGCATGATTCCTTCTTGCAAGAGAATCTTACTTCTGACTTTTTCCTTTCCATCTACTGTCTCGATGAGAGTAATAGAAAAGTTGTTAATTTGCTTAACCTCTTCCTCTGTCAACCTCAGAAGATTAAGCAAATCTTTATAAACCTTTTGAACAGTATAAGAAGAGTCAAGGTCTTGCAAATACCATTCGACCTTTTTTGGCCAGTAGCTGAGGTTTGGAATACTATGGTCATATTGGTAAATTACAATTTCCAAGGTATACTTGGAATCTAACTTCACAATACTGCGTTCACCACTGCTAAAGTAATTGGTAATTTCCTTTCCATCTTTTTGTATAACTTCTCTGTCCAACCTTATATTGGGCATATTGCTTCTTTTTTTGCTATGGTTATTACATGGCACAGTATATCTTATTGTTCTTTCTCCTTCACGGATTGTTATTCTGTTGTCCGGTCCCATTGCTTCAAAGAAGTCTAAGGAAATATAGAGTTCCGTTCCGCTAGCTGTCGTTCCTTTAAATGACATTAATTTTGGATGGAACTCGGTCAGCCGAATAGGAGTTTCAACTCCTATTAAGATAAGAATGTTGGCAAAATCGTCAACTTTCCAGCCAATGCACTTAGTCCATCGGCTGATAAGACGTTTCAGTCGCTCATCCTCGCAAATAACTAAATCGTTATCTGCATTTGCAGGAATTGAATTTTTGTCTCCTTTCCAAAATTTCTTTACCCGTTCCAATAAATTTTTCAAGCCCATATTTTCCTCCCTAGTAGTTACTTTGCGGAGTATTTTGTAACTTGTACCCTTTATTGCTCCTGGTACCAAGGATAGAATGTTTGTATTATACCATAAATTTACATAAATTACAAGTGTTGTTTACCCCAATCCTACATCACATGTTGCTTATCCCAATCCTACATCCAAAATCATCATTAATACAAAGCCTATTGCAACGCCTATTGTGCCTATATCTGAATGCTCACCTTCTTGTGCTTCTGGTATTAGTTCTTCTACCACCACATAATCTTTACATCTACTCAAATAAGTCAGAATGCGAACCTGTACGAGTTAGAACTAAAATTAATGTTTCATTGTCCTTCTTATACTCTAATAACCAATTAGGCTTGATATGGCATTCCCACAAACCGCATTTCCTTAGGTTCCAATAAATGATTTTTACACTTTTGTGGTAAAGTAATATCATTAGCTAACATCTGTACTACTTCGTCCAGTAATTTAATTTCTAAGTTTCTTTTTCTAATTGTTTTTAAATCTTTTTTAAATTTACTTGTCATCTTTATCTCGTACTTGTTCGCTTTCATCATCTATCTCCTCAATCATTTCATAGATATTATTGTAACTTTTATAATCTTCTGGATGTTCCATTATTTTATCTGCCTCGTTTATTGCTTCGATTGTCTCTTTGTTAAATTTCGGCTTTTTAATGATAAATGGAATACTATCCGTCAATACAACTTGTTTCAGAAAGATTGTTACTGCATCAGCGATATTCATTCCTAAATCGTTTAAAGTTTTTTCGACCTCTTTTTTTAATTCGGGTTCAATTCTAATATTCAAAGTGTCTGTTTTAGCCATTTGTTTCACCTCCATATTACGTTTTTATTGTATCACATTGTATGTGCAATGTCAACATTCTTTTTAATAAGTTTTACCCCAATCCCACATCTAATATCATCATTAATGCAAAACCTATTGTGCCTATATCTGAATGCTCTCCCTCTTGTGATTCTAGTATTAGTTCTTCTTTCAATTTCCTGTGCTTCTATACTTGTTTAGTGCTAAGTTCCATACCTTTACTGCTATTATCCAAAGCACAATAGCAACTATAGGAGATAAATATATAAGATATATATCCCACCCTAAATAGTTCATTGTAGGAAAATAAGCTACAAAAGCAAATGGTAAGATAACAGTTATTAAAAATTTAATAAATCCATTATATATATCGATTGGATATTGTGCAAAAGTGTAAATTTGATAAACAGACCATATAAATTCATTTGACCTATATGTCCAAAAAGATGAAATACTGCATATTGTATTAATTCCCCCTATTATTAGTGCTCCCACAATACTAAAAAATACTATCTTCAAAATCAAAAATATAGTAATTGGTATGGCAAGTTTTACTAGCATAATAATGGTAATAATAAGCCCTAATAGAAAATACCCAAGTGATGTAAATTCTTTTGAGCCACCTATAATAGAAAGTAGAGGGTGAACTGGTCTAAGTAGAATTTTATCAAAATCTCCCTCTCTAATGTATTTTGGACCGATATCGTATAAAGCATCAAAGCAAAAATCAGCTATTCCAACCGATAATAGTGTTATTCCATACAATAACATAATCTGCATAAAATTCCAACCCGCTAGATTCTCTGTATTTTGAAATACAATCCAGATAAATATAATTTCTACCGCTTGTGTTACCATTTGAGAAGTCATTCCTACAATACAATCTAGTCGATAAACCAGCATTTCTTTTAGCGAGGTTTTTAAAAAAGAACCATATAGTCTAATATTATCTAATACTTTAGTCACTTTGCCCTCCTTATTTTTGTACTATCATTTTTATTACATAAAACCCATCTTATCTTTTATTACATGATTATCCTCCATTTATTGTAATTTTCTTTACTGCGTGTTCAAAGAATTTTTTAGCTATTATGTATAGAATTACAATCCAAATTACTTGTTTAATTAATACAAATACAATTTGACTCATATCAAATTCTCCAATCCATATATTGATAGGTGTATAAATTAATTCTTGAAATGGCAAATAATTTGATAAAGCTTGAAACCATGCTGGAAATAATGTAATTGGTGCAATAACTCCAGCAAAGATAGATATCACTGCTTTTCTAAGTATTTGTATTCCCCAAATGGAACCCGAATAAAACCCAACTGTTCCTGCAATCATTTGCAAGAAAAAAGTAATTGGTATTCCTAATAAAATCAAAACTAAAAATATGATAAAGTTTAGAAAGCTTACTGGTAAGGTTACTCCCCAGAAAATAGCACATACCACAAATACAGCAATTCCTACAATAACAGCAAAAGCAATTTCTCCTAAATTCATGCCAAAATAGTATTTAAAATATGAAATAGGATTTAATAATTCTTTATTAATTCTGCCAGTTCTTATGGAATGTCCCATATCCTCATTAATTCCCCATAATACAATTGGATTGATTGATACCACAAGAATGTAGTACGTAATCATTTGTGACAAAGTAAATCCTCCTGCATCTCCTGTTTGATAATAAATAGCTTGCCATACAAAAATATATACTACGACTTCAATTAATCGATTAAAACTAAATAAATAAAAATTAGATTTATAAATGTTATGCTCATTTAAGTGCATCTTTGCTAATGCAAATATTGTTCTTAACATTTGTGTGCTCCTTTGTATATTTCTTTAAGAATATCTTCTAATTCTGCTTCTCTCATGTGAATATCCTCTACAACACAGTGATTGGATATTGTATTTAAAATTTGCATGATAGTAGTTTCTTCATGATTGAATTTTATTTTTATACTTTTCTCCGTTTCTTCTACTATTTCGCAACCATTTAGAGTAATGGTGTCACTGAGTTTACCATTCTTATTTGAAACAACCAACTCTGCAAAAACATATTTTCCATATATATCTTTAAACTTTTGCTTGTCTCCGTCATAAATAATTTCACCTTGGTCTAATAATATAATTCGGTTGCAAACATCTTCAATATCCTTTAAATCATGTGTTGTTAAAATTACAGTTGTTTTCTTTTCTCTATTAATGTCTTTTATAAACTTTCTTATGTTTTCTTTTACGAACACATCAAGTCCAATGGTTGGCTCATCTAAATACACTATTTTTGGATTATGCAAAAATGTGGCTGCGATTTCACACCTCATTTTTTGGCCTAAACTTAGATTTTTAACTTGTTTATCTAATAGTTCTTCTAGTTCTAAAATCTGCGTAAACTTTTTTAAATTTTTTCGATATTCCCCATCTGGCAATTTATACATTTGTTTTATTAATCGAAAGGATTCGATAACCGGTAAATCCCACCACAATTGCGTTTTTTGACCAAATACTGCTCCAATGCTTTTATTGTTTTCAATTCTTTTTTCATATGGGACTATTCCATTTACAACAATTTTTCCAGAAGTAGGCGTTAATAGTCCTGTAAGCATCTTTATAGTAGTAGACTTTCCGGCGCCATTTTCTCCTATGTAGCCGACTAGTTCTCCCTCTTCTATATTGAAATTTATTCCTTTTACTGCAGTAAGTTCTTTATATTTTGGTCTCACTAAATTTTTAAAATATCCTATTAGACCATCTTGTTTTTGCAGAATTTTATATGTTTTTACTAAGTTTTCTACTTCTATGATTGCCATGCTTTTCTCCTTTAATTAATTTATATTGCTACTCAATTATCTAAAACATCTGGAAATAGCCTATATACGTTAAATCCTAGCATTTCATCCAACTCAGCTTTCAGTTTTTGTGCTTCTTTGATATGATATTCGAAAGCAATTATTCTTCGTATAGCTTCTCTATTAACCCGTCATACTGATTTGACAAAGCATCACTATCAAATACAATATTACCATCTTCTATTTGCCAACTATTTTTATTCTCTGCTAAAAAATTAATTACATCTTCTGTTGCATCCAAAACTTGAATCAAGTCATCTATTGAAGTTTCCACTAATTGTGTATCATTAGATAATATATCACCTGCTATATTCGTTTTGTAATAATCTATATAATATTCATCTAGTCCTTTGTCATTAATATAGGACATTACCTTTTCTTCTGTATAAAATTGGACATATTCATTTTTTAGTTTTTCCAACTGTTCCTTTGTTTCTGTTAAATACTCTTTGGTTTCTGTAAATTCCGGTCCATCTTCTGTATAATTCTCTGCTGTTAAACATTCAATCATTCTTTCATCACTTAAAATTTGCGCAATAAGCGTCATATTATCCATGCTGTCCATTAGGTACTGCTTAAATGCTTTTTCCACTACCGCATAATCTCCCGTTGTTACCGTTCTGTTAAGTCTTTCTTCAATTTGCTCCATATCAATTTCTTCCGCATTGCTTAAATTGCTAATCTCTTCTAACTCCTTTTGCAACTTTCCTTCTTGCATCAAATCAGACACAACAAAGTAACCTACCACCACTAGTGCTATCACAATAATAATAGCAAGTACAATTAAAATTTTCTTTTTCATTTTACCATCCTCCTTATATTATTTTATTCTTTCGCGAATACATTATAACAAACATTTTTAGAAAAGTATAGTTGATTTTTCATTCCATTCTTCCCATTCCAACATCTTAGCTTCTATTTCTTGATTGATGCTTTGTATTTTGTCCTGTATTTCTTTTAATTTCACATAGTCTGTGCTTATTTCTTCTTGTAACATTTCCTCTTGTAATACCTTTACTTCGTTTTCTTTTTCTGCTATTTCTCGCTCCAATTTGCTGATTTTGTTTTGTATTTTGTTTTTCTCTTTATTAAGAAAATACAAGTTTTTATTACTATTTTCGTTTGTTTTGTTACTTTCTTCTTTTGTATTATTAACTTCTTGCTCCTCTTGTTCTTCTCGTTTTCTAGTATACTCTTCGTATGTTCCATTAAAATAGCTGACTTTTCCTGGTTCAAAAATCAGTAGAGAATCTGCTATTTTATTGACAAAATAACGGTCATGGGAAACAAATAATAAGGTTCCTGTATACTCTTTTAAGATATTTTCTAAGCTTTCCTTTCCTACAATATCCATGTGATTGGTAGGCTCATCTAATAGCAACAAGTTAGGACCTTTCTTAAAAATTTTGCAAAGTTGCAAACGTCCTCTTTCACCACCAGAAAGTACTTTAATTTTTTTGAAAACCTCTTCTCCAGAAAACAGAAAAGTACCTAGGATGGTTCGTATTTGCGTTGTTGTAAGGTCTGGAAAATTTTCGTAAAATTCATCAAATACGGTATTTTCCGGATTTGAAAATTCCATCTGTTGGTCAAAATACCCTTTGTTTACATGATATCCATATTCCAACTCTCCTCCTAGTTTTGGTATATCCCCATTGATTGTTTTTAATAATGTCGATTTTCCAATCCCATTTGCTCCGATAATAGCTAACTTCTGTCCTCGGTAAAGTTCAAAAGAAGTTTCTGCAATTGTTTTTTCATATCCTATTTGCAAATTCTTAACACGTAATACCATTCTTCCACTTTCCAAAATATTAAAATGAGTGTGAAATGTCTTTAAATCGTATTTACTTGGTTCCTCTATTATGGTCATTCTTTCAATTTGCTTTAATTTCGATAAAGCCATTTTGGCTTTTGTAGGCTTGTAGCGAAAGCGGTCTGCAATTCTTTGCAATCTTTTTATTTCTGCTTGTTGATATTCATAATCCTTTCGCTGTTTTTCATAGTTGGCACGTTTTTGTTTCTCGAAATCGGTATAATTTCCGATATATTCTGTAATAGCAGCATACTCAATTTCATATACTTTATTTACGATTCTGTCTAGGAACATTCTATCATGAGAAACAACTACCACAGCATTCGGATAATTTTTCAGATAGTTTTCTAGCCATTCAATGGCAGTAATATCTAAATGGTTTGTTGGCTCGTCCAAAAGTAAAATATCTGGTTTACTAAGCAATAACTTTAGAAAAGCAATTTTCGTCCTTTGCCCTCCGGAAAATTGAGCCATCTTTTTACTTTTTTCCTCTTCGGTAAAGCCAAATTTCTTTATCGCTACTTCATATTCCTTTTGATAGGTATACCCTCCCATTCTTTCAAATCGCTCCATCGAATTGGTATATTCTTTTATCGTTTTTTCTTCCTGCGAAGTTTCTAATTCTTTTGCTAATCTCTCTATTTTTTCTGCTAGTTTTGTAATTGGCTCATAGACGGTTAAAATTTCTTCTAACATGGTATTGTTTGAATTTTCTAATTCCATTTGTTTCAAATACCCAATACTAGGAGTCCCTTGTTTGTATACCCCAAACTTTTCTTCTCCAATTCCTTCTTCTAGCATTTCATTATTCACGATGGATTTTAATAATGTAGTTTTTCCACATCCATTTCTTCCTACAATCGCAATTTTATCTTTTTCTTTTATTTCAAAATTAATTTCTTCTAGTATGGTCTCTGCTCCAAAGGAAATAGAGCCATTTACTATCTTGTAATTCATGTTGCGTCCTTTCTATATTTTTATAATCTTCTCCCATGGTAAGTCATCCTTACCAAAGTGTCCATAATTGGTCGTTCTCGTATAAATTGGTCCTCGTAAACCTAAGTAATCAATCATTCCTTTTGGGGTTAAGTCAAAGTTTTTCTTAACGAGTTCTACTAACTCTTCCTCTGTTCTTTTGCCAGTTCCAAACGTATTAATATAAATGGAAAGTGGCTCTTTCATTCCAATGGCATACGATACTTGAATTTCGCATTTTTTAGCATAGCCATTTGCTACTATATTCTTTGCAATATAGCGAAGCATGTAAGCAGCACTGCGGTCTACTTTGCTTGCATCTTTTCCAGAAAAAGCACCCCCTCCATGTCTTGCATAACCACCATAAGTATCTACAATAATTTTTCTTCCCGTAAGTCCTGTATCTCCTAACGGTCCTCCAATGACAAATCTACCGGTTGGATTAACATATATTTTAGTGTTTTCGTCTCTCACTTCTGCTGGAACAATAACATCCACAATGTTTTTGATAACATCCTTTCTTAATTGCTCTTGGCTTACTTCTGCACGATGTTGTGTAGAAATTAAGATAGTCTCTATTCTTTTTGGTTGGTCATCTTCATATTCTACAGTTACTTGTACTTTTCCATCGGGTCTTAAGTATGGAATGATGCCTTGTTTTCGTACTTCTGCTAACCTCTTTGACAATTTATGCGCCATATTAATCGCGTATGGCATATAATTCTCTGTCTCATCAGAAGCATATCCAAACATAATACCTTGATCTCCTGCTCCTCCGGTGTCTACTCCCATTGCGATATCACTACTTTGTTTAGTAATCGTAACATCTATTTTGCAAGTCCTATAATCCATGTCAGTTTCTGCATTATCATAACCAATTTGCTTAATAATCTCTCTTACCAGTGGCTCTATTGCCACATTTGCATTTGCTGTTATTTGTCCTGCAATAGTTACCGTATTGCCAGATACAAAAGTTTCTACCGCCACTCTTGCATTTTTATCTTGTTTTAAGCACTCATCTAATATGCTATCCGAAATTAAATCTGCTAATTTGTCTGGGTGTCCCTCAGTGACACTTTCAGACGTAAAGTAATATTTTTTCATTTTATATCACATTCCTTTCTAGAAGCTCAAAAAAAGAGCTATACCATAAATCCATTATAGTATAGCACATATTTTTTGAATATTCTACTTTTAAAGCGTTTCTTCTAACTCTTTTTCCTTTTCTTCTAGCTTCTTGTTGGTGTTTTCTGTAACAATAGCATAGATAATTGATAAAATTGGCAATCCTATTATCATTCCTACAATTCCAAACAAGCTTCCTCCTACGGTAATAGCCACTAATACCCATATTCCTGGAAGTCCCATGTTTTTACCAACGACATGCGGATAAATCAAGTTTCCCTCTACTTGTTGTAATACGATAATGAAAATGATAAAAATCAATGCTTTCATTGGATCAATTACGACAATAAGAACAGCTCCTATAAAACCTCCTATAAAGGCACCTACGATAGGAATAAAAGCTGTTAATGCTGTTAATGCTCCAATTGGTCCTGCATACGGAATTTGTAAAATAAACATACCTATGGCACAAAGCACTCCTAAGATAACAGCCTCTTTTGCTTGTCCTGTTAAAAAGTTACGGAACGAATCTCTTGAAAGCCTGCTAACTTTAAGGATATGGTCCGATTTTTCTTTATCAAATCGCGCATAAATAAATCTCTTTGTCTGCTGTTTTAATTGTTCTTTATTTGCTAAAATATAAACAGCAAAAACAATAGCAATAAAGAAATTCACAATATTAGAAAATAAGCTAGACACTTGGTTAATAGTGATATCTAATACATCCTTAGAAAGGTTCATAATTCCATCTCTTAATGCATTGGTATCAATGGTAATGCTTTGGATAAAATTATTTATTTCTGGAACTCTTTGTGTCATATCCACTGCAAAATTCTTTAGCTCTTCCAAATAAGTTGGAATGTTACTAATTAAATTTTTAATTACTTCATAAAAATCGGGTATCACTAATACCATAATAATCGAAATAACTGCCACAACAGTAATAATCGCTAGCGCAATTGCAAGCGGTCTTTCCCATTTTCCTTTCTTCTTCTTTGCCTTTTTGCTCTTTCCAATTTGAAATACCTTATTTTCATAAAAGCTCATCACAATATTAAGAATAAAAGCAATTGCTAAGCCCCAAATGAAAGGAGACAAGATACTTAACACAACTTTTATTCCATCCCACACGGCAGAAAGGTTTAATACAACGGCTAATAAAGCTATTGCTATTACCACAATTTTTATAATTTGTTTTGTATTTTCTTTATCTAGTCTCATGTTTTCCTCCTTTTCTTAGTTACTTTTTTGTTTTAATAGATTTCTTATTATGTTACAAAGCAACTATTTTTTACTTCCATAACGTTATATTAACATAATACCAGATTTTAGCAATTTTGGCAAGCTTTTTATTCCTTTATTTTAACTCCCATTAATGAAATTAAATTAATTGCTTGATACTCATTAATAATAGCGCCCTTTATATCTTCTAGAGACACCACAATACCATCGATAAATGAATTCGATAAATCAATGTCTTTTAGGCTTGTTTTAAAAACTTGTGCTTGAACCAAATCTGCTTTTTCAAAATATACCTTTTTTAAAATATCTTCTTGAAAATAACTATTTCGAAGAATGGTATTTTCAAATAATACATTCTGTAGTCTCGATAGCGAAAAATTGCTATAAGCGGCACTTGTTTCTGAATAGATTACATTACTTTGTGTGGTTTCTGTAAAATCACAGCCAGACAATTTGCAATTTAGAAATTGGCATCTTACAAAAGAAGAGCCTTGAAAAGAAGTATTTGAAAAATTGCAATTGTCAAAAACAACATCTTTAAAAGTTATCTTTTCTAGTTTGCTATTGATAAGATGGCATTGATGAAAACGAACCACCTCAAAATCAATATCATAGCATTCTATATTTTCTGTTTCCTGTTGCTCTACTATTTTATACTGAATTTTTTCTTCTGTCTTTTCAAGTTCCTTTTCTAAATTTTCTATTTTATCTATCTTATTTACCTCAAATAAGATTTTTTGTGGTTTTTGTATATTCACTGCTTTCTCCTTCCTGTTTTATCTCCTTAATCTCAAACTATTTAAAGTAACTGTAATACTACTTAGCGTCATTGCTAAAGAAGCAAACATTGGATTCATGGTTAATCCAAATCCAGAAAATACACCCATAGCAATTGGCAACATGCAAATGTTGTAGAAGAATGCCCAAAATAAATTTTGTTTAATATTTCGAATGGTTCTTCTGCTAATATCCATCAATTCTGGTATTTTTTCTAGATTATCTTTCATGAGTACAACATCACTGCTATCCATTGCAATATCAGTTCCGCCTCCCACTGCTACTCCTATATCAGCAGTAACTAAACTGACACTGTCATTAATTCCATCTCCACACATCATAACAAGACCTTGTTTTTTAAGTTCTTTTATTCTTTCTGCTTTTTCTTTTGGAAGCACATTAGCAATTACTTCGGTGATTCCTATACTATCCGCAATTGCTTTTGCTGTTTTTTCATTATCCCCAGTAAGCATTGCTACATGAATGTTTTGTTTTTGTAGTTTTTGGACTACTTCTTGTGCAGAATCTTTTATTACATCTTTTACACCAATTAAGGCAATTAGCTTATAACAATTCTCTCTGTTTTGTTTAGCATTTTCCTTCTTTTCTTTCGTTGCTTCTGCAACAAATAAAATGCTATTCCCATCTGCTTCTAGCTCTTCTTCATCTTGAATTGCCATCTCTATATTAATATCATTTTCTTTCATTAGCTTGCTGTTACCAATTAAATATTGATTGCCTCGATATTCCGCGCTTACTCCATAACCTGCCATATTTTTAAAGTTTTCTACTTCTTCTAGGTCTATTTGTTTTTCTGTCGCAAAGTTTACAATTCCTCTTGCAATTGGATGCTCTGATTTATTTTCAATACTTGCTACAATTTTAATTATTTCTGCATCTGTTTTGCTTGTTTCTAATATTTTCTCCGTATAATTATAAATCTTGCTTACACTTAATTTTCCTTTGGTAAGCGTTCCTGTTTTATCGAACACTACTGTTTTTACTTTATGTGCATTTTCTAAGCTTTCGCTATTTTTTATTAAAATACCTTCCTTGCTAGCCACTCCCGAGGATACTACAATTGCTAGTGGTGTAGCTAAACCTAAACTACAAGGACATGCTACTACTAAAACCGTAATAAATACATTAATGGCAAAGGCTGGTGTCTGACCAACAAGAAGCCATACAATAGCAGATAGAATAGCAATGATGATGATTGCTGGTACAAAATAACCGCTGATAGTATCAGCTACTTTAGCAATCGGAGCTTTTGTATTGGTTGCCTCCACTACCATACGCACAATTTCAGAAACAGTTGATTCTTTTCCTATCTTCTCTGCTCTATATTTTATGGTTCCTTCATAATTAATACTTCCTGCAATAACCTTGCTTCCCACTTCTTTTTTTGCAGGAGTACTCTCTCCTGTTACAAAAGATTCATCAATATGTGTGTTTCCTTCTATTACTTCTCCATCTACTGCAATCTTCTCTCCTGGCTTACCTATTACAATGTCGCCTTTTATAATTTCATCCAGCGTCACCTCTTTTTCCTTGCCATCTCTTAAAATAATCGCTTTATTAGGCGTTATCATCATTAAACTTTGAATTGCTTCTTTAGTTTTATCTTTGTTACGAGCTTCTACATATCTACCAATATGAATAAAGAAAAGAATAATCACAACCGATTCGAAATATAAGTTTTCTACATGTTCATGATCTCCTCTAAATATCCTATAAGTGCCATATAAGCTGTATAAAAAACTGCTTAAAACACCTAGTGCTACTAGGGTATCCATATTGGCTGTTTTATGAATAAGATTTTTGTAACCATTTTTTAGAATATCTTTCCCAAGAATAATGGCAATAACGCTAAGAAGCAACAGTGCTATAGTGTAATTAATTGGATTGCTATGCATGCCTAAGTAAGGAATTTCTGGTAAGCCTATCATGTGGCCCATTGCAATATACAATGTTAGAATAGCTATAATCGTAAAGCCCCATAGCTTATACTTTTCTCTTGATTTCTTTTTCTCTTCTTTCTGCAAGTTATCAATTCCTAGACTCTCAAAACCTGCTTTTTGGACAAACTTTTCTATCTGTGGAATATCTAACTTCTTCTCATCGTACTCCACGCTAGCATTGTTCATTACTAGATTAACTGTTGCATTCACTATGCCATCTTGTTTATTTAAGTATTTTTCTAATCCGCTAGAACAAGCACTGCAAGTCATTCCATCTATCTTTAACAAGACCTTTTTCATTTCATCCTCCTTGAACAAAAGGGACACTCCTTTTTGTTCAAATTCTTGAACTTTTGGGACAGTCCTCTTTCTTGATTGCTGTAAAATAAAAAAATTGATACTTTTTTCTACCTATTTTATTCTTCTGCTTCAAAACCAGCATCATTAATAGCTTCTTTTATTTCATTTAAGTTGATTTGGTTCTCATCATATTTAATATCTGCTTTTGCTTCTTCTAAGCTAACTATTGCCTCATCTACTCCATCTTGATTATTTAGTACCTTTCCTAATCTTGTGCTACATCCTTCACAATGCATTCCTTTAATTTTTAAACATACTTCTTTCATAATAATCCCTCCTCAAAATTTATTTCTTTCACATCATCCTCTACAAAAATAATTATCTTCTTCCTTTCTTGCTTGCGCAAAATAAGTGCATCCCAAATTGCTCAAGCATTTCTTATTTCTTTTATTGCTTCTGGCAAGCATTTTACTGTATCTGACGCAATCATACTTATATCTGTATACTTTTCCTGTGCTATTTCGCCTGCTAACCCATTTAGGTACGCTCCTGTTGCAACTGTTAATATATCCGACTCATTATACCCTAGTAATCCTACTAAAATTCCAGACAGTACATCTCCACTTCCAGCAGTTGCCATACCCTGGCAACCTTTTTTTACTAAGTATACATCCTCTCCATCTGTCACTATTGTTGTAGGCCCTTTTAGCAATAAAATAACATCATACTTTTTAGCAAAATCTTTTGCTATTGTTATCTCGTCTTGTTTTATATCCTCTATTTTTATTTTGCTTAATCTTTCAAATTCTTTTAGATGTGGCGTAAGAATTACTTTACATTTTGTACTATTTAAAATATCCATATTCATTTTAGAAATAGTATTTAAACCGTCTGCATCTATTACCACAGGTATGTTATAGTTACCTAATATATATTCCAATATTTTTTCATATTCTTTGCTTTGTCCCCAGCCCATTCCTATGGCTAATGCTTTTAGTTTAGCTAGAGCTTCATTTATTCGTTCCTCTGAAAATACCATTTTATTTGCATTGTCGTTCATTGGAAATATTGTTTGCTCTAGTAAATATGGTGCTATTGCTTTTGCAATTCCTTCTGGAACTATTAGTCTAACTACACCACATCCTGCTCTCATAGCAGATGCACTTAAGTTAGCAAGTTTAACTGCTCCAGAATATTCTAAGCTTCCTCCCATTATTCCAACATAACCATAATCACCTTTGTTGGTGTCACTTGGTCTATTGACAAATTTATTTTTTATGTCCTTTGTTTCTATTTCGTAAATGACTTCGTTTATTTTTAACATAGAATTTGATTCCCTTCTCTATAATTTTTCAAGCTAATTATATCATAAAATGGAAAAATGGAATCATTAAATACTTCATCAATTTTTTTATTTTGTATATTTTACTCCTTTTCCATATATTCCTTAAACTCCTCTTCTGGCATTGGTTTTGCATAATAATACCCTTGTATTATCTCACACCCTTTCTCCAAAAGATAATCTCTTTGCCCTTTAGTTTCCACTCCCTCGGCAATGGTTGTTAGATTTAATTCTTTTGCCATTGTTAATATATAGTCTATCATGTTCTTTTCGTTTTTGCCTATTCTGTCCACAAATGATTTATCTATTTTTAAAATATCAGCTGGCATGTCTTGCAAGGTGCTTAAAGAAGAGTAGCCTGTTCCAAA
>CALXKT010000017.1 GCA_944388985.1 uncultured Clostridia bacterium | reverse complement strand
AAATTGCAAACAAGATAATACTAAACAAATTTCACAAGGTCACAAGGAGGAAATATGTTCAAATTAGTATCAGATTACAAGCCAACAGGGGATCAACCTAAGGCAATAGAATACTTATCAAATGGAATAAAAGAGGGCAAGAAATTTCAGACACTTCTAGGAGTTACAGGCTCTGGAAAAACTTTTACTATGGCGAATATTATTCAGCAAGTTCAGAAACCAACATTGGTTTTAGCACATAATAAGACACTTGCTGGACAGCTATATTCTGAATTCAAAGAGTTTTTCCCAGAAAATAATGTTGAGTACTTTGTAAGTTACTACGACTATTACCAGCCGGAGGCATATATTGCATCTTCTGACACATATATCGAGAAAGATGCTTCTATTAATGATGAGATAGACAAGCTACGCCATTCTGCTACAGCAGCATTGTTTGAAACACGAGATGTCATCATAGTTGCTTCTGTATCGTGTATTTATGGGTTAGGAGACCCTATCGATTATGAGCACATGATAGTTTCTTTAAGGCCAGGCATGCAAAAAGAAAGAAATGAGATTATGAAAAAGCTAGTGACAATGCAATATAGCAGAAATGAGTTGGATTTTAAGCGAGGAACTTTTAGAGCGAAAGGCGATATATTAGAGATTTACCCATCTGATGAGAGCGAAAGTGCTATAAGAGTAGAATTTTGGGGAGATGAGATTGAAAAAATTTCGGAAATAAATCCTCTTACTGGAAAAGTGATTGCAGTAAGAAATCATGTGATGATATTCCCAAATTCGCATTATGTTACAACTGCGGATAAAATGGAAAGAGCTATCACGACGATTGAAGAAGAACTAAAAGACAGGGTGCAATATTTTAAAGATAATGGAAAATTAATTGAAGCACAAAGAATCGAAGAAAGAACGAACTTTGATATTGAAATGATGAAAGAAACAGGATTTTGCCAAGGAATAGAAAATTATTCAAGACACATTAGTGGTAGAGAACCGGGGAGCGCACCTTTTACACTTTTTGATTATTTTCCAAAGGATTTCTTATTGTTAATTGATGAGTCTCATGCAACCATTCCACAGGTAAGAGCGATGTACAATGGTGATAGAGCAAGAAAGGAATCCTTAGTAAAATATGGATTTAGGCTTCCATCTGCCTTTGATAATAGACCACTTAAATTTAATGAGTTCGAAGAGAGAATTAATCAAGTTATCTTCGTAAGTGCTACACCAGCAGAATACGAGAAAGAGCATTCGAAAGAAAATGTAGTAGAGCAAATTATAAGACCTACAGGACTATTAGATCCTAAAATAGAAGTAAAACCAGTTGAAAATCAAATAGATGATTTAATAGAACAAATTCGAGAAAGAGTAGAGAAAAAGGAAAGGGTGCTAGTAACTACTCTTACAAAGAAAATGGCAGAAGATTTAACAGCTTATCTTGCTGGTATTGATATTAAAGTAAGATACATGCATTCTGACATAAAAGCGCTTGAAAGAATGGAAATTATACGTTCACTTCGATTAGGAGAGTTTGATGTGCTAGTCGGAATTAACCTTTTAAGAGAGGGGTTAGATATTCCAGAGGTTTCTCTAGTAGCTATACTAGATGCAGACAAAGAAGGATTTTTACGTTCTGAACGTTCTTTAATCCAAACTATTGGACGTGCAGCAAGAAATACTGATGGAAAAGTAATTATGTATGCAGATGAACTTACAGAATCTATGGAAAAGGCTATTTCAGAGACGAATAGAAGAAGAAGAATTCAGCAAGAATACAACGAAGAACATGGCATTACGCCAAAGACAATTCAAAAATCGGTAAGAGATTCTATTAAAGCAAGTATTATGGAAGAAGCGGAAAGCAAATACAATATTAGTAAAGACGAAAGCATTGAAGATGTCATCAATAAGCTTACTGACGAAATGCTAAAATATGCTTCAAATATGGAATTTGAGAAAGCAGCTGAGCTAAGAGATAAGATTAAAGAATTGGAGAGTAGTTTGTAAAATCTTGTTTTTAGGGGCAGAGGAAAAAACAAGATTATAAAAAAACTAGGTTATGGAAATTTCTGGACAAAGCGAAAATATAAATAAATATTGAAAAAAGAGGCAAAATATAGTAAAATAGATAAAGATAGTATTAAAGGAGGAGATACCAATGGGAATTCTTGATATGAATGATGATTTTACAAATGGGCTAAATTTCAATAACTTTGAAATAGACCCGGCAGACCAATATATTAATGGCGTTAAACAACATGAGCAACCATTAGTTACTTTTGCGAATGAAGGAAAAAATGTAATTTATAGAGAGCAGTTATAGTGCAATATTTCACTGCTTTATAGAGAGAACCCCTTGCAAACAATGCAAGGGGTTCTTAGCATGTGGTTAATTGGTACTTTTAGAGTTCCCAACCATCCGAAGAATACGGCGGATAGAGAGGATTTTCTTCCGCAGAATTCTTCAATTCCTCTTTAAGCTGCGGATTGTTTTCGGCAGCCATCTCCAGAAGGTGCCATGCGGTCGTTTGGGGCAAGGCATATCGCCACCCAATCCGACAACGGAATTGGCCTTTCCAGCCAGGCACTGGTGTACCGCACTGAACTGCAACTCCATCACGAACTACCAACTTCTCAATCTGCCGTTTGTACAGATTGAGGTTACATGACACGTGGCCTTCTTTGGCGTATACTTCCAGTCGGTCGATTACCGTCATGCCGTCCATAATAGGACCTCCTTATAAAAATTTGATGCTTGCCTTTGCTACAGCAATGGCTTAATAAAAAAACATCATACTAGAAATTATAGCACAATTTTGGTTTTATGTAAATATGTTTGGCAAAAAAATACAGACTACAAACTCTTGTTTTTTTTCTCCATCTATAGTATAATGTGTATGCTGTTTTAAAGAATAAGAATTATAGGGGGCTATTTGGATGCAAGATAAAATTGTAATAAAAGGAGCAAAAGAGCATAATTTAAAAAATATAAATTTAGAAATCCCAAGAGATAAATTAGTCGTTATTACAGGTCTTTCCGGTTCAGGTAAATCTTCACTAGCATTTGATACACTTTATGCGGAAGGACAAAGAAGATATGTGGAAAGCTTATCTGCATATGCTAGGCAATTTTTAGGACTAATGGAAAAGCCAGATGTGGAGTCGATTGATGGACTTTCTCCAGCCATTTCTATTGACCAAAAGACAACTTCGAAAAATCCACGTTCTACGGTAGGAACTGTAACAGAAATTTATGATTACATCCGTCTTTTGTATGCTAGGATTGGTGTGCCTTATTGCCCTAAATGCGGTAAAAAAATAGAAAAACAAACCATTGACCAAATTATTGATAGCATTTTAGAATTAGAAGAGGGAACCAGAATTCAAGTATTAGCGCCAGTCGTAAGAGGCAGAAAAGGGGAATTCGTAAAACAGTTAGAAGAATTTCAAAAAGAGGGATTTGTAAGGACAAGAATAGATGGGGAAGTAGTAGAACTATCCGATGATTTACAAATTGACCGTAAGAAAAAGCATAATATTGAATTAATTGTGGACCGTTTAGTTATAAAGGAAGATATTCGAAGCCGATTAACAGAATCGGTAGAAACTGCATTAAAACATGCCAACAATATTGTTATTATTGATGATGCAACTCACAAAAAAGAGATGCTATTTAGCCAAAATTATGCATGTCCCGATTGTGGTATTAGTTTTGAAGAGTTAACACCAAGAATGTTTTCATTTAATAATCCATTTGGTGCGTGCCCTACTTGTACGGGTATTGGCTATTTGATGAAAATGGATCCAGATTTGATTATTCCCGATAAAAACAAAACATTATATGATGGAATTAAAGCTTTTGGAGCTAGCAATATGAAACGTGGTGACACAATGGCAAAAATGTATTTTGAAAGTATGGCAAGGCATTATGGAGTAGATATAAGTGTACCAATAAAAAAACTCCCAAAAGAATTTTTAGATATCGTTCTTTATGGTACAGGTGACGAAGAAATAGATTTTGAATATTCTTCAGCAGCAGGAGTTCGCAGATTTAGAGCACCTTTTGAGGGAGTAATTCCAACTTTGGAAAGACGTCATAATGAAACCAAATCGCAAGGAATGCGTACTTTTTATGAAATGTATATGAGTGACTCTGAGTGCCCAGAATGTCATGGCGCAAGGCTAAAAAAAGAAAGCTTATCGGTCAAAGTAGGAGATAAAAATATTAATGAACTAACCGATATGTCGATTAATAAAATAATGGATTATTTAAATTCTTTAGAGCTTAATGCCAAAGATAGAATGATAGCAGATCAAATCATGAAAGAGCTAAATAAGAGATTACAATTTTTAATGGATGTTGGATTAGAATATTTGACCTTATCTAGAAGTGCAGGAACGCTTTCTGGTGGAGAAGCACAACGTATTCGTTTGGCAACGCAAATTGGATCTGGGCTTACAGGAGTGCTTTATATTTTAGACGAACCAAGTATAGGGCTTCACCAAAGAGATAATGATAAATTGCTAGCCACTTTGAAGCATTTAAGAGACTTAGGAAATACAGTCTTGGTAGTAGAACATGATGAAGATACCATGTATGCAGCAGACCAAATTATTGATATTGGACCAGGAGCAGGTGTGCATGGTGGTAATGTCATGGCACAAGGAACAGCTGAAGAAGTAAAATTAGTACTAGATTCTATTACAGGACAATATTTAAGTGGAAGAAAGCAAATTTTAGTTCCGAAAAAACGTAGAAAATCTAATGGAAAAGCCATTGAAGTAAAAGGAGCTACCGAACATAACTTAAAAAACATTAATGTAAAGTTTCCACTAGGACAATTCGTCTGCGTTACAGGCGTTTCCGGTTCTGGAAAAAGTACATTAGTAAATGAAATTTTATATAAAACGGTAGCAAGAGATTTAAATGGTTCCAATGAAAAACCAGGAAAATGTAAAGAAGTAAAAGGATTAGAAAACATTGATAAAATTATTAACATAGACCAATCACCAATAGGAAGAACACCACGTTCCAATCCTGCTACTTACACGGGTGTATTTGATTTTATACGTGACTTATTTGCTGGTACTAATGAAGCTAAAATGAGAGGTTATGATAAAGGCAGATTTAGCTTTAATGTTACTGGTGGAAGATGCGAGGCTTGTAATGGGGACGGTATTTTAAAAATAGAAATGCATTTCTTGCCAGATATTTATGTACCATGTGATGTTTGCAAAGGAAAACGTTACAACAAGGAGACTTTGGAAGTAAAATATAAAGGAAAAACGATTTCCGATGTGTTAGACATGACAGTAGAAGAAGCATTAGAGTTTTTTAAGAACTTACCAAGAATTAAAAATAAAATCCAAACCTTATATGATGTAGGATTAGGGTACATTAAATTAGGACAGCCTTCTACCACACTTTCGGGAGGTGAAGCACAGCGTATTAAACTTGCTACTGAACTTTCGAAAAAAGCAACAGGAAAAACATTATATATTTTGGATGAGCCAACAACCGGACTTCACATAGCAGATGTACATCGTTTAGTCGATATTTTGCAAAGGCTTGTAGATACAGGAAATAGTATTATTGTTATTGAACATAATTTGGACTTAATTAAAACTGCGGACTATATTATCGACTTAGGACCAGAAGGAGGCGATGGCGGAGGAGAAATTGTAGCTGTCGGTTCTCCAGAGCAAATTGTAAAGAATGAAAGAAGCTATACAGGCAAATTTTTGAAAAAGTATTTGGAAAAATAGAACCATTGGGGACGGGCTTGTTTGGAGAATAATACAAAAACGCAAAGAAAGTAATTTTACCTTCTTTGCGTTTTGACTATTTGTTGTTATTGTTTTCGTTTTGTTTTCCATTATTTTTTTTGTTGCCCTTTTTTGAAGTATTGTTCTCTGACATATTGAAAGCACCTCCAATCTTAATAAAATTATGTACATTTTTTAAAATAATATACGATTTAATTAAAGATTTTCAAATTTATAATGAAAATTGTAGAAATAAATGATATAATAGGCAATGTAAATGTAAAACTAATAAAGGAGAAATAATATGAGCAATATTGTCATAGGAATTGAAGGATATGTTGGTTCTGGAAAAACTTCTATTTGTAGAGAATTATTGAAACATATTCCTAATAGTATTATTTTGCATGGAGGAAATTTATATCGAGGAATTGTATATGCATTTATGCATTCTGCTAAAAATATCGATTTGAAAAATTTAAAAGACTCTATTCATGAAGTGGATGCAAAGAAGTTAATGGAAGATTTAAAAGTAGAATTTAAAATAGAGAATAGGGAAAGTGTAGTATACATTGCTGGTAAGAAGATAGAGGAGGAAAAATTACAATCAGAAGATTCCTCTTTAGCAGTTTCTATTGCAGGTGCTAATGCGAACAGTGAGCAATTTTATCTTTTCGCAAGACATTTAATTGACCAATATAAGAAAGTATTTAATGTGATAGTATCTGGCAGAGATTTGATGAAAATTTATCCAAATCTGGATTACCATTTCCTAATTACTGCTTCTCTAGAAGAAAGAGTTAGAAGAAAAATGAAGCAATACGGGGAAAAAGCCGATTATTGTGAGGTAAAAGAAAATATTGAAAAGCGAGATGCTTTGCAGGAAAAATCCGGATACTATAAAACATATGATAACACAATAGTAGTAGATGTTACCGAATGTAAGACAGTTCAAGAGTCTACATTAAAGGTAATGGAGTACATAAAAGAAAAAGACAAGTAAAACAATAACGAATTTTTATAGAAGTTAATAAAATAAAAGAGAGAAATAGGTTTATAGGTAAAACCTTTAAGAAAACCTAAATAAAATACAAGGAATGGATAAGATGGAGAATTTAAAATTAAAAGCCTTTGAAAATAATATTACAGGAAAACGAATTGCAGTGATTGGTTTAGGAGTTAGTAATCTTCCATTACTCGATTATTTGCATCAGTTAACGGGAAATGTAACTGTTTTTGAGCAAAAAGATTTAGAAAAAATCGACCCAGAAACAGTTCAAAAAGTAAAAGATTATGGTTTCGAATTAATAACAGGAAGAAATGCACTACATTTTTTGCGAGGATTTAATATCATTTTTCGTTCCCCAAGTTGTTTGCCTACTACTTTGCAACTTGTTTCAGAGCAAAAAAGAGGAGCTATTGTTACCTCAGAAATAGAAATGCTAATGCATACCTGCCCTTGCAAAATTATTGGAATAACAGGAAGTGATGGAAAAACCACAACGACGAATCTTATTTATGAAATTTTAAAACAAGGTGGATATCGTTGTCATCTAGGTGGAAACTTAGGAATTCCGCTATTTACTAAAGTAAAAGATTTTGAAGAAGACGATATTGTTATTTTAGAGCTTAGTAGTTTTCAGCTAATGGGTATGGAAATTAGCCCAGATATTGCTGTTATTACAAATGTTTCGCCAAATCATTTAGATAAGCATAAATCTTATGAAGAATATATTGAAGCTAAGAAAAATATTTTTGCTTACCAAGATGAATCGGGAAAAGTAGTTTTGAATTACGATAATGACATTACAAGAGAATGTGCAAAAGAGGCAGATGGAAAAGTAGTATTTTTTAGTAGCAAAAGTAAACTGGCAGATGGTATCATTTATGATGATGGAATTATTAAAGAATGCGATGATGGTATTAGAAAGCACTTATTGGATGTAAAAGATATTCCTTTAAGAGGAGTACATAATTATGAAAACATTTGTGCTGCTATAGCTGCTACCTCGGAATTGGTTGACTCTGAGACACAAATACAAGCCATCAAAAACTTCAAAGGAGTAGAACATAGATTAGAACTAGTAAGAGAATTAGATGGCGTAAAATGGTATAATGATTCTATTGGAACCAGCCCAACAAGAACAATAGCAGGTTTAAATTCTTTCCGCGAAAAGATTGTGTTAATTGCGGGAGGGTATGATAAAAACTTGGATTATACCCCACTTGTTAAACCTATTTTGAAAAAAGTTTCAAAGTTGATTTTGATGGGAGCAACAGGACCAAAGATAGAATCTGCCATTATAAAAGAAACAGCGGACTCTAAAATTGTATTTCCAATCTATCGAGTTGGAAATATAGAACAAGCAGTAAAAAGAGCAAAAGCTATTGCGGAAAAAGGAGAAATTGTTTTATTCTCTCCAGCCAGTGCCAGCTTTGATATGTTTAAAAACTTTGAAGAAAGAGGAGAAGTGTTTAAAAGATTAGTGAATGAGTTAAAATAAGAAACTTCACCATTTTTTCAAAAATACATATAATATACAAAGTTTAAGGAGGTATTATATGTATTATCAAAATTATGAAGACTATATGAGAAGCATACTGGGATATCCAATGACCATGCCAATTAATAGCAACAATACATACGACAATTATACCAATGTTACCTATGAATATTTAACACCGGCAAGAAATAATGATGAAATTTTGGATTTGTATCCGGAAATTTATAAAATTATTTATCCTATGGTATGCAAAATATGTGAAGCAAATACAAAGCCTATTACCAGAGAATTGGTAGAAAAGATGACAGATGAAATTTATTTGAATCTGGAAAGTGATCCTAACAATGCAGAAGTTGTAAATCTGCGAGTTAATCTGCCAACCCAGGATGCAAAAGAAACAAGTAAAACAGAAACCAGCAGAAAGGATGTGCTAACGAAAACAGATTCAAGCAAAGTAGGAACAAATAGAGCAAATAGAGAATCTTTTAATATGCGAAACAATAGAGTGGAAAACATTATGGATGAAACACAAAATAATGAAAACAGAATAATTGGAAGAGGAAGAAATAGGACGTTGCGTGATTTAATTCAAATTCTTATCCTAAATCGATTATTTGGTGGAAATAGGCCACCAAGACCTAGACCTCCACGTCCACCAAGGCCACCTTTTCCAGGAGGACCTGGTTATGGACCGGGAATGGGAGGAGGACCAAGACCACCAATTCAGCCAAGATTATTTTAAAAAATGGAAAAATTTTGAAAGATATGTAATGATAGATTGCATATCTTTTATTTTTTTGTAGATAATAAGAATATAGAAAACATTTTGTTATTTATGTTTTCTATTAGTATTTCTTTTTTTAAAAAGAATATTCATTTTTTAGTTTTATAATAATAGGAGGTTTTCATGAAAGTCAAAGATTGTATGTGTAAAGAAGTGGTTTTTGTAAAACCAGATTGCGATACGGAGGAATGTGCTAGATTAATGTGCGAAAACCATATTGGGTGTATTCCTGTATGTGATGATTCGAAAAAGGTAGTTGGTTTAGTTACTGATAGAGACATTTTATTAAGAACTATTGGATGTGGAAAAGAAATTAAGAACACACCAGTCAGCGAAATTATGACTTGTAATGTAGCTTGGTGTACTCCAGAAACGGATGTCTGTGATGCAGAAAAAGTAATGGGAAATAATCAAATAAGAAGAATTCCTGTTATGGAAAACAACAAAGTAGTTGGTATGCTTACTTTAGGAGACTTAGCAAAAAATAAAAATGTGGAAAATAAAGGAGTATATGCGACTTTAGAAGATATATGTGGATGCGATAAAAAGAATGCAGAGTAGGAGCTAAGTTTTCGCATAAATTTTCTCCTTTCGCATAAAATAATAAAAAGGACAAGTTAAAGAGCGAAAGGAGGAAATGAAATATATGGTCATTGATATGAACTATTGGCACAAAGTAATTAAAAATATCTTTATTTTAGCAGTTAGTATTATTGCTGTTTATTTAGCTTTTAAACTAGCTGTTTTTTACATGCCTTTCTTAATTGCCTTTGTTCTCTCTTTAATGTTGGAACCTATCATTCGTTTTATTATGAAGAAAACAAAATTAACACGAAAAGTTAGTTCCATCCTTGTGTTTATCATAGCAATTGCTATCATAGCAGGATTGCTAGCGTGGGGAATAACCACCTTAATCTCCGAAGCGAGCAATCTGCTTAAGAACCTAAATAGCTATATTGATACAGGCTATCAAATGTTCCAGAACTTTGTATCTTCCTTTGATTTGAGTAAAATAAATATTCCTCAAGATGTCATGAATATTTTGCAAAATTCCGGAATGGAGTTTTTGGATACTGTAACTGAGTGGGCAAAAGGAGCTTTAACTAAAGCAATTGATTTCATTACAGCTGTACCAACGCTAGGAGTATATTTTGGCATTACACTAATTGCGCTATATTTTATGTGTGTTGATAAAATCTATATGATTGACCAATTAGAACACCATCTTCCTGAAACATGGGTAAAACGAATTGGTGTACATTTGAAAGCATTAATTCAATCATTAGGTGGTTACTTAAAGGCAGAACTTACATTAGTTCTTATTTCTTTTTTCATCTCCATTGTGGGATTATACATTTTTTATTTTTTAGGATGGAATATTCAATTTCCGTTAATTATTGCTCTAGGAATTGCCTTTGTTGACGCATTACCGATTTTTGGCTCTGGAACAGTAATGATACCATGGGCAGGCTTTTTGGCTTTTACGGGGGATTTAAAACTAGCAATAGGTGTTTTTGTTTTATGGTGCATCATGAGTATTGTAAGGCAATTAATTGAGCCGAAAATCATTAGCGGAAAAATAGGAATACATCCTATATTTACGCTAATCGCCATGTATACGGGATTCCAGTTCCTTGGAGTATGGGGATTACTGCTAGGACCAATTATTTTAATTATCCTAAAAAATATTTATGGAACATTGATTGATAAAGGAGTAGTAAAATCTATTTTGGAGCGATAGTATAAATTGGGGACAAAAAGGCCTGTCCCCAATTTATACCTTGCCACAAAGCCAAAGATGAGCTATAATGTTTGTGGTGATACAAAGTGAAAATTTTAATTGTAGAAGATAATGAAGCAATTGCACAAGGGCTAAAAGTTTCTTTAGAAGCTGAAAATTATCAAGTAGATATTAGTAATACTATGCAATCAGCGAGAGAAAAAATAAGTCAAAATTGCTATCATTTAATGATATTCGATATTTTATTACCCGATGGAAACGGAATCTACTTATGCAAAGAAGTAAAACATAATTACGATATTCCTATCTTATTTCTAACAGCAAAAGACAAAGAGCAAGATATTATCAACGGGCTAAACGTAGGAGCAGATGATTATATTGTAAAGCCATTTCGCATTGGGGAATTGTTGGCTAGAATCCATAATGCACTTCGAAAATACAAGAAAACCGCTTCTTTGCTGAAAATAGAAGATATTACCATCGATTTGGAGCATAACCGCATTGAAAAAGGGAAACAAGAGGTAACCCTAACTAGCCTAGAGTGGCGAATTTTTTTGATGCTACTAAATGCGAGAGGAAATATTGTAACAAGAGACAGATTACTAAATTTGGTTTATGATATTAGTGGAAATTTTATTAATGATAATTCACTTACGGTGTATATTAAGCGATTACGAGAAAAATTGGAGGACGACATAAACCACCCAAAAATAATTAAAACGATAAAAGGAATAGGGTATAAAATAGAAAATGAATAGTTTAAAAAACAGAAAAATAAAAATATTTTTAATAGTAATGATTCTATCAGTTCTTCTCTTGACAGCAATTTTGCTTGCTTTTTTGCATTGGTCACAAGAAAATAATAAAGAAGAGATACTAACGAAATATGAAGTAGAGGGTCTAGCAGAGAGTTTAGCTCTAGAAGAAATACATAACCAATTTTATGAGAATAGCTATATTCTATTAGCTTACTTTGTAGTAATGTTGCTTCTTATGGTAATTTGTTTTTTAGCAGTGTTAAATAACAATGAAAAGGAAATAAGAAAAGTAAGGAATTACCTACAAGAAATGGCAAATAGTAATTATCAGCTAGACATAGAAAATATGTCTGAAAGCGAAATGAGCAATTTAAAAAATGAGATTTATAAAATTGTGTTGGAATTGAAAGAAAGGACAGAAAACTTAGCAAAGGATAGGGAGACACTTTCGAACTACTTGGCAGATATTTCGCATCAGATAAGAACGCCTCTCATGGCAATTACAGCAATGGTAGATGCAATGATTGAAAAGGAAGATACACTAGAAGAAAATAATCGAAAATTTGTTTACGAGATTTCAAGGCAATTAAACCAAATGAATTGGTTGGTAGATAATTTACTAAAAATGGCGCAGTTAGATACGAAAACCATAGAATTTCACAAAGAAGGCACCAATATAAAACAGCTAGTAGAAAAGGTAGAAAAAAACATGAGCCTATTTTTAGAGCTTAAAAATCAACAACTATCGATAGAAATGGCAGAAAATATATCTGCCAAGCTAGATGAAAAATGGATGATAGAAGCCATAGAAAATATTCTTAAAAATAGTATAGAACATTCCAAAGAGAATACGGAAATTAAGATAAAAGCCGAGCAAACCCCACTATATGTTCAATTAACAATAAAGGACCATGGAAGTGGTATTTCTAAAAAGGATTTACCTAGAATTTTTGATAAATTTTATAAAGGAGAAAAGGCAAATAAAAATAGTTTTGGAATAGGGCTATCTCTTGCAAAAAGTATTATCGAAAGCCACAATGGTGAAATTACGGTAGAAAGTGAGAAAGGAAAAGGAACTACTTTTTTTATAAAGTTATATCAATGAAAAAAATCCCCAGTAGCATTGCTACTGGGGTGTCTGTGTTATGTAAGGAACCAGTCAGCTGGGATCTTGAACGTGAGAAATGCCGATTCGCCTTTACCTTCAACATAAGTCCTTTCGGACTCGATGCCATGTTTTTTCAAAAACATGGGCAAATAGCTCAAGCACCACAACTCTTGATAGAGTTGGAAGTTGACACTTATGTGAGCCCCGGGATAGACATTTCCGCCATCTGCCTCGTTTGAGAGGCTATTGCTTGTGAACAGTGAATCTGAAAAGCCAAAACTTTTACAGTAGCTGTCCATTCCTACGCTTTCTTTGAATTCTCTATGGAATGTCAGTTTGTAGTAGTTGGGAATAGAATCTAAATCACCTTGAGCAATTACAATATCTACTTCCAAGTGCTCGCCAGCAGAAAGCGGGAAGCCTATAATATTGCTTTCTGGGCAAGAATCTTGATCAATATATTTAATTGCTAAAAATAAATGGTCCAGCATTCTCTCTGTTTCCTGTTCGAACTTCTGTTCAATATCAGAAGCCCACATTAGTTTCCCTACATTTTTCCGGAAATCGTCAATAGTCATGAGATTTCCCTCCTTTTTAAGTTTTTTCACCGTATCGGTAAAATCAATTATATTATACCATAAATTTACATAAAAATCAAATTGGAACATCAATGTGGATTGAACCGAGTTTTCCAGAAAATTCATTTTTATACTAATTGTCATTTTAAAGTCACTTTGGTATTATATAATCAGAATAAATGAAAGGTTTGTAATAGAAAAAATGATATGCTATCTTGAAATACTACAAAAAAATCAAACCTACTCATAGGAGGATGTTATGGAAATTTTAAAAATAGAAAACGTGACAAAAGAATATGCAAACGGAGAAAAGAAACTTTATGCTTTAAAGGATGTGACATTTTCTGTAGAGCAGGGAGAGTTTATTGCCATTGTAGGACCAAGTGGTAGTGGTAAATCTACTTTATTACATATTATTGGGGGAATTGATAAACCAACCAGTGGAAATGTATGGATAAATGGAACGAATATTTCTGCTTTGAAACCAGATAAAATGACCATTTTTCGAAGAAGAAATATTGGAATTGTGTATCAATTTTATAACTTAATTCCAACTCTAAATGCAGAAGATAATATTACTTTGCCAATTTTACTAGATAGCAAGAAAGTTGACAATGCTGAGCTAGAAAAAATGTTAAAACTATTAAATCTTGAAGATAGAAGAAAGGCAATGCCGTCACAGCTTTCTGGAGGAGAACAACAGAGAGTATCGATTGGACGAGCCTTAATGAATAAACCAAGCATTCTTTTGGCAGACGAACCAACAGGAAATTTGGATAGTAAAGCTTCCAAAGATATTGTAGATATTTTCAAATACTATAACAAAGCGTATAAGCAAACTATTTTACTGGTAACACATGATGAGAAAATTGCTTTACAAGCAGATAGAATAATTCGAATAGAGGATGGGCAAATCGTAGGAGATGAGAGAGTTGGAAAATAAGTAGAAATAAAAAAGGGGGAAAGTAGCTATGGGAGTATCTTGGAAATTAGCGATAAACTATTTAAAAAACAATAAAAAACGAAGTAGTATTATCGGTATTTGTATTTTCATTACAACAGTATTAATTACGACAGTCTTGTTATTGCTAAACAGTTATCAAGAATATCGAATAGCAGAAGAAAGAAACGCTGGAAATTGGGAAGTTCGGTTTTCAAAATATTACTTATGAAGAGGCATGCATCATAGAAAAACATGATAATATAAAAGAAATATCGGTAATGCGTCCTTTAGGGAATTATACAAATCTTGATAATAATGATGCCTACTATGTGGAAAGTTTTGTAGTAGGTTTTGATGCAAATGCTATGAATAATCTTGTAAAAAATAATTTGGTCAGTGGAAGACTTCCAGAGAATGATACTGAAGTAGTAACAAATAGTAACAACTTTGATAAAATTGGAGATACTTTAGTACAAAAATTAGAAAATGGCGATATGAAACAATATACTGTAGTTGGAATCATACAAGGGTATTTTAATAATATTATAGAAGCCAATCAAGTAATAACATTATTCGATAGAAACGAATTAAAAGAGGACGATATTGTGAACATTACGGTTCTTAGTAAAGATGTGAGCCGCATTTACCGTGATTATTTCGATATTTATTATTCACTAAAGTCGCATCGAAATGAGGAAGGAGTATCTACTTTAGAGAATAACGTGCAGTATAATGAACCATTATTAGAATTGGAAAATGTATTGGAGGATACTTCTGATTTCCAAAAAGATATGAATACAGTAAAAGGTGTTTTTATTGGGATTATTGTTATTTGTTCTAGTATCTTTCTGTATTCGATGATTAATATTAGTATCATTGAACGAAGAAAATACTTTGGAATTTTGAAGTCTATTGGGACAACAACCAAACAAATGAGAAGAAGCATCAGAGCAGAGTTGTTTATATTGTTGCTTATTACGATACCCTTAGGAGTGATTATTGGAATTGGATTTACTTTTTTATTAATTAGTATAGTAAATCATCTTCTGCCAGATTTAGCGACTTCGTATTCGTCTGTGCTTGCTATTTTTGAGATGAATGAACAGGTTCAATTTGGCATACCGCTAAATGGCATTATAACTTCTATTTTGATTGTTGTTTTCACGGTGTACATTGCTACAGCATTTCCTACTAAGAAAGTCTCGTGGCATTCTACCATTAATTTAATGAGAAATAACAAAGATACTGTTAAATTAAGAAAGAAAACAAAGCAGAAACATAAAGAAAATAGATGGAGCATAGAAACAAAGCTTGCTATGAAAAATATAGAAAGATATAAGGCAAGGTATTTGGCAGTTATTTTGTCCTTAACAATTAGCATTATGCTAATTATTGTGAGCAGTTACTATGTTAAAAATGTTGTTTCAAGTAATTATACAACAGATTATAACTATGCTATTTCACTACAATATGAGGTGGAAAAGTATGGTGATTTAGCAGAAAAGATAATTGACGATATTCAAGAAGCCAAAATTGCGAAAAAGGTAATCTCTGATAGTGAGCAAGGTGGATATAGTATGTTAGTTCATAGAGATAATATTAGTGAAGAAGAAAAAGAAGCGGGACATGCGATGTATGGAGAAGAATATGCCCTTTATCCGCATTTTGATGTACTTTTTACTTCTGAGGAATATAACTATAACGATATTTTAGATACTTATTATATCAATATGCCAATTTTGCTATTAAACGAAGATGCTTATCTTGCTTATTTACAAGAAGTGGGAGTGGACAGATTAGAAGAAAATGAGTGCATTTTAGTGGATTATGTTCATGAGAAAACAAAGTATTATGATGGAATCCGCCTTACCAATTACAACGAGGGTGATGAGATTATTTTAAGAAATGGGATGCCAGGCACATCTGACTTAGAAAGTTTGATGGAAAACACGGATACACTTACCATTAAAAAGATTACAGATAAAATTCCAAACAACTTAAGTTTTGTGGAAAATGGTCCCATTATTGTAGGAACAGAAGAAACTATTCGATATTTAAATGGTGAAAGTGGAGCTATCAATAGGAACGATATAGAAATGCAAGTCATTTATCTTGAAGTTACAGATATTAATGCTACCAATCAATTTGTAGAGGGTATAAAAGAAAAATATCAACTTAACGATTATGATACAATAGATTTAAATAATGAGGATAATAAAAATAGTGTGAGAAGCGGAGAGGATACTTCGCAAGAAGATATGGATAAAACATTATTACTAGTCAATATTTTTATTTACAGTTTTATTGGAATTATTACTTTAATTGGTATTCTAAACATGTATAATGCAATTAATACTAACTTAGAAATTCGCAAAAGAGAAGTGGTAGGGCTTATTACGGTTGGAATGGAACAAAAACAGATTAACAAAATGCTTTGGAGGGAGAATATACTTTGCGGATTATTGGCTCTCGTTCTTGGAATTGCTTTTGGTTTGCTAGCTTCTTATATCGTATATTTAACCAATGTCGACTACTTGTGGTATCCTTTTGAAATTCCATGGGGTGCGCTAATTATTAGTGGTATTGGAATTATTGGTGTAATGTTACTTGCAACAATTTACTTAAAAAAGAAAATTTTTACAGATAATTTGATGGAAACTTTAAGGAAAGAGTGAGAGTCTAGGGACAGGTCTTAGACTCTCACTTTTGAGAGAATTAGACCTGTCCCTAAACTCTCACTCTATAAAACTGTAGAAGTTGTTACAAAACTATCGTCTGGTGGATAGACATACTCATCGGTTGGTTCTTCTACTTGTTCTATTTTTTCTACTTCAATAATTGGCATATCGCCATAGTAATATCCTTTGGTAATTGTTCCTTCTACCTGTACCCAACGTCCAGATTCAAAATTTTTAGCAATTTCAGAATGGCACAAGAAACCAACAACTACTGTTTGAAAATCAGAGGATACAATCATGTCTCTAGCTAGCACAAATTGTTCGTCTGTAAAGTCATACATTCGATAAACATAGCCAATGAACTTGATTTTTTGCCCCACATAAGTATCAATATCATTATGCACATTTTGCAGTACACTTGTGTAATTTTGTGTAGTAAGCTCAAAAGTAGCATTTGCCAAATAATCATCATTTGTTTTAAAAAAGTTATTAAAAATAACACGGTAGCAGACAAAAGCGGTAAGTAGAAGAACGATAATACAAAGAATTGCTAATCCTATTTTTGCAGTTTTATTTCCATTAATTTTAAAATTAAATACAAACATAGACTTTCTCCTTAGAAAATAGATTATTACATATGTATGTTTTGAAAAAAGAAATATGAGAGAAAAGAGAAAATTCTTTTTCTAACTATTTTCAATTTTGGGTTGCGGTTTTTCAAAAAAAGTGATATAGTAACATAGTATTATTTTGACTTAGAACAAATACTAGTAAATGCGTTCTAAGAGTGTGTGATAGAAAAATCACAAAAAGCAATAAACAGTAGGAAGGAAGAGAAAAATGGGATTATTTAAATCATATAGTGAGAAAGAAGTAAAAAGAGTTCAGCCATTAGTAAAGAAAATTAATGATTTAGAGCCAGATATGCAAAAGCTATCGGATAAAGAGCTAAGGGCAAAGACAGATGAATTTAAGGGAAGATTGGATAAAGGAGAGACATTAGATGACTTATTACCAGAAGCTTTTGCTGTAGTAAGAGAGGCAGCAAAAAGAGTATTAGGTATGAGGCATTTTGATGTGCAATTAATTGGTGGAATTATCTTACACCAAGGTAGAATTGCTGAAATGAAAACTGGTGAGGGTAAAACTTTAGTTGCAACACTACCTGTATACTTAAATGCACTTACAGGAAAAGGTGTTCATGTTATTACCGTTAACGATTACCTAGCTAGAAGAGATAGTGAATGGATGGGAAAGGTATATAAATTCTTAGGTTTAACCGTAGGCTTGGCAATTGCTGGAATGAATCCACATGATAAGCAAAAAGCATATGCTTGTGATGTTACTTATGGTACAAATAACGAGTTTGGATTTGATTACTTAAGAGACAACATGGTAATTTATAAAGACCAATTGGTACAAAGAGAATTAAATTATGCTATTGTCGATGAGATTGATAGTATTTTAATAGATGAGGCTCGTACACCACTTATTATTTCTGGTAGAGGGGCGCAATCTTCAGATTTATACAAAAAAGCAGATAATTTTGTAAGAAAATTAACACCAAAAGTTATTGTAGAAGAAGACGTAAAAGACTACGAGCAAGCCGAAGATAACGAAAAATACGATTACATTGTAGACTTAAAAGCAAAATCTGCTTCTTTAACACAAAAAGGTATTAAAAAGGCAGAGGAAGAATTCGGCTTAGAGAACTTTAACGATATTGAAAACTCTGAATTGGTACACAATGTAAACCAAGCTCTTCGTGCTCATGGAATTATGAAAAAGGATATTGACTACATCGTAAAAAATGGGGAAGTATTAATTGTAGACGAATTCACAGGACGTATTATGTATGGAAGAAGATATAATAACGGTCTACATCAAGCAATTGAAGCAAAAGAGCATGTAAAAATTGCAGATGAGTCTAAAACTCTTGCTACAATTACATTCCAAAACTATTTTAGAATGTATAAGAAATTATCCGGTATGACAGGTACTGCGATGACAGAAGAGGATGAGTTCGAGGAAATCTACAAATTAGATGTTGTGGAAATACCAACTAATAAGCCAATGATTCGTATTGACCACCCAGATGTTATTTATAAAAATGAGAACGCAAAATTTAGAGCAGTTATTAACGATATAAAGGAAAGCCACGCAAAAGGACAACCAGTGCTTGTTGGTACTGTTTCGATTGAAAAATCAGAAAAATTAAGCAAATTATTAGTAAAAGAGGGAATTAAACACGAAGTATTAAATGCAAAGTCACATGAAAAAGAAGCTGCCATCGTCGCACAAGCTGGTAAATACGGTGCTGTAACCATTGCAACCAACATGGCAGGACGTGGTACCGATATTATGCTTGGTGGAAATAGCGAATTCCTAGCAAAACAAGAAATGAAAAGACTTCGCTTTACTCCAGAGCAAATTGAGCAATCTACTGCATTTAATGAAACCGATGATGAAGAAATCTTAAAAGCAAGAAAGACCTATAAAGAGTTAGAAGAAAAATTTGATAAACAAATTAAAGAAGAGAAAGAAAAAGTACTTGCTGTTGGTGGATTAAAGATAATTGGTACAGAAAGACATGAATCAAGAAGAATTGACAATCAGTTAAGAGGACGTAGTGGACGTCAAGGAGACCCA
>CALXKT010000016.1 GCA_944388985.1 uncultured Clostridia bacterium | reverse complement strand
ATGAGAAGTAAATCATATAATTGGAAACAAGTAGTTTCATATAGCATCATAGCTCTACATAACTTATTAAATTCTGCAAATGATGTAAATTTAAAAAATATGAAAATGTTTATTGAACCTTTGCAAGAATTACATACTAAAGAAGAAGCTGTAGAATATGCAGAAAAATTATTATGTAAAGAAAATAAAAAATAGAAAAATGTCAGTCTTGTGCTGGCATTTTCTATTTAAGGAAAGGAAAATAAGTATGGATGATATAGAAGAATTAGAAAACAAACTAAAGAAAAGCAAAGATAATATACATCTATATGATAAGAATAATAAACTTGATAAAATTAATAATATTATAATAGATACAAACTTACCACTTGCAGAAAGAATCTATAATTTTTTTAAGAAAGTAAATAATCCTTACATATTAAAAGTAGGTAATATAGTTGTAGAGATGGAGTTTTCTGATAACTCAAATGTAAATCCAATAGAATGTATTGATAGTGCTTTAATTAATGATTATAAAAGTAAAACAATGTCTAGGGTATAAAATAAAAATTTATACCTTTTTCTTTTTCTTAGATATGCAATAAGATGTCCGTATGAAAAGGAGGTCATTAAATTGAAAAGAGGTAGAAAAAGCAAATATTGTGATAAGGAAACATTACAAAATAAATGGAATGTAGCCCTATACATAAGATTATCAGTACAAGATGGAGATAAGGCAGAAAGTAATAGTGTAGTAAATCAAAAAGAGTTATTAGATATGTTCATGAGTAAAGACAAAGAATTGAATTTTTACAATTACTATATTGATGATGGATTTTCAGGAACTAATTTTGAAAGACCTAGTTTCAAAAAAATGATGGAAGATATAGATAGAGGACTAATAAATACTGTAATAGTAAAGGACTTGTCAAGATTAGGAAGAAACTATATTGAAATTGGTAAATGTATTCAAAATGTATTTTTGAAAAAGAATATAAGATTTATATCTGTATGCGATAATATAGATAGTTATAAAAGAATGAAAAGTATTGAAGATATTAGTTTTCCATTAAAGAATTTAATGAATGAAATATATTGTAGAGATGTTTCTAGGAAAATAACATCTACATTTGAAATTATGAAAAAATCAGGTAAATATATTGGCTCATTTCCACCTTTTGGGTATATAAAGGAAAGAGAGAATAAACATCATTTAGTAGTAGATACAGCATCAGCAACAGTGGTTAAAATGATTTTTGATTTATGTGAATCAGGAATAGGAAATACACTGATTGCTAAAGAATTAAATCAAAGGTGTATATTAACACCCAGTGAATATAACTATAAAGTTTTAAAACTAACACCTACAGGAAAGAAAGTAAGTAAAGAATGGACAGCTAGTATGGTTGGAAAAATTTTAGACAATAGAGTTTATTGTGGCGATTTAATTCAAAGCAAAACACATGGTATAAGTTATAAAGTTCATAAAAGAGTTAAGAACAGTGAAGATAAATTTATAATTGTAGAAAACACTCATGAACCCATTATAGATAAAGAAAGATTTTACAATATACAAGAATTAAGAAAAAACAGAAAGTATAATTGGAATAAAAAAGTGGAAGAAATTGATATTTTTGATGGAATAATAATATGCAGTAATTGTAAAAGTCCAATGAGTAGAATAATAACTGATGAAAAGAAAATTTCAGAAATTCCTATAAAAAAATATGCTTATAAATGTGATAAATGTAATGACAAAGAAGCTAATGATTTTTATATTAAAGCAGATACTTTAAAAATATGTGTTTTTAGAAGTATAAAATATCATATTGATTTGCTTAATGACTTTGAAAATGCAAAAAAAGCAATAAAGCATAATACTGATTATACGGAATCCTTAAAAAATAATGTGGATAATATGAAAAATAAATTAGAACAATTAGAAAAACAAAAGATGAATAATTATGAAAAATGGAAGAATGATGAGATTACAGAAATAGAATATATAGAAAGCATTAAAAATAATGTAACTCAAGAATGTTCCTTGCAAAAAGATATAAAAGAAGAAAAGAAAAAACTTTTAACAGCCAGACAAGAAATAAAAAATATAAAAGATAATGAATGGGTTGAAAATTTACTAAAATACAGAAATCAAAAGAAACTTACAAAAGAAATGCTAAATGATCTTATAGAAAATATTTATATTAATAAAAATGGAAGAAAAATAAAAATAAAATTTAAGTATGAAGATGCTTATAAAGTGGCAATGAGTTACTTAAAAATTGTAAAGAGAGGAGGAAATATAAATGCCTAGACAAAGCAAATATAAGGATAATATTCAGCCTAAAACAGAGTGTTTGTATAAAGCAGCGTTATACATAAGATTATCAGTAGAAGATGGAGATAAAGCAGAAAGCAATAGTGTAACAAATCAAAGAATGTTATTAAATGAATTCCTAAAGGATAATCCAGATATAGAATTATTTGATTATTATATTGATGATGGATTTTCTGGTACAGATTTTTCAAGACCAGCATTTGAAAAATTACTAAATGATTTATATGCCAAGAGATTTAATACTCTAATTGTAAAAGATTTATCAAGGCTAGGAAGAAATTATATTGAAGTTGGTAACTATATAGAAAAGATATTTCCTCTTTTCAATATAAGATTTGTAGCAATAAATGACCAAATAGATAGCATAAAAAATCCAGATTCGGTTAACAGTGTTATAGTTCCTTTTAAGAATTTAATAAATGATGAATATTGTAGAGATATATCAAACAAAATAAAGGCAGTTCTAAATGTTAAGATGAAAAAAGGAGAATATGTTGGAGCTTATGCACCTTATGGATATTTGAAAGATTCAAAAGATATACATCATCTTATAATTGATGAGGAGGCTGCAAAAGTTGTAAAACTAATATTTGAATTGACTTTAAATGGTTATGGGAGAACAGCAATAGCAAAAAAATTAAATGAATTAGGAATATTAAATCCAACAGGACATAGAGTAATAGATTTGAAAATTAAAACTGCTGGCATAGGAAATAAAAAGGACATAAAATATACTTGGTGTTCGACAACAGTAAGACAAATATTAAATAATGAAATGTATTGTGGAGATATAGTGCAACACAAAGGAAAATTGATTAGTTATAAAATTCATAAAAGAGTATTATTACCAAAAGAAGAATGGGTTATTGTAAGAGATGTGCATGAGCCTATTATAGATAGAGGAACATTTGATAAAGTGCAAAAAGAAATAATGAGTAGAGATACCAGAATGAACTCTAATGGAAAAATATCAATGTTTGCAGGTCATATAAAATGTGCAGATTGTGAAAGAGCTATGAGTAAAAAAGTTGCAAGTAAATATAATGGTAAACCTAGACCTTATTATCATTATATGTGCTCAGCATATATGAGATCTGGAGGGACACAATGTTCTAAACACACAATTAGAAATGATGAATTAGAAAATGCAGTGTTAGAAAGTATAAAAGTTCAAATAGGTTTAGTTTCTGATATTGAAAGAATAAGGTCAGAAATAGATAACAGTGGCTTTTTAGAAAGAAGAAAACAATTGCTGAATGAAAATATAAATAAATGTGAAGAACAGATAGATATTAAAAGAAGATTAAGAAAAGATGCTTATGAGGATTGGAAATTAGGCAATATAACAGAACAAGAATATAATGAGTACACAAAGGAATATGGAGAGCAAATAAGGCAATTTGAGGACAATATTGACGAATATTATAATGAACTAAAAAACTTTGAGCAAGCTAGCAGTGGAAGCAAATGGATTGAGCATTTTACAAAATATAAAAATGTAAATTCATTATCAAGAGAACTAATAGATAGTTTAATAGATAATATATTTGTATATGAAGATAAGAAAATCAAGATTAAGTTCAAATATGAAGATGAATATAATTATCTAATTGATTTTATAAAAAGAAGAAAAAGATTTATATCATGAGGGAGAAATTACTCTCTCTTTTTTGTCGAATTAGTAGAATATTTTTAGCAAATATGATATAATGTCGATTAGTTTTAGGGAGGTTATATATTATAACCACAAAAACGAGAAAACATTTATATTTGAAGGAAAATACGAACTTTTGAAATATGCTTAAATATATTACTTTGACACCTACAACAGGAACTAAATGCAGTATTTTCAAGCAATTTAAGGAGTAATGTCAGGGGACGCAAATTTTGACAGTTAAATAGGAGTAGTTCAGAGGAAGATAGGTACAGGGCGAAGATTGAGAAGGATAAGGGAAAACATAGGTGAATTGTGTCATCAGTGGAGACACAATATAAAAAAACAAGGAAGTGAATATTGGTATATGGCTAAAAAGAAAAATGAAATTACAATACGTTCTAGCGCAGCTGAATATTTAACTTATGTGGCAGCAGTAGGAGATAATCCAGAATCGATTGAAGTTAGATATGAGGATGAAAATATATGGCTAACTCAAAAAATGTTAGCGACATTATATGGCGTTACAACTTCAGCGATAAATCAACATATTAAGACTATATATGATGATAATGAATTAGATGAAAATTCAACTATTAAGAATTTCTTAATAGTTCAAAAAGAAGGAAATAGAGAAGTTTCGAGGAATGTTGCTCATTATAATTTACAAATGATAATAGCCGTTGGGTTTAAAGTTAATAATGAAAGGGCAGTACAATTTAGAAAGTGGGCAAATCAAATTGTAAAGGATTATACAATCAAGGGTTGGGTAATGGATGACGAACGTCTAAAAAATGGAGGTTCAATTCTAACAGAAAAGTATTTTGAAGAACAATTAGAACGTATAAGAGAAATAAGAATGTCAGAAAGAAAATTCTATCAAAAAATTACTGATATATATGCAACTTCAATAGATTATGATAAAACTGCAAAAGCAACAATTAGATTTTTTACTAGTGTTCAAAATAAACTTCATTATGCAGTATCGCGGAAATACAGCAGCAGAAATCATATACAATAGAGCAGACCATAAAAAAGAACATATGGGATTAACGTCATGGGAAGGCGCTCCTGATAGTAAAATACATAAATATGATGTTGTTATTGCTAAAAATTATTTATCAGAAACTGAAATAGGTCAATTAGAAAGAATGGTATCTGCGTATTTAGATTTAGCAGAAATGCAAGCAATGAGACATATTCCAATGACAATGGCAGATTGGGAAGAAAGGTTAAATGGATTTTTAAAATTATGGGATCATGAAGTTTTAAAAGATAATGGAAAAGTTTCAGCAGAGATGGCAAAACTTCATGCAGAAACCGAATTTGAAAAATATAGAATAATACAAGATAGAATTTATGTATCAGATTTTGATGAGCTTTTATTAAAGACTAAAAAGTTAAATAAAGAAGGATAAAGAAAAAAGCATTAAAGAAGCAGAAATAATAAAAATTAAATGATTATCTAGAAAGAAATAAAGAAATATGCTATAATTACTATATTGCAAGAGCAATTTATAGAAAGAATGCAAAGTCGTCACAGTAACTCGATTATTAATCGATTGAAAGGATGAGAATGATGAAAGAAAATCCAAAGAGGCGGAAAGTATTCAATTCAAAAAAATTAGACAATAGGAAAAGGAAAACGTCTGTTAGGACTCTTAGGTCAAAAGACTTAGGAGATCCACCTCATAACCTAGAGAAAGGGTTCGTGCTGAAAGGACATTTCTTTCCGCAGGACGACATCTTCCCTGCTGAATAGAATTTAGCGTAAAACTGTAAGCAAGGAAAAAACAAAAAGAAAGGAAAAATTTTTCCTTTCTTTTTGTTTTAATACTAAATTAAATAGGTTTAGCGAGAAAATCTTTGAGACTTATAGTAAATTTTTGACTAATATGATATAATGGCAACAAAAATAAAGGAAAAGAAATCATGAAACTTGTAATTGATTTAGATAAAGAAACAGAATTACCAAAGTTAACAGCTTTGCAAGGCCTAGTAGACATTAAGAAAAATGGCAAATGGATTGTTAAAAATTCCGTATTAGAAGACATTGATACCTTCTCAGAGGAAGAACTAGCATTTATTTTTACCAAGCTCAAACCATACCTTTCACCCATTGTTACAAGTGTTTATATACCAAGTATAAAAACAATGGAAGTTATGAAAAAATTAGCACCAGAATTTATGGTAAGATTTAAAACGGAAAAACCAGGTGCCAATAAAATAATGCCTATTAGCCCAGAAGCATTTTTTGAGGGAGAAACAATTTTTCAATCTATTTTAGAGGGAATGCAATCTACATGGACGGAACAACAACAATATAGATATTTGTACCAGCAAACTGGAATTTGGTTATCTTACGACTTAAATGTATTATCCCATACTCCTAATGCCAGAGTGCATGAGGAGTATGCTAGAAATTTGTTCACTTCTATTGCAAAAAATTGGGGAATTTGTACTTCATTTGCAGCAATGTATGATTATTTATGTTACAGAAGCGGCTTGGAAAGTGCGGTTTTATCAGAAGAAGAACACGATTATGTTATGCTAACAGATGCAGAAGATAAAGATTACTTAACAGATCCAACACAAGATGCTACAAAATTAAAATTTGGACTTAAAACCGAAAGCTATGCCGTTTCAAAAGAAAAATTTACAGCTTCTCATCATCTACAAGAAGCGGGAGTAGAAGATTACGATTTTGCTACCATAGGGGAAGATGCGTTAGAAGCATTAGACAAAGCAACTGGCTATTTAGATAATTTTGGAGGAGCCTATACCAATGAGACGTTAAGCAAGCTGGCAGATGCCTTAGAGGGAAATACCATAGAAGAAAAAGTGGTAACTTTTATGGAAAAAGTAAAAGCACTAAAAACAGTAGGAAGACCAACAGATAGCGATTATGTTTCTATTATGAAGTGGATTTTAGAAAAAAGCACAGATAGAAACTTTGCTGAAAATTTGGAAATAGATAGCGTGGCTTATGAGGATACGAAAGAACTGCCAAGAAAAGTGATTGTAAAAGTAAATACAGGAGTAGATGCTACCAAAAAATATTATACCTTTGAGCCAAGAACGAAAAATATTTCTGAAATGAATGAAAAAGAATGGAAAGAATTAAGTGAAGGAATAGAAAGTATAGCAAAATAGACGTAAGAAAAAGGAGAAAAAATGAAAATAATAAGGGATGCATTAAAAGAAATAATGAAATATAGTTTGGCATTTGTTATAGTAATTGCCATCTTTATAGTGACATTAATTGTAAGTTCTTTATTTCCAAGAGATTGGATACAAACTAATTCCGAAGAAAGTACTGCTATTTTGGCAAAAGAGGGAAATCCAAATTATGTTCTAAACATAAAATTAGATAATTATACAGATGCTTTAATGGTAAATACTGCCTATTCGATTGACCCTAGCAGACCATTAGAATCAGCACTTTTGGCAAGAAAAAATTATGTTCCAGAAAGAGAGCAGGCTGTATATCAAGATAAAAATGGTGGACTAGCCTCTGCCTTTGAAGCTAATCTTGATATCATGAAAGAGTTAGAAATGACTGTAAATCATACGATTAATACTTCGTTTGAATATGCAAGATACTGGCATGGTTATTTAGTATTGCTTAGACCAGCATTAGTCTTTTGGAATATTAGTGAAATAAAAATTTTTATTGGAATGTGTTTAACCATACTTGCTTTTTGGCTATTCTATTTACTAAATAAAAAAGGAGTGCTAAAATATGGGGTGTTAATTATTTTTGCATTATTGGTAACAGATTACTTTTTAATGGGACTAACATTACAAGGCGTAATGACATTTATTATTAGCATGATAACCTCTGTTTTAATAGTACTACGATTTGAAAAAATAAAAAGGATAGGCTTGTATTTCTTTATTACAGGAATGGTAACTTGCTTCTTCGATTTACTAACGCATCCTATTATTACTCTAGGATTACCACTACTAATTTATCTATTATTAAAACAAAAAATAGAGAATATAACTTTAAAAGAAGCGTTGAAAATAATTGTATGTAATACCATTTTATGGGGAATAGGTTATGCGGGGGCACACTTGGCTAAGTGGCTATTAGTAGATGTTCTTTATCAGAGAGAAATACTTTCAAAATCGGTACAGCAATTTCTTTTCCGCTCACAAGGAGGCTCGGAAGAGGCAGACTGGTTTGCAGGTTTGACTGCGAATTTGTCATATGCAGCTCAAAGAACTATCCTATATATGGTTCCAGTGTTCCTTTATACGCTGGTTTCTCTAGTCCGTAATTATAAAGAGATACAAATTAATTGGAAAGCAGGCTTACCTTATTTAATTGTTGCAATAATGCCATGCGTTTGGTATGCGGTAATGAAAAATCATAGCATAAACCATGCTTACTTTACTTGGAGAGGATTTGTAGTATTTTATGCAGGAATAGGAATCTTCTTGGTAAAACTTTTGGAAAGAAAAACAGAAAGGAAGGAAAACAATGGCAAAACTAGTATTAATTGATGGAAATAGTATTTTAAATAGAGCCTTTTATGGCATTATGGGAAGTAAAATGCTTACTACCCCAGATGGTAAATATACGAATGCTGTATATGGCTTTTTGGCAATTCTTTTTAAGGTGATGGACGATATTAAGCCAGATTACATGGCAGTAGCATTTGACTTAAAGGCACCTACTGCAAGACACAAATTATATGAGGGATATAAGGCAACGAGAAAGGGAATGCCAAATGAATTAGCAGAGCAAATGCCTATTGTAAAAGAAATATTAGAATTAATGCATATTACCATCATCGAAAAAGAGGGGTATGAAGCAGACGATATTTTAGGTACACTTGCTAAAAAAGGAGAAAAAGCAGGGTTAGAAGTAACCATTGTATCGGGCGACAGAGATACTTTCCAACTTACCAGTAAACATATATCGGTTCGTATTCCGCATACTAAGGTAGGAAAAACTGAAACCGATACTTTTGGAGAAAAGGAAATTATTGAAAAATATGGTGTAAAACCAAAACAACTAATAGAAGTAAAAGGACTAATGGGAGATACTTCGGACAATATTCCGGGGGTTCCTGGCGTAGGAGAAAAAACAGCGCTTGATTTAATAAAAAAATATAAATCCATTGATAAGTTATATGAAGCGATTGAGAATAATACCGATACCTTAAAGGAAAAGATAAAAGAAAAATTGGTACAGAACAAGGATATGGCAATCCTTTCTAGAACTTTAGGAACCATTAATGTAGAAGTTCCATTAGAAGAGAAGATAGAGGATTTAAAATTAACCGAATGGGATAATGAGAAGGTATTTGAAAAGTTTAAAGAACTTAATTTTCACCGTTTTATTGACCGCTTTAATTTGAAGACAGAGCAAAAAGAACGAGAGGTTTCTGATTTGGTGAAAATCGTAGAAATCAAGACAAATGACTTAGGCAAACTTTTGGAAAAAATTACATGTAGTGTCAATGAAGAAAATAGTAATACCAAAAAACTAATTTATCTTTTAGAAAAAGAAGAAGCTCCGGGTAGCAAAAAAATCATTCGTAAAAATATAAGAAGCATTAGTGTGTATCTTCCTAAAGAAAACACAACTTACTTTATTCGCATGAGAGAAGAAGATTTTGTAACTTATTGGAAAGCTATTTTCGAAGACGAAACAATAGAAAAATATAGTTATGATATAGCAGAAGATTATGTAATGTTAAAAGAATTAGGCATACAAATGAAAAACATCTATTATGATGTAAAAATAGCAGCCTATGACCTAAATCCAACTATGAGCAATTTTTCGATTGAAAATGTATCCTTTCAATATTTATCAATTGATACAAGTGAGTATTTGAGTAAATATGAAGACAAAACAAAGAAACAGGAACAAATGAACCTATTTCAAGAAGAAGAAGCTAATAGAAATAGTTTGTTTATTTATGGCTTTAAAACCTATCTTATTAGCAAAATTGCAGAGAAAACGTTAGAAGAATTAGAAAAAGTAAATTCCAGCGACTTGTTTCACAAAATCGAAATGCCTTTGGTAAAAGTGCTAGGGGAAATGCAAGTAAATGGAATGTATGTCGACAAAGAAGAATTAACCAATATCGGAAATGAATTAAAAGGACAAATAGAAGTCTTAAAACAGGAGATTTATACCTTATGTGGAGAAGAATTTAATATTAACTCTACCCAGCAGTTAGGTGTCATTTTGTTTGAAAAATTACAGTTGCCGGTGTATAAGAAAACCAAAAAGGGATATTCGACTGATGTAGATATTTTAGAAAAACTAAAACCGGAGCATCCTGTTATTGAAAAAATATTAGAATATAGAAGTTTGATGAAATTAAATTCTACGTATGTGGAGGGGTTAATACCTTATATTAATGTAAAAACACATCGTATTCATTCTTATTTCCATCAAACAATTACTGCGACTGGTAGAATTAGCAGTACAGAGCCAAACTTGCAAAACATTCCAACGCGCCATGAGCTTGGAAAAACCGTAAGAAAGGTGTTCAAACCGGCAGAAGGAAATATTTTTGTAGATGCGGATTACTCTCAAATTGAATTAAGAGTACTTGCTCATATATCGGGAGACAGAATCATGGTAAAAGCCTTTAAACATGATGAGGACATTCATCAGCAAGCTGCATCCAGAGTGTTTGATGTGCCAATGGAAGAGGTAACTAAAGAGCAAAGAACTGCTGCCAAAGCCGTAAACTTTGGAATTGTTTATGGAATTAGTGACTTTGGTTTAGCAGAACAATTAGGAGTTAACAGAAAACGTGCCAAAAGCTATATTGAGCAATATTTGGAAAGATACAGTGGAATAAAAAAATTCATGGATGACATTGTAGAAGAGGCAAAGGAAAAAGGGTATGTAGAAACTTTATTCCACAGAAGAAGATATATTACAGAACTAAGCTCCAATAATTATATGGTAAGACAATTTGGAGCAAGAGCAGCCATGAATACGCCAATTCAAGGGACAGCGGCAGACATTATGAAAATTGCAATGATTAATGTATTTGAAAGATTAAAAAAAGAAAAGCTAGAGGCAAAGATTGTGCTACAAGTGCATGATGAGCTTATTATTGAATGTAAAAAAGAACAAGCAGAGAAAGTGGGCAGTTTACTAAAAGAAGAGATGGAAAATGCTGTAAAGCTAAAAGTGCCTTTGAAGGTGGAGGTATCGGAGGCAGAGAATTGGTATGAGGCAAAGTAGGTTGAAAAATAAAAAAGTATGAAATATAAGGAGAATGCAAATGACAAAGAAAATAATAATAGCCCTGTGTATCTTTATCGTACTATTAGTCATTTATTTTGTAGGGTTTAAAATATTTAGAGTGCAAGATAGTATATTAAAAATGATTTATCCAACGAAATATTCAGAATATGTAGAAAAATATGCGGACGAATATGGTGTAGATAAATACTTAATTTATGCGCTTATCAAAGCAGAAAGCAACTTTAACCCAGAAGTAACATCTAGCAGTGATGCACGTGGGTTAATGCAATTAATGGAAGAAACAGCGGTAGAAAGATCCAATCTTATTGATGAAGAAACAATAGAAGCACATGACTTATATGACCCAGAAACCAATATAAGATTGGGAACTTCTTATTTATCATATTTATTGGGCTTATATAACGATAACATGATATTAGCACTTGCTGCTTATAATGCAGGACTGGGCAATGTGCAACAATGGATACAAGACGAAATTATAAAACCAGATGGATCGGACATCGAAAACATTCCTTACAAAGAAACCGAAAACTATGTAAGAAAAATCATCCGCGATTACCAAATGTACCTCAGATTGTATGATGGTGTAAATTAGGGACAGGCCTTTTTCTCTACTTTTTTCCAATTTGGGGACAGGCGTTAAATTGGAAAAAAGTGAAGAGAAACGCCTGTCCCTAAAGTGGACTAAAATATTACAAAAATATTACAATCATATTACATTTTTGTAACATTATTGAAAAAAAGAATAACTTATCATATAATATCGTTAGGTATAAAAGTGAGCAAAAGTGAAAACCTTAAAATAAGGGGGAAGAACGATGGGAGTAGAGACGTTCGCAGATTACATTCTGTCAGAAAAAGATTGGATAAAGAAAATGGAAATTGTATTCTATTTACAAAAACGAACAGGTATCTTTTATGATAATTCTGTTATCTTTAAAACGCTTCTTACCAAACTTTTCATTGACAGAGTAGATTTAGGCATAGACAAGAACGAGGTGATTACTGCAAGCTTGCTTTGGAGTTGCAAGAAAGAAAATACTGCAAAGGATTTAGAGAAGATAAAATCGTATGCAAAAGAGGGGGCAGAATTTCTTTCTACCTTAGGTTTTAGTGAAAGATTTTGCAGAATTTGTGAAGGTGCAAACCGATATAGTGGCTTAAAACCTAGAGAAAAAGAAAGCGATATACTAGAACTTGCAGATCAATTTGGAGGAATGCTTTTAGACAGACCAGAAAGAATAGCTTTTAAACCAGACGAAGCTCTAGTTTTACTGGAATATCGAAATTTAAAAGATAAAGATAACCGATATTTAGAACTCTTTAAGAATTTTGTTAGTTGTATGGAGGAGATAAAAGTATGAGCGGTGTAAAAGGTGCTATTAGAAAGATATCAGAGGATTTTAATGAGATACCATTAAATAAAACGATAGAAGGAATAAAGACAGCAGGATTAATGGAAAATAGAATAAAAGCAGCAGAAATTGAAATGCAAACAATGGAACAAGAACCAGAAGAAAAAGTGGCGATTAACCCAGATAGTATTGTACAAGAAATAAAGGATGATATGGAAAGATAAAATAAAAAGATGAAACAAAAGATTGGAGAGATATAACGCTACCAGTCTTTTGTTTTGAGTTTATCGGGAGAGAGTTTTGTCGTAATAATAAATATTGCTTAATAAGTAAGACGAAAACACAGGAAAGGAAGAAGAAAAAAATGAACGAAGTATTTGCTGATTTACATGTACATATAGGAAGAAGTGAAAATGGAAAACCAATTAAAATAACTGCCGCAAGGTCACTAAATTTTGCGAATATTGCAAAAGAGTGTGCAGACCGAAAAGGGATTAATATTGTAGGAATTATTGATTGTGCATCACCTTATGTAATAGAAGATATTGAAAACTTCTTAAAAACAGGAGAGGCCTATGAAATAGCAGATGGAGGAATCATTTACAAAGATAAAGTTTGTATTATTCTAGGAAGTGAGATTGAAACATCGGAAATCAATGATGAAGGAAAAACAGGAAGTGCTCATAATTTATGCTATTTTCCTAGTCTAAAGGACATTAAAGCTTTTTCAAGTGAGATGGGGCAGCATATTCATAATATGACCCTAAGTTCCCAAAGGGCCGATATTTCTGCTTATGATTTAGTAGACATTGTGGAAAAATACAATGGTGTGCTAATTCCAGCGCATGCTTTTACGCCGCATAAGAGCTTTTATGGAAATTGCACTGACCGACTCAGCAAAATATTCAAGGAAAAATTTGATAAAATTTTTGCCATCGAATTAGGCTTAAGTAGTGATACTTATTTGGCTGATGAAATATCAGAACTAGAAATACGTACCTTTGTAACGAATTCAGATGCTCATTCACTTCCTAAAATTGCAAGGGAATATAATAAGATGTTATTAGATGGCATCAGTTTTAAAGAGGTTTTAAAGGCTCTTAAAAACGAAGACGGAAGAAAGATTTTAGCAAATTATGGATTGGACCCAAAACTAGGAAAATATCACAGAACTTTTTGCGAAAAATGTGGAAAGCCAATCGAGGGGAAAGCACCAGTTACCAGATGTCCAGACTGCGATAGTAGCAAAATTACCATGGGCGTGTTTGACCGAATAGAAATGATAAAAGATAAAGAAACAACCCAAAGCCCAAGCTTTAGACCACCATACATTTACCAAATACCACTTACTTTCATGCCGGGATTAGGTGGAAAAACAATAGACAAGCTATTAAACCATTTCGAAACCGAAATGAACATTTTACACAAATTATCCGAAGACGACATCGAAGCAGTGGTAGGCGAAAAAATTGCTAAAAATATTATTGCCGCAAGAACGGGAAATGTTAAGATACAAGCTGGTGGAGGTGGCGTTTACGGCAAGCTAACCGCTAGCTAAAAATATAGAAATAAAAAATAAGCTTGAACAAAAGGGACACTCCTAAACGTTCAAGAACTTGAACAAAAATGAGTGTCCCTTTTGTTCAAGCTTTTAGTTCTAAAAATGCATTTTATCGAATAGACATTATGTATAAAGTATCATAATGTCTAGGAGAAGAAAATGAGAGAAATACCAAAAAGAAGAAAAAGTAATTTTAAAGAAATTATCTTAAATCACATTTTGGAAAATGGCAAATCCTATTTTATTGTAACCGCATTATTACTAATAGGAATTGTGGCAGGGGTTATTTTTATCAATAATGCCAATGAGAGTCAGATAACAGAAATACAAAATTATATTAATTCTTTTATTAGCTCCTTAAAACAGGACTATCATATTGATAAAATGCAACTAATGAAAAACTCACTAGGAGATAATTTGATTTTAATTGTAAGCATGTGGTTTATCGGCTCTACGGTAATAGGAATACCTATTGTTTTTGGCATTGTACTATTTCGTGGGTTTTGCATTGGTTATACCGTGTCTGCTATAATTGGCGTGCTAGGAGTACAAAAAGGAATTCTCTTCTTTTTTACAACAATCTTTTTGCAGAATTTACTATTTATTCCTGTCATCATTTGCATGGCGATTAGCTGTATTAGGCTATACCAATCCATCATGAAAGATAAGCGAAAAGAAAACATCAAAATCGAAGTAATAAAACACACGATGCGCTCGATTTTATTATTATTACTTTTAGTGATAGCATCGTTACTGGAAGTATATATATCAACCAATTTACTTATGTTGTGCATCCAGTTCTTTTAAAAAAATTAAATTATTTTAGAAAAACATATTTACATTTTAGGTCGAAATATGATATAACATATACGATGTTTATGTAAATTAATTAGATATTAAAAATAGAAGAAGGGGTAATGACAAAAATGGAAAAACAGATTAAACAATTTTTGGATTTTTTACAAAATGAAAAAAGAGTATCAAATAATACACTACAGTCTTATAGTAGGGATATTCATCAATTTGAAAGTTACTTAAGCGAAAACCGAATCAATTATGTGAAAATGGACAATCAAAAAATCAACGACTATTTAAAACATTTGCAAGATATCGGAAAGAAAACTTCTACTATATCAAGAAATTTAGCATCTATTAGATCTTTCTATCAATATCTAATCCGTATAAAAAAGGTAAAACATGACCCAACCGAAAATATTCAATCACCAAGAGTAGAAAAAAGAGTTCCAAGTGTTCTAACTTCTGAAGAAGTAGAGAAACTATTAAGTCAACCAAAGGATGTTGATTTAAAAGGAACTAGAGATAAAGCAATGCTAGAAGTAGCTTATGCAACTGGCATGCGTGTAACTGAAATTATTTCATTAAATGTAGAAGATGTTAATTTAGAAGAGGGATTTATTGCATGTAAATCTGCAAACAAACAAAGAAACATTCCTTTAGGTTCTATTTCTATTGCGGCTCTAAGAGAATATATTAATGATGCAAGACCAATTATGATTAGAGACGAGAATGAAACAGCTCTTTTCGTTAACGTAAATGGAAAAAGACTAACTAGACAAGGTTTCTGGAAAATTGTTAAATTTTATAAAGAACAAGCACATATTACAAAAGACATTACACCACATGTATTAAGACATTCTTTTGCGACACATTTGTTGCAAAATGGAGCAGACTTAAAAGCAATTCAAACCATGCTTGGTCATTCCGATATTTCTTCTACACAAGTATATATGCAATTCCAAGATGCAGGTATAAGGGATATCTATAAAAGAACACACCCAAGAGCGTAAGAATGAGAAAATAGAGAAGCACCAGATAGTGAATTCTATACTGGTGTTTTTTTGCAACTAATTACAATTCACAGCATATGGAATAAGTCGTAAATTATAACTGTTTGCCTTTTTGACTAAAAAAATTACGCAAAACTACTTGACACTGACGGCGATAAAATATAAAATATATATGTAGGAAAAATATATTCTATACGGGGAAGATATATTTATTGTACATTGAAAATTAAATAAAAAGAAAGAGGTGTAATGATTATGGATTTAATAATCAATATCGCCGTATTTCTAATCGCAGCAGTTATATTCACTTTTGTAGGAATAGGAATTCGAAAGAAAATTGCTGAATCTAAATTAAGTAGTGCAGAAAATGAAGCTAAGCAAATTATTGAAAGAGCAAAAATAGAAGCGGAAAATAGCAAAAAAGAACAAATCTTTAAAGCAAAAGAAGAAATTTTAAGTGCTAGAAAAGATTTAGATGATGAGATTAGAGAAAGAAGAGGCGAAGTTCAACAACAAGAAAGAAGAGTAATCCAAAAAGAAGAAAATTTAGAAAGAAAGCTAGAAATGGCAGACAGAAAAGAGAGGGACTTAAACAGGAAAGAAGAAGAGTTGGAAGCAAAAAAAGCATCCCTTGCTGAGATTACGAATAGACAGATGGCAGAATTACAAAGAATTTCTGGATTATCTTCTGAAGAAGCAAAGAAAAAATTGCTTTCTGAATTAGAAAAAACACTCACTGCCGAAAAAGCAGCAGTAATACGTGAAGTAGAAAGCAAAGCTAAAGAAGATGCAATTAAAAATGCAAGAGAGATAGTAGGGTATGCAATTCAAAAATGTGCAGCAGACCATACATCAGAAACTACAGTATCTATCGTTTCCCTTCCAAATGATGATATGAAAGGAAGAATTATTGGTAGAGAAGGTAGAAATATAAAAGCATTAGAAACCTTAACAGGAATTGATTTAATCATTGACGACACTCCAGAGGCAGTTGTTATCTCTGGGTTTGACCCATTAAGAAGAGAGGTGGCTAAAATTGCTCTTGAAAAATTAATCGAGGATGGAAGAATTCATCCAGCGAAGATTGAGGAAATGGTAGAGAAAGCTAAAGAAGAGGTTGAAAATACCATTAAAGAAGAAGGAGAGAGAGCTGTTTTAGAAACGGGAGTAGTAGGATTACATCCCGACCTAGTAAAACTATTAGGAAAATTACGTTATAGGACAAGCTATGGTCAAAACGTATTAAACCATTCCATTGAAGTTTCTAATTTAGCAAGAATAATGGCAGAAGAATTAGGACTAGATCCGAAACTTGCTAGACGTGCTGGATTATTACATGATATAGGAAAAGCACTAGACCACGATATGGAAGGAACACACGTTGAAATTGGTGTGGAAATTTTAAAGAAGTACAAAGAAAATGACAAAGTGATTAATGCCGTACAAGCACACCATGGAGATGTAGAACCACAAACCATAGAAGCCGTTTTAGTACAAGCAGCAGATGCTATATCGGCATCTAGACCAGGAGCTAGACGTGAGACCTTAGAAAACTACATCAAGAGATTAGAAGCGCTTGAAAACATAGCAGATTCTTTCGACGGAGTAGAAAAATCCTTTGCAATCCAAGCTGGTAGAGAAATAAGAATTATTGTAAAACCAGACAAAATATCGGATGACCAAATGGTAATTATGGCTAGAGATGTAGCAAAGAAAGTCGAGGATGAAATGGAATATCCAGGTCAAATCAAAGTAAACATTGTAAGAGAAACAAGAGTCGTTGATTACGCTAAATAAAAAATAAACTAAAAAATCGTTATAGAGGGAAACCTTTATAGCGATTTTTTTGAGAGTTTAGGGACGCCTTTTTCTTTTGTTCTGTTCTTTTTTGGGGGTTAGTCCATTTTAGGGACAGGCTTTAAAGTGGACTAAAGGAGACAAAAAGGCCTGTCCCAAAAGTGGACTAAATTTTGTATGAAAATTTAAAAGAAAGTGTTTGAAAAACAGAAATAATAGATTATAATAGAAGCAGAGTTAAAGGAGGAAAATATTGATGGCGGAAGAAAAAGATGTGCTAATACTATTTTCTGGAGGGAAGGATTCGTTTTTATCTACGTTACTTATGATAGAGCAAGGATATAAAGTAAACTTAGTAACGTATGAGAATAGTTGTGGATTGCAAGCTTTTAATGTAAATTATGGCATAAATAGATTAAAGCAAAAATATGGCGAAAACACCATTAAATTTTTAGGCGTAAAAAATATAGTGGCGATTTGGAGAGAATTACTTTATCCGTATTATAATGAGAGCCTAAATAAAATATTAAGGGAATATGGAGACCTTCCTATATCAGAATTTAATTGTTTATCTTGCCGACTAGCAATGTATATTGCATCTATTATTTTGTGCAAGCAAAGTAATATTAAGATTGTAGTTGATGGCGCACGAAAAAGTCAGTTATTTGCTATTGAACAAGAAAAGATGTTACATGCTTTTGAAACCTTTTTTAAATCATATGGAATTACTATTCTTTTTCCTGTGAAAGATTTAGAAGAAGATTACGAACTTAAAAATGAAATTTTGATACGAGGATTTGTGCCTAAAACAATAGAACCTCAATGCTTACTAGGAATGCCAGCAAAACAATGCGATAATAGAGATGAAATCATAGAAGCAAGTAAAAATGTATTCGATAAGTTATTGAAAAATAAAGCTTGTTCCTTGATAGAAAAATATAGTAACATAAAATTAGAGGGAAACTTTTTTTAATACATAAATATAAGAAAAGCTAAAAAAGTTGAAAATCATAAGGAGATTTTTTTATGGATAATCGAAGCAAAGATTTTGTATTTGTTCCTTTTTGCTTAATGGCTCAAGCTTTTCAAGCACAAGGTTTAGTAAAGTATGAATGGAAAGGTACGATAAAACCATTTTTGGAATTGTTGATTGAAAATGAAATTAATATAGTGCAAATGCCATGTGCAGAGAGTACATTTAAAAACAATTTAGTGCGACAGCCAATGGGAATAAAAAAGTATGATACCAAAGAATTTAATGCACATTGTGAACAACTTGCTTATGATGTTGCAAATCAAATTGAAACAATTTGCAGAAACGGCTATCGAGTACTGGCTATTATGGGAATTGAGCAGTCTCCGTCATGCTGCGTGAACTATATTTATACTAATAAAGGTATGGAAAAAAGAATGGGACTATTTATGGAAAAATTGTATTCTAAAATAAAAGAATACAAAATTCCCATTATAGGAATTAATAGAAAACATATTAGAAAGTCTTTGGAAGAATTAAAGAGTGTTATTGAGAAAAATGCAAATTCTTAATGACACAGAGGAAACATACTAACAAGAGGCAAAAATCATTGGTGGACAGTATTTCATTAAAGTTAATGTAATTCTATTTTGAAAAGAAAGGAGGAAAACTATGACAGAGAAAGAGAAAAGAGATAAAGGAGAAATTTATAATCCTAATTATGATAAAGAATTAAGAGCAGAGATGGTAAAAGCACAAGACCTTTGCTATGCGTATAATCAAATTCGACCATCTAATTTGGAAGAAAGAATGAAACTAATTACACAAATTGTAGGGAAAATAGAGAAAAACTTTTTGATTGAACAACCCTTTATGTGTGATTATGGTTATAACATTGAAATAGGAGAAAATTTTTATGCTAACCACAATCTTATTATTTTGGATGCTGCAAAAGTAGAAATAGGAAATAATGTATTTATCGCACCAAATTGTAATATATATACTGCTTCACATCCGGTAGATATTATCCAAAGAAACAAAGGATTAGAATATGCAAATCCAGTAAAAATAGGCAATAATGTATGGATAGGAGGTAATGTTACAATACTTCCGGGCGTGAAAATAGGAGATAATTGTACTATAGGAGCAGGAAGTGTAGTAACAAAGGATATACCAGCAAATTCTATAGCATTCGGCAATCCTTGTAGAGTAGCTAGAAAAATTTAAAATAATAATCCTATATGGAACCAGTTTAGCAGTAAGATAATATGTTT
>CALXKT010000015.1 GCA_944388985.1 uncultured Clostridia bacterium | reverse complement strand
TATCCTGCTTGTGTTCCTTCGTTGTAGATTCTTAATGTATAGATAACTGTATCTCCATTTGCCACTTCAACTGGCTCTTTGGTATGGGTATATACATATTCTCCATTTTCTATGCTAAAGATTGGAACACGGTTTGTTATTGGCTCCTCATTTACACCTGTAATGAATTTTCTTAGTGCTAAGTCAAAGTAAGTTACTTTTACATGTTCCTCATCAATATCGTCTTCTTCTTCCTCGTCATTATCTGGAGTAGAATCAATATCATCTACTGGTTCTCCCTCCTCATTAGCATCCTCTGAAATTTCCGCAATATTGGTTACAATACTATTAGAGGTATTTGGTAAGGTTACTCGAAAGGCAATTCTAACTTCTTTATAATCTGGTTCATCCATTGTTTCTGGGTCAAAGGCGTCAATCAAATTGTCTCTTCCGGTTGCCTCTTCTTGTGCTTTGGATAAATAATCGGTTCTGATGCTTACTGCTTCTTCTACATTTTCAGTTACTTCACCGTTTGCATTATACATTACCCAACGGTAATTAATGTTTGTTGTATTGTCTGGTAAGAATTCTAGGCCATCTGGTAAGTCATCTTTTACCTCTTCTGCATATCCTGCAATGTCACCTTCATTATAAATTCTTAAAGTATAGATTACCGTATCTCCTGTTGCCACTAATACTGGTTCTTTTGTGTGTTCATAAGTGTATTCTCCATTATTATTATGGAAAACTGGTTCTCTATCGGTAATTGTTTGGTCATTTACTGCTGTAATGAATTTTCTTAAAGCTAAATCAAACTTTTGAATAATTACCTTTTCAAAGTCGTCATCATCTTCTTGTCCTGGTATGTATTCATTTCCGCTATTGATTTCGTCATCTTTGTAGTTTGGCAATGTTTCGTCATTTGGAATGGTTACATCATCTTCTGCCGAATCTCTATCGATAACGTCTTGTTTGTTTTCATCTCTTGCATCGGTAACTTCTGCAATGTTTGTTAATTTTTCGTCTGGCTGTGCTGTTTCTTTAATTCTAACTTTTATTTTTACGTCAATATAATCTAATGTTGTTCCATCGAAAGCTTGTAGTAAAACTTTGTCGCTTCCCTCTGTTCTGTCTGCATAAATAATATCTCTATTTGCGGAAAGAGTAGTGTCTGGTGATGTAATATCTGTATAAATCACTCTACTATTGGAATCATATTGCCATCCATATTGTGCATTGAAAGCATCGTTTACAAATTCTAAGTTTTCTGGTAAGTAATCGGTGATTTCATATACATAACCATCTAATTGTCCTTCATTATATACTCTTAGGGTATATATGATTTCATCTCCAACTCCTGCTTGCACTGGTGTTTTTGGATGATTGTAGATGGCGGTAGTAGAACTTCCATTGGTAAGCGGTGTTACATCTACTACTGGTTCTCTTAGGTAATTTCCTTCTTCATCTTTTAATTCTGTATCATTGACTTGTATAATAAATTTTCTTAAAGATAAGTCAAAGTATCTACCTAATATTACTAAATCTTCAAAATCATCGTCATCTTCTTGGCTTTCGTTTCCATAGCCCGGTACATCTACATTATCTGGAGTAGAATCGATATCATCTTGTGGATTTCCTTCTGAATCGGTTGCTCCTGTAATTTCTGCTACGTTCTTTAAGTTCACATTATTCTCTTGTGTGCTAGCGGTTACTGTACATTCAATTTGTACATCTGCATAATCAAATGTGGTTCCATTAAAAGCATCTAGCACTGTTCCATTTAAATAATTGGTAGTTACAGTTCTTCCATCTCCACTTGCTGTCCATCCATATTGTGTGTTAATACTGCTATCAGCTGTTAAGGTTAATCCTTCTGGTAAATAATCCGTGATTTCCGTTACAATTCCGTCAATTTCTCCCTCGTTGTATACTCGAATGGTGTAAATAACACTGTCTCCTGTTTCTACCGCTAAAGCATTCTTTGGATGTACTTTTTCTACTGTTGTTATATTAGGATCGTTATTAAAATCGTTGATTGCGTCTTGGCTTATTTGAGGAACTCTGCTAGGTGTTACTGTAGTTCCTTCAATAGAAGTAATAAATTTTCTTAAAGATAAGTCAAAGTATCTACCTAATATTACTAAATCTTCAAAATCATCGTCATCTTCTTGGCTTTCGTTTCCATAGCCCGGTACATCTACATTATCTGGAGTAGAATCGATATCATCTTGTGGATTTCCTTCTGAATCGGTTGCTCCTGTAATTTCTGCTACGTTCTTTAAGTTCACATTATTCTCTTGTGTGCTAGCGGTTACCGTACATTCTATTTGTACATCAGCATAATCTAATGTTGTTCCATCAAAAGCATCTAACACGGTTCCATTTAAATAATCGGTGGTTACGGTTCTTCCATCTCCATTTGTTGTCCATCCATATTCTGCGTTAATACTACTATCTTCTGTTAAGGTTAATCCTTCTGGTAAATAATCCGTAATTTCCGTTACAATTCCGTCAACGTTACCTTCATTATATACTCTTATCGTATAAACAACGCTGTCTCCTGTTTCTACTAGTAAAGCATTTTTTGGATGTATTTTTTCTGCGGTTGTGATGGTTCCATTTCTTAAATCGTTTAAAGTATCATCACTTATTTGAGGTACCCTACTTGTAGATGGCGCATCATTGTTAATGGATGTAATAAATTTTCTTAATGCCAAATCAAATTCTTCTGGTTCTGGAGTAGATGGTGTAAAAGAGACATCATCACGATAAGTAACTGGCTCTCTTTTTACAATAACGACTGGTTGATCATCCGATGGCGCATTCGCTACAGACCAGTATTCTATTGTTGTTTCGTAATAGCTTCCACTTATTTCTAATGAAATCGTATCTAATGTTGTGCTTTGTGGTAATACGATATAAAAGTTTTGTCCCACTGTTTCTTGTAAATTGTTAAATCTTCCTCCACTTGCATTTTGCAAAGTTGGATGAATCGTTTGGTTTCCATTTTTAAAAGTGCCTTCTAAAGTAGCTGTTGTATCACTTATTTGATTAATTCTAAATGGTCCAATTACATAGTTGCTACCTTGTTCTTCTATTGTAATATTTGTATTCGCTAATTCATAAGGCTGACTTGCTGGTTGTGGTTCATATCCAGAAGATGCTGCTCTTTCTGCTTCCGTTATTAAATAATCATATAAATCTTCCGCATCATATTGTCTATCCCAGCCGTATTCTCCACCTTCTCCGTCTTCATCTGTTAGTGCATGATAATTTCCATTTGTTCCTCTCACGGAATTGATATATAGTTCTGGTAGACTATCTCCTGCATCATAAGCATCGTTATTAGTAAAATGCCATACTGCTAACTGCTGTACTACATCTATATCATCATCTGTTAAATACCCATTGTTCACTCCTGCTGCATCTAACAATTGGTCTCTATATTCTTCTGCTTGTGCATTTTCGGAAGAGTTTGCAGGTGCTATGTACACATGTTCTAATAACCATACTAATGATACATAATCATCTCCCGATGGTAATGCAGAGCGATAAGTAGGGGAAATAGAGTCTAAATCTTTTAAATCAAAATATTGCGTATATGGTCTCTCTATAGCACTTCCATTACCAAATTCAGTAGACCCAAAACCTGGTCCACCTTTTATACAGTAGATGGTTGCACTGTGGTCTTCTGTGGTTCCCGAACTATTGGTTTCTACAATTTCCCATACAGCTTTGTTTAAAGCTTGATAACCAAAACCAGATTCTCTTAGCATCATGATTTTAAGATATTTGGTTTGTGATGCTGTTGCTGCTTCTACTTCATTTCCTATTCCTGTCACTAGAATAACGAATAAGGTTAAGATAATTAAAATTGCTACTTTTTTAACTCTCATATAGTTACCTTCCTTTTTTACCTTTTTCTATACAATATATTTTAGATGCATTTTTGTATAGAGTCAATATCAATTTCTTCCAAAAACGCCGTATTTCTTTTTTCGCTTTGTTTTCAGCTACGGATATTGCTTTTACAAAATATGACACCCATATTACAATTATATTACATTTTTGTAATATTTTCAATGGTTTGCACGTATTTTAAGCGGTTTTCTCTAGGGAAATGTTTGAAACAGCAAAATTACTTTTCATTTTGTATTGACTTTTTTACTTTTTTTTGGTATTATATTAATTGTTCTTTTAAAGAAATATTTTTGAGTTTGCATATGCGAAAGTAACTCAGCTGGTAGAGTGCAACCTTGCCAAGGTTGATGTCGCGGGTTCGAGTCCCGTCTTTCGCTCCAATAAAACTGTTTTTAGGTGTAAAAACAAAAAACAGTTTTCTCTTTTTCATTACCTATTTTGGTACTAAAATGGAAAGAATAGCATATATTATATTAGTTTTCTATTCAAGAATTTTTACCATAGAAGAACAGTAAACGGCGATATAGCCAAGTGGTAAGGCACGAGTCTGCAAAACTCTGATCCCCGGTTCGAATCCGGGTGTCGCCTCCAACTGCAGTAAGACTGCAGTATTTTTAATTTCTGCTATCTTTTTGATGGCAGACAAGCCTGTTGGATAGAAGAATCCAACAGCTAGGTAGGGCAAATCTGCTCTTGTAGGATTCCTTTCTAGGAACTCTTTAGTAACCGTGTGTGAACGAGATTGATGTTAGTGAAAACTAGCACGTCTTGCAAGAACTTGCAAAAATCCTTTTGGATGGCTGTTTAGTAGTGACGAACGAACGGCAGTTGGTGCCTTGAGAGACCACTCTCTGGTATCTTTTGTAAGACCTACCTAACCTAATGGAAACTTGTAGGTTTCTGTTAGGGGAAGTAGAGGAAGACAATATCCGTCTTCCTCTACTTTTTTTCTATTTAATACAAATAGTATAAAAACATGTCTAATTTAAAACGAATATATTATTATATTTTGGATATACTATATAAACGTAGAAAAAAAGTTTTTCAAAAGTTTTACGGTTGTAGTCGCAAAACTTGACTTAGCAGAAAATTTATTGTAAAATAACATTAGAGGTGAATAGTATGCTAAAAAGAGAAAAATATTTAAACCAATTAATCGATAGTAAAGACTTAAACTTAATAAAAGTAATAACTGGTGTTAGAAGAAGTGGTAAAAGTACATTATTACTTCAATATAAAGACTATTTAATATCGCAAAAAATTCCTAATAAGAACATTATATATATGAATTTTGAAAGTGCAGAGTGGTATGATATTAAAAATTATGAAGATTTATATCATTATATTAAAGGTAATATTGCAAAAGGTAAAAACTATATTTTATTAGATGAGGTTCAAAATGTAGAAAAGTGGGAAAAGGCAGTTAATTCGCTATTGGTAGATGTTGATTGTGATATTTATATAACTGGTTCTAATGCGTATCTTCTATCTAGTGAACTTACAACACTACTTGCTGGAAGAGTTTTAACGATTAAGATTTATCCTTTCTCTTTTAAAGAATTTTTATCCGAGTATCCATTTAAGAATAATGAAGATAAATATGATAAATTTGATAAATATTTAAAATTTGGTGGTATGCCAATGTTAGTAAATATGAATGACAATGAAGAATTAATGACTAATTATTTAAATGATATTAAAGAAGTTGTTTTGAAAAAAGATGTTATTAACAGAAACAATATTAAAGATGTTGTATTTTTGGATAATTTAATCCAATATATGTCTACTTGTATCGGTAATTTAACAACTCCAAATGCAATTGCTGATTTTATGAAAAAGAATGGAAGCAATATTACAAATGAAACAGTTGATTCTTACTTAAAAATGATTGAAAATGCATACTTTATTTATAGAGTACCTAGATATGAATTAAAAGGAAAGCAATTATTAAAAACGCAAGGAAAATATTATTTTGTTGACAATGGCTTAAAAAATATTATCAGTGGTTTTTCTTCCTATGACTCTGGAAGTAGTTATGAGAATTTAATATATATTGAACTTTTGCGTAGGCGGATATGAAGTTTATGTTGGTAAATATAATGATATTGAAATAGATTTTATAGCAATAAAGCCAGATGAAAGAGTTTATTATCAAGTATCAAGAAGTATACTTGATGAAAAAGTTGAAGAAAGAGAAAAAAAATCATTGCTTGCAATAAAAGATAATTATCCAAAAGTTATATTAACAATGGATAAAGTCAAAAATAAAGAAATTGAAGGTATTAAAGTAATTAATATAATAGATTTCCTAATAAATTAGAGGTAGTGAAACTTAGTGACAGATTAAAATCTGTCACTATAGTTTCACTATTTTTAATCTAAGAACCGTACGGAATAAATTCTTATATTGCTTTATGCTGCTTCCCCTAGCACTTCCATAAACTCTAATAAATAATCCTTTATTTCTCGTTTTCGTACTTCGTTTTTCACCATAATATCTAGCACATCTACTGTTTCTCCATTTACCATTACCTTAACATTTCCAATTATTTTATTTTGTTGTACTGGCGCTTCTAAATAGAAAATAGAGTTTACTTCTATTTCTATTTTATCTACCTCTGTTTTCGTTATTGCCATATTTTCATATGGGAGCTCCTCTAAAAGCAATTCTACGTTATTTTTTACTCCTTTTTCCACATATATTCTACCTTGGTTTATTGCTTTCCACTGTTCCCATTGCATTTCTAGAATTTCTTTTATTCCCACTACTTCGAATTCTTTATATGCGTACTCAATTAGCTCTTTGCTGTCTTCTGTTCTCTGATTATTGGTATCTGCACCTATTATAACTGTAATAATATCTAAATTATCTCTTTCGCAAGCCGCCACCAAACATCTTCCTGCCCCATTGGTAAAACCCGTTTTTACTCCATAAACGCCAGCTACACTCCCTAACAGTTTGTTCGTGTTATTAATTGCTTTCGGATAACCGTTTATTGTTATGGTAGTGCTATATGTGGAAACAATTTCCTTAAATTTTTCTATTTGCAAGGCATAGTCTGCCATTTTTGCTAGTTCATAAGCAGTCGTATAATGCCCTTCATTGTCTAATCCATGTGGTACTACAAAGTGTGAATTCGTAAGTCCCATTTCCTTTGCTTTTGCATTCATCATTTCGGCAAAGCCCTCTATACTTCCTCCCACATGATTTGCAAGTGCTACGGCAGCATCATTTCCAGACCTTAGCATAAGACCATATAATAAATCATTTACCGTTATTTTATCATTCTTTTTTAGACCTAATCGCGAACCACCCATTCCTGCTGCTTTACTGTCTATCGTCACTACATCTTTTAGGTTTGCATTCTCTAAGACAACAATAGCAGTCATTATCTTAGTTGTGGATGCCATTGGCGTTTGCTTATTTCCATTTTTTTCATACATTATTTTACCAGAAGCTCTGTCATAAATTAATGCAATTCGTGAATTGATTTGTGGCTCCGCTTCTTCTGCTTCCTCTTCTACTATTTCTTTTGTATTACTGCTTGCTGTTTCTGTTGTTTCTTTTTCTAATCCCCAGCTTGTAATAGAAGTAGCTGTTGCAAGGATACACACGGTTATTAATATTGCCATTATCTTTTTTTTCATTAAAAAATCACCTTTTACATTATATTTTTAAAGGTGATTTTTTATGAACAAAAAGAATCGTTTCTAATGTTCATTTCGATGCAAAGATGGTGCGCCAAATTCTTCTTCTATCTCCTCGTGAATGGCATCTATTTTTTCGTCTGGGGTTTTGCCTCCTCTTTCGTTGTATTTTCTTGTAAACTCCTCTGGTGAAACCTTTGCTTTTTCTGCCTCTTTTCTTAAGGTTGTTTCGGTTCCATCTTCCAATACGATAATATCATCTGGTGTTAATTCATCATTACTTGCTGTATCATCTATATTGTTAAGACTGGTTTCTCCATCTCTTTCGTTTTCTTCTTCTGCTCTTTCTAATTCCATATCAATTTCGCTGTTTTTATGCTTATCCATTGCTTCTCGTACTTCTCTTGTTGTTGGACGCATATTTTTTGTTTCTATTGGTGCAGATAAGTATCTTTCTTCCTTATCCCTGCTTAAATCGGCTCTTACATAATCGACTTCTAAAATGCCATAATCTCCCACTTTTACGGATAGATATTCTTCTTGTCCATTTGCTCTACTTCTACCATTAATTCTTACCATTCCTGCAACTTGTTCTTCTTCTACTATACTTCCGTCTCTACTATTGATAGATGTAACTGTTTGCCCAGTAGTTGTCCCTTGTGTATTTTCTAAACTATCAAGGGTGTGCATTTTTCCATTTTTGTCGATTCCTACAAAAGAAAATCTACCACTTTGTCCTTTACGGTGGTTGGAATAAACCACTCCTACCTTTACGATTCCTTTTTCTCGTATTTCTGGTATCATATCCGCTAATGTCTCAGACTGTGTTACTCTTGCATTAGGGTCTATTTCTTGTTTATTGGTAATCTTATCAAATGCAGGCGTTTGATCTGTTTTTATTTCGGAATAAGACTGAATTTCGTCCTCTCCATCTTCTATTAATTTTGATGTATCTTTTAATCTTTTTTCTACCCTTGCCTCTTCTAACTCTTCTCTATTAAGGATTAAGTCTTCTTTATCTAATTCCTCTGGCAGTTTCCATTCTGCTTCTTCCAATTCTAAAGAAGCCAAATACTTTTCGTCTATTTCTTCTAAAAATTTTGGTTCAAAAGTAATTTTTCCTTGCTTATCTACTGTTGCAATTAATTGATTATCTTCATCGTATATTTGATAGCGAAATGTTTCTTCTTGCTCTCTTGGCTTTCTTTCTTTCTCTGGAACGCTATCATCTTTTATTTTAACAATATATACATCATTTATCCCTAAATTAGTTCCAGCAAATTGAAAATCATGGTAATATTGTATATTTACTATTTCTTCGTTATTTTTTGTAAGTTCTTCTTGTAGGGTGCTAGAAAGTTCTAGCATGTTATTGGTTACTTGTTTTCTTTTTTTGTCGTCCATGGAATCACTCCTTACAAATTCTCGATTTCTTTAAGAATACTCATTAGATTTTACACATTAAACGACATAACAAAATTGGTTCCATCTAATAATTGCATAATAAAGTTTTTTGTTACTGGCACACTTGCTGAATTATTAGCATCTGTTGCTTGAATTTCATAAATGTGCAAATTGCCACTCGTTTGATAAGTAGTATAGCCTATATTATTTTTCTCATAGAAAGTATCTTCCATATATTGCTCAAAGCTCTCTAAAGTAGGGAAATTGCTTTGCTTGAATGTTTCATCTAATTTGTTATATGCATAACGATAATCGCCATCATTAATTGCTTCAAATACTTTTTGTATATTCAAACTTACCTTTTCAGCATCTGTTGAAGTACTATATGTTTCTATAAACTCTGGTAAATCTAATGTATAAGTATCTAAAATAACAGTATAATTATTAGGTGAAGTTTCATGAATAACCCAATAAGTGCCATCTGTTTTTCTGCACACATATTGTGTGTATCCATCCAACTTTTCTGCTTGATATTGCATAATCTGTGTTCCTTGTATTTCTGCTGTTCTTTCATTTACATACTGTGTAAATTCTTCTATCGTACCAAATTTTGCCTCTTTATAGGCATTATCTAATTTATTATAAGCTTCTTGCGTATTATTTAGCATTAATTCTTTATATTCTTGAAAATATCTGGTTGCTACTTGACTTTCATTATATTCCATTTCGACATAATAGTTATTTGTATTTTTCTCTATATTTTCTAGTGTTCCTAACATATTTATTTCATTAATATTTTGATAGTCATTATTATTCATAGGATATATAGAAAATGTTGTATTGGTATTATCTAACTTGATAATGAAAAATTCATTTGTAACTTCTTGTGTGTTAACATCTTTCACTTCAGTACGTACACGATAGGCGTTTACACTGTTAGAACTTTCTAAAAGATTCATTTCTTTTAAACTTACTTCTACTTCATTTGTACTATTTCCTAAAATATCGAAAATATTACTGCTATTCAACCCATTCCTATTGATATATTCTGTATCTAGAATGTTCAAAACAACATTTGCTTTACTTTCTATCGAGTTTACTCCTAATATATCAGACATGGATGGTTGATTTAATTCATTGACTTGCTCCTCATAATCTAAATGTAAATAAGTTTCATAGGTTTGCAAACATGATTCTACTGTATAAAACAAATTATAATCGCGAGTCAAATCTTCTTCCTCTTGAATATTATTATTAATTTCATTATTGGTACTAATATCATTATTATCCTCTTCGCCAGAAGATAACTGATTAATTCTAAATCCAATTAATAAACTCAATAGTATTAATAATATTAAAAGTAAGATTATTATTAAGATTAAAGCTTTCTTTTTCACTTAGTATCCTCCCATACTTTTAGTTTTATTCAGCAACTGAGCTTCTGTCTCCAAAAGCACCAAATATCTCATCCCAATATTGTAACTTTTGCTCTACTTGCCAAGCTGTATATTGCCCTTGTTCCCATATAGTGGTTTCTGTTCCTTCTGCATGCTCTGGTAACCCGCTATTCTGGCATTTAGCCAAAAATTCTTCATGCGTTGCATATATTGCTGTTACTCCAGCTCTATCTGGATCCATATAATAATATCCTCCAGCACCCGAACTTCCATATTCATGTTTTCCCAAGTAAGAATAAATAGATTGCATTCCGCTAAGAGTACCAGGCAATCCATATCCTAATGGATTGCATCCAGCATCTTTCCTTTGTTGATATCTTGTCAATATCATTGTAGCATAACTTCCAGTTTCATAACTATGGATAACACTTGCATACCCCGCTATTCCATCTGCCAAACTTGTATAACTATTTCCGACATTGGAACCATTTGGCACTCCTAGCCCCCAATAATTGTAGCTACCCCCAGATTCTCTGAAGTTTCCCTCTCCTCTTGCTGTAATAACTACTAACTCTGGGTTAATATTGTTTGCAATAGATGTATCATATAGCTCGTCTACTTTTGCTAAAAAGTTGTTATAAAAATCTTGATTATTCGTGCTATCATAGTATGCTTGCATTGCTTGTCTAAATTCTTCTTTTGTAAACATTGTTGTTGTTAGAGATAATCCACCTTCAGCTCCTGTTGTAATACCTTGAAATCCTGGTTTAAAGAAAGATTCATCTAATTCTGTAACTCCAAAATCTTCACCTGTTGCCTTATACAATAGGTATCTCGTTAAATCTACCATGTTTGCAGTATCTTGATTATTTTCTAAAATTTCAAATAGCCAATCTGGTGCGCTTAGTATATTATTATAAGTCATAAAATGATCACGTTTTAAAAATATTGTAACAAAATTAGGTTCTGTAGAATTTTTGTCTGTTTTTTCTATTATGTTAGGTGGTGATGCTGTATATTTTGTACGCTCTACTGTTGTCGTTTTTACAACACCTTCAGCAATTTCTTCCGGTTCCCCTACTATTGTTTCTGGGGCTCCGTATACATACTCTTGTGTATAATCTACAATCCATACATTTGCTCTATTTAAACTAATGTTTAATGTATTTGTTCTTGTAATAAGTGTTTCTGTCATATGGAAAGTTTCCATTCTGGTATCTTCATATTCATTTCCGTCTGCATCTGTTTCAGTATATGTAACTTCTTTTTCATAAGTATGTTCTTCTACTTCTGTCACTGTAGTCAAAGTATCATAAATAGTTATTTCTATCTCGCTATCTTGTACTAAATCGGCTAATTCTAAAACAAATTCTTTTTCTCTTCCCATTACTAATAAAGACCATAAATAACTAAAAGGCATTGTATATCCACTCACAAAAGCTTGATAATTTACTTTTTGTGTTGTCATAGTATAATTGGTTACATTTACTTCTTCTACATCTGGATCGTCCGAAGTCACGATTTGTTGTGTTTCAGTCCAAGTTGCTACGACTACAGAGTATGATTTGTTACTTGTAATAGTAGTATCTTCATTATTTGACTCATCATTGCTACCTTCAGTAGTTGTTGTTGGAACTCCTGCTTGCCATCCCCATCCAAGCCATCCTTGTTTGCCATCAATTACATTCGTTTGCCATGATAGCCATTCCTCTATTGTTCTTTCTACAATAACTCCTCTTCCATCTCTAGTTATACTATCTCTTACCATACCGTTTCCTATATAAATACCAACGTGTCCTGCATAGCTAGTACCAGTTCCATAAACAGCTGCTCCTACTGGTATATTGCTCATATCTGTTGAAACAACATTCGCTTTATAAGCCTCATAAGCAGTAGCAAATGCTACATCTCCTAAACCTGCATTTTTATATACATGTCTTACCCATGCTTGGCAAAGTCCTGGTCCTCTACTAGGTGTTGAATAAGATGCTTCCACTATTGCATTAGAAATATCTGTAGTAATATCTTCTTTTGAGAAATTTAGATTTGCCGCTGTACTTTCCTCAATTGTAAAATGAGTCATAGCATTTTGTCTTGCATTTTCATCACCTGTTGCACTATATAGTTCAACCCATTCGTAAAACTGGTCACTGTTTACAAATGTCATTCTCGCTGTCGTACCATCTGATTGTGCTCTTCTAAATTTTATAATTCCTTGCACTTTATTAGAATTAATGTCATTATTTAATGTATCCCAATCAATTGGTTCATCTGGGTTTGCTCTAGTGTCTGGATATTTTGTAATGAGTTCCGCATTCATTAATTTTAGTAATTCTTCTGGTTCATTTAAATATTCATTTACTCTACTATTATTCTCTATCATCTTATCCCATAATTCTTGAGCCGTCATCGATGTATTAATGCTTCCATCTGTATTAATACTTATGTTCCCTGTATATTGTCCACTTGCATAAGGTGTAGATGTCCAACTATCCTTATAAGATGCATCGTCTAATGTGACAGTATAAATAGCGCCAGCTATAAAAATAATGACAATAGCAAATATTATGATTATTGTTCTAAAAGGAGTTAACGCTGTTTTTATTACTTTTCCAGAAGTTCTTATAAATTCCTTTACTTTATCCGTTATTTTGTTTTTATCCATTTACTACTCCTATTTCTTTTCATCATTTTAATTTGTTAGAACTTTATATTGGTAACTCAAAGCTCGTATATCTGTTATATCCTTCTTGATTTAAAACATTAGTATTATTATAATTTAGTTGAATTCTTGAAAAATTCACGCCCACTATTTTTTTCGTAGAAATAAACCTATTATAATATTTTATTTCTATTTCTTTGGTTTCATTTGGGCTTAATGTTAATTCTGGTTCTGTTATTTCATGTGAGTAAGCAGAATAATGAATACCATTTTCGTCTACTAGGTACATAGAATCTGTTGATACTTTGTCATCTAATAAAATGGTATTTTGTGTATTATTTTTTACTCTAATTTTATATATTTGATAATCCATATAGGTATCTATTTCTAATAATTCCATTTCTAAGTCTGAAGTTTGTTTACTAGCACTTGTTTCTTCTCTATCAATAAAGCTATTTATATTTATCTTTGTATTATCCTGTTCGTTATTCACTATTGTATAATAATCTTGTAGAGAATTTTCCTCAGAGTATATTCCTGTAGATAATGAATCTTCGTTTATATTAATTTTATAGATATTGTCTACCCAGTTTTCAATGGATACATTCTTTCTTTCTCCTCCAAAAACTTGATTATAATAATTATTTATAAAGCTTTCCAGAGTTGGATACATTTTTTCTTTGCACTCTGCAGACAATAGCTCATAAGCACTTTCTGTATTTCCATCATTGCATGCTGTTATAAATTCATCGATAACAGTTAATTTATTTGTTTGACTTTGTGATAAATGATCTCCTGTAACGGTTGATTTATCACTATCCAAATTTATTTCATTAAGGTTATTATTAATCTCTTCTTGCATATTAACCGTATTAGAACTGCCTTGTGTTATAGTTTGTCTATTACGTGTATTGAAATAGCTTAAAATACGTACAAATAAAAACATAGCTAAAATTACTATTATCACTGTCCACAGTAATCTTCTGTTTTTGTTATACCATAAAATTATTTTATTCATTTTACCTCCACAATTTTCTTATGAGTTTTATTTTTATAAATGAGGCAGAACTATAATCTGCCCCATTTATAAAATCTAACTTAATAGTTCCAGTGGTTCATATCTTTTATTGCTTCTACATATTTATTAATTTCTGTCTGGTCTATTCCTTTTTCTTTTAGAGATGTTTGCATACGATCCAATTCTTTTTTGTCTTTACCAACTTCTTGTGCTAAGCCAGCTAGAATTATCCTTTTTCTACTATCTCTTTCATCATCAAATTGTTTTGCTGTCATAGCATCTAGAATGATGTCATCATCTGTAACTCCGGCATCTCTAAACTTTTGCGCTTGGTCTAGGGCTGCTCTTGTCTGTCTTATACTGGTTAGTCCTAATTTATCTGCATATTTCTTTCTTCTTTCTCTATCCATTCTAGCTCTATAATCATCTATTTGTTGTTGTCTTTCTTTTGCAGCAGCTCTTCCATAAGCAGTTTCTGAATAATTTACCATAGCATTATTTACAGAGTTTTCAATTCCTTCACTTATTCTTTGTCCTGCAGCATTAACTCTTCCTGGAACCGAAGCAATTCCTCCTCCTGCAATCCATCCAGCGCCTAAACCTGCTGCACCGTATTTTAACACATTCATATTATCATCTGATGCTAAACCTGCTGCTAATCCTACCATTCCAGCAGCACCAGCGACTGTACCTCTAACAGCTAATCTCGCTGCTTTTGGTGCTACATATTTAACTCCTGCAGCTGCAACTTTAGCCACTCCTTTAATTTTATGTGTTTTATTTCGATTTTCTCTTCTAATTCTAGGCTGTTGTAGATTCTCTGCGCCATAGGTTCTAGTTTCTCTACGATATGGAATGGTTTGTCCATCTCGTGTATTGGTTGTGCTTGTAGATTCTTGATTATAGTTATTGGCATACCTAGGAGTATTTACAGGTTCTATGTTGTTTGCGTATCTTGGATCATTTGCTATTATTTCTGATATTTCATCTTCCGAATATCCAGTATCACGTAATATATCAGCATATTCATCTGCAGTATAGTTCATTCCTTGTGGCTCGTAAGCTTCTCTAGCCATTGCTTCTCTTTCTGCTGGATCCCAATTTTCTCCCATGTAATTTTCATCGTAAGCATCTAACATTCTTTGTTGCGCAGTTTGTTCTGTGTCATTATTATTCCTATTGTCGTTAGTATTATTTCTATTTGTATTATTATTGTTATTATCCTCTATTCTATATTCAGCATCTATTAAGTCATTAACACCATTTCCTTCATTAGCTCTTCTTGATGTTATTCTGTTATTTTCACTATTACTTACTTTATTATTTTCTCTTTGTCTATTATTTCTTCCAGTTAATCTACGTAATTGGTTTATTCCTTGCATTGCAAGAGCTCCGCCTAATGCAGAACCTCCTTCTACTGTAGAAGCTTTGTCAAATCCAAAGAACTTACGCATTATTTTCTCTGCTTCTAGCATAAATCCAAATGCTACGATAGCATACAATAAGTTGTCTGCTACGAAGTCCAATGAAGTACCTATTAAAACAGTATATAAAACCAAATGTACTGGTTGTATTAATAGGTTAAAAATATATTCTTTAATCCACATATTAAATGCTTGCGCACTTCCATCATTTAATTTATCAATCGGATAAGTCATTGCAACAAAAGGAGCTATAATGGTTAAAAAGGCTAACATTAATACTCTTCTTAAATATCTAAATAGGAATAATACTGTGTATATTACTAATCCAACAAATATTAAAGTATATCCAAACTGTCTTATTAATAAATCCTCATCTGATATTCCTTCTGGAACTAATTGAACTTCCATCCTTGCTTTTCCCATAAGATTTGTTGGCCATAGAAATATTTCTTGTCCGGATTCATTTTCTACAATAATATCTGCTTCTCTCATCGCTTGTCCAAATGATCCTTCTCTATCGTCAAATATAGTTCCAGCATCTTCTCCTTGGTAATTATAATGATATCCATCTAATGAATCTTCATCTCCGTACATATGTATAATAATGTTGGTTGATAGAATTTAAAGATTGTGTTACAAGCTCTGATACCGTTATTGCGAAGGACATAATATAGTTTAGAAAGAATAATAAACATATTCCGATTAACCAATCGACAAATCTTTGTTTATACTTTGCTTTATCTTGTGCAGAGCTACTGATAACTATTCTTATTCCTATATATAATAATATTGATAGCAATGCTATTAATGCAATAGTTCTAATTGTATAATACCAACTAGATATTACTCCTTGCAATTGAGCTGCTGTAGATTGTGGTTGATCACTATTTCCCTGTAATGCTTGATTAATACCAGTTTGAGCATTCTGATAATACTCATCTGTATGCGGATTAAAGAAATTCACATCTAGCAATGGTATTTGATTTGAAAATATTTCAGATGGACTTATCAAATAAGCTGGTAAATAGAATGTGTCTGGTAATAATTCATTGATTGTCCAACCTGAAACAACGTACGTTACTCCTCCTACAACCACCGTTCTTGCTACTCCAGCACCTATTGCGCCAAGAATTGGTCCAACGGCTGCTAAAGACATACCTCCACTTGGAATAGCTCCTACTACAGCTGTCACTAATCCGACAATTCCTATTACTACAGACACTCCTGTAAGAATATTTGGCAATATATCACCTATCCAGTCCATATGATGTTCTATCCTAATCAAAGTTGCGTCTGTCCCGAAAAATTATATCCTGCATAACTCCCATTATGGAATCGCCTATCATTAAAAGTAAATCTTTTATTGGTTCAAACAAAACGCCTCCTACTGTTCCAGCTGCATCACTTGCTAGGACGATTCTAGGCGCTATAAAATTAAAAAGTATTACTATCGCTAATATAAGTGCTATCTTTAGTATCAAGTTTTTTCTTGTAAAAATATTCATCTTCTCCCCCTAATCTCTCTTGGTCCTCTCTCTTTTTTCATTAATTTGTTTAGGTTTGTTTCTACAAATTCAAATTCTTTTGCTGTTGGTTGTATTTGAATAATGGCACTATCTGCTCCTACTTTTAGTAATCCTTCTCCTTTTAGACAGGTTATTAAGAAATTTGCCTCTCCTTCACTCAATTTAAATACTTCCTTCAAATATTGTATTTCAGATTTATCTTGTGCTAAAAATAACTTTGTGTCAGAAGATGTAAGTACTGCTTGTACTTCTGGTTTTTCATAAAAGTCTTGGAATCTTTGTGAGATAATTGCTAATGATACATTTCTTTTTCTAGCACGTCTTGCCATAGTGTTTAAAAACTCTACTGCTTCTGGAAATGGAAGTAACATCCATGCCTCATCCACTAGTACTCTTTTTTTCGCAGCTTTGGTTCTATCCTCACTATTCTTTTTAACATATTTTTCCCATATCCATTCTAGTAATATTTGTTGAGCAAGTGGCCTAGCAAACTTTTCTTCTAATTGGGAAATATCTAGGTTGATAAACAATGTTCCTTCTAATAAATCAAATGTAGATTGTCCATCAAAGTATGCCATTTGTCCATCATATTCTCTTATGTATTGTTTCATAACTTTTAGTAAATAACTGTAATGGAAGTTATAATCTGGGTTGTTATTATCTTCTGCTTTTTTTTGTATTCTTCTATACCAAGAACCAATCGTTGGCATGTCTTTTTTCTTTCTTCCTAATAAATTACTTCCATAATTTTCTTTAGAAGCTTCAAACAGGCTATTAGGATCATTGTTAATGCCATGAGCAGCATATTCTTCTGCTACCGATTCCGCAATAATTTGTTTTGTAAGTTCGTTTACCTCATCACTTCTGGTACTACCTTTTGCCATTGTAAGTAAAGCTTGGGTAACGTCCTCTACTTTGTTTTCTACATTGAGCACCAATCTGTCTCTACCCGTTATTTCGTCTTTTACAATTTCTGTTTCTATATCAAAAATGTTAATTACTGTTTTTGAAGTTGGACTGATTACAACATTTATTCCGCCCAAACTCTCTGCCACAATGCTATACTCTCCCTCAGCATCTAGTGCTAAACTTTGTACTCCCATTAGTACTGCAGACCTTGAAATTAATGTTTTCATTGTAACAGATTTTCCAGCACCAGACTTAGCAAAAATAACCATGTTGTAATTGGTGAGTGAACTATGGAAATTATCAAAAAGAATTGGCACTCCTGTTTGTTTGTTAATTCCCAATGGAATTCCACTAGGATGTCCTACCTCTGATGTGGTAAATGGAAATACCGTTCCCATAGATCTTCTATCAAAAGTATGTGTTTTTTTAATTTTGTCATCCATAAGCGGTAAATTTGATTTAAAAGCTTCTTCTTGCATTGCCCATGTACTCTTGATTCCTACTAAAGATTTTGACATTTCTGTTGATAATAGTTTTGTATATCTATCTAAATCTTCTAAACTATACGCAAATAACGTAGAAATAACGGATGCCTCATATAATTTATTATATCCTGCAGCAATTTCATCTCTCAATTGTTCTGCTTCCGCTCTTTTTTGTCCCAAATCGCTTTCTCTGTTGATATTTCCTCTGTCTGCTGCCACAATTCTTTCTGTTTCTATTTCATTAATTACTCTGTTTAATTCGTTTTGTGATCTTGATTCTGGAATTGGATTTATGTATATGGAAGTATTAATATCTCCAAATAGGTACATATCTCTAAATAATTCTGGGAAAGTACACATTCTTGGAAGTGTGGATACAAAAAAGCTTCTTGCATATCTAGTAACATTTGAGATTATTTCTAAGTGGTCAATATTAGATGCGTCTATTCCAGATGGTGCTATTAGTTCTTTTATTGTTTTCTTTTTTAATATTTCATATTCATCTGGCTTCGTATAGTCACTAAGCGGTTTTTGATTTTGTAGTTCTTCTTTTCTTTGCTTTTTCTTGAACATTCTCTTCCGTACCTCCTTTATTTGTCTTTTCCGTTTTTCTTTCTTGTTTATCATTTTCTATACTATTTATAGCATTTTGTGCAACATCATATCCTACCGATGACGCATTCTGTTCAATAATAAGTTTTGCCAAATCGTCAATTAAATTGTCCATGTTATTTTCTTTTCTTCGTAAAGCTCTTTCTTTCGCCGATTGTGCTTCTATTACTTTTTCGTTTGCTTTATTAAATGCTTCTTCTTCAATTTTTGCATCTAACGTTCTCATCTTTTTATCTAACACATCTGGTGCAGTAGAATATAATTCATCATATCCTGCTCTTAATGCTTTATCTATTCCAAATGTTTCCTGTTCGTCTCTATTATATGCTACGTATAGTAAGTCTGCTAATTCACTAGAATTTAATATTTTTCCATTAACTTCACAAGCAGCTAAAGTTCTTATGATTGATTGGCATCTAGTATATAGCTCCGAAAATGATAAATTCTTTATTTCTTCTTTATCAAAGTCATTTTGTCCTAGTTCTTCTGGATAATAAGGAACGATTATATAATATCTTTGATTTAATACATTTTTATTTAAGCTCATTCTTTCTGTATTATAGATAATATCTTTTCCATATTCATTTAGATTCCTTTGTTTTGTTAATTCATAGAAAGCTTTGTTTATTTCTTCTTTGGTATAATTTCCAGAACTTATCATTTCCTTATATTGCATTTCTTGGCGATTCAAATTTTCTTCAATTTGTTTTACTCTATCTCTATATGATTGTATGCTTTTCTCCAAATTGATTGTTCTAGTTTGTACATATATTTGAATTGGATGCCTAATAGTATTTAAGAATTGTATAAATCCTTCCTCAACTGCATTTTTTTCTACTGCCGACATCAAATCATAATTAATTCCCTGGCACTCTACTACCATTATATATTTAGCTCCATTTTTCTGTACAATCATATTATCTTCAATTCTATCAAATTCCATAAAATCCATTACTGATTCTACTGTGAACGTTTTACTTTTTTTCTTTTCTGACACTTCATTTTCTGTATTTGAAACATCATTTGATTTACTCTCTTTTTTTCTTTTTGAAGAGAAGTATACAACTGCTAAAATTACTAGTAGAATAAATATTATTGATATTATTATTATCAATATTAAAGATAAAAAATTTTCGTTATTTAACATCTTCTTCCTCCTTGTATACATAAATTTTTCTTCCTTTTGTTTTAAACTTTATTGCTCTTTTTATAATGTCATCGATATTCTCTCCACCAGTTTTTCTTGTAAATTCAAATTTTTCCAAGTTTGGCATCTTTAATGTTCCAATTAAAAAACCTATTAGTGCAGAAAAAGCAATCATAATTAATCCAGCTACTGTCAATCCTAAAACAGATAATATAAGATAAAATAAAACAAATCCTACAATTCCTCCAATAACTGTATATATCATGCTTTTTCCTGTAAAAATGAATAATATTCTACCTTCTCCTTTTACGTTCCTTGGCAAGTTATATGTTCCCATATTCACTTCCTCCTTAGTTATAAATCTATACAATATATATTATAACAGATAATCTGCTAAAAAGATACAAAAAAAGAAAAAAAAGTGCATAAAAATGCACTTTTAATATAATTGTAATATTTCTGTAATATTTT
>CALXKT010000014.1 GCA_944388985.1 uncultured Clostridia bacterium | reverse complement strand
AATTACTTTTACTTTAGCATATTTTATAGCAGATAGGGAATCAGCAACAACAGATAATCCTGCAATTCCACAAGCCATGGTTCTTAAAATATCTTCATCTCTATCATGTAAAGCCATTTCTAATGCTTCATAAGAATATTTGTCATGCATATAGTGAATAGCATTTAAAGATTTAATATAGATTTTTGCTACATAATCCATCATAACATCAAATTTTTCCATTACTTCATCATAGTTTAGATATTCAGAAGTGATTGGTTGGTATTTTGGAGCAACTTGTTTTCCAGAGTTTTCATCTCTACCACCATTAATAGCATATAACAATGTTTTAGCAAGGTTTGCTCTTGCTCCAAAGAATTGCATTTGTTTACCAATCTTCATGGCAGAAACGCAACAAGCAATTCCATAATCATCTCCTAAAGTAATTCGCATTAAGTCATCATTTTCGTATTGAATAGAAGAGGTTCTAATCGAAATATCAGCACAATACTCTTTAAATCCTTGTGGTAGGTTATTAGACCATAATACGGTTAAGTTTGGCTCTGGAGCAGGTCCTAAGTTATCTAATGTGTGTAATACACGGAAAGAGTTCTTCGTAACTAAGGTTCTACCGTCAACACCCATACCACCAATACTTTCGGTTACCCATACAGGGTCTCCACTGAATAAAGAGTTGTATTCTGGAGCTCTTAGGAATCTTACTAATCTTAGCTTAATAATAAATTGATCCATGTAAGATTGTGCTTCTTCTTCGGTAATAACACCGTTTTGTAAATCTCTTTCAATATAAATATCTAAGAAAGTAGATGTTCTACCTAAGCTCATAGCAGCTCCGTTTTGGTCTTTAATAGCACCTAAGTATCCAAAATATAACCATTGAATGGCTTCTTTTGCATTAGATGCAGGAACGGAAATATCAAATCCATATTTTGCAGCCATTGCTTTTAAATCATTTAATGCTTTAATCTGGTCGGATACTTCTTCACGACGTCTAATTACATCTTCAGTAAATTCATCTGTATCTAATATTTCAAGTTCTACTTTTTTCTCTGCAATTAAAGCGTCAACACCATAAAGCGCTACTCTTCTATAGTCACCAATAATTCTTCCACGTCCATAACCATCTGGAAGACCAGTAAGTAGGTGAGAGCTTCTAGCAGCTCTAATGTCTGGTGTATAAACTTCAAAAACACCATCATTATGTGTTTTTCTTAAATTGTGATAAATGTATTCGGTTTCTGGATCTACTTTAAATCCATAGCTTTCAGCAGATTTCTCAACAATACGAATACCACCATTAGGCATAATTGCTCTTTTTAAAGGAGCATCTGTTTGTAGACCTACAATATCCTCTAAATCTTTGTCAATATATCCTGCTTCATACGCATTAATGGAAGAAGGTGTTTTACAGTCAGCATCTAATACACCGCCGTTTTCTCTTTCTTTTTTATAAAGATCTAACACCTTGTCCCATAATTTTTTTGTTTTGTCGGTTGCACCTTTTAAGAATTTGCTATCACCCTCATAAGGTGTATAGTTAGATTGAATAAATCCTCTAACATCGATTTCTTTTGTCCATTCTCCGGCTTTATTAAAGCCATCCCATTGCTTAAAATCCATGAAAAAAACCTCCTTTTTATTTGACAATTACATGTCTATATCTTATATTTTTAAACTAATTAAAGTAGTTGCTAATTACTATCATTAGCATACATTATCATATCATAAATAAGGTGGAAAGGCAACAAAAATTTACAAAAAAATCACCTATACCATATAGTATAGGCATTTTTGTCACAATTATACACAGAGAAAGGAAAAAGTAAAACAAGGGAACGCATATTTTGTTTCATTTTTGAAACTGATTGTACGTTCCCTTGTTTCATACTAATCTTCGCTAATTACTTTTGCAATTTTATAAATTAATTTTTGTTTCTCCGGTGTAACATTTTTTAAAAGAGTGTCAAATTCAGAAGATAAATAAGTTGAAGAATTATTAGAAGAACCATTTAAAATAGAACCTTCACTAATTCCTAAAATATCGCAAATCTGACTAAGTCTTTTTAAGCTAATATGAGAACTTCCTCTTTCGATTCTGCTCAAAAATGCAATAGAAACATCTAACTTTTCTGCTAATTTTTCTTGGGTCAATCCTTTATCTGTTCTTGCTTTTTTCAATCTTTCACCAATAATATTATAATCTAATGCCATTTTATTCACCTCTTCCTAAATCTGAAATGAATATAGCATGTATACGAATTAAATTACAGAAACCAACTGGTAAATATATACATACTAAAATTTATACTATTAGTATGTGCAAAAAAGAAAAAAATATGTAAAAAATAGACAAATAGCTGGATTAGTGATATACTAATGATTAGAAAAAAGTAAAAAAATGGGAAAATGAGGTTGAAAAAATGCAAGAAAAAAATGAATATTTTTTCAATGCAAAAGTAATTGCAAAGAAAAAAATATATTTCAAAGAAATAGAATCTACCCAAACCGAAGCAAAAAAATTAGCAGAAGAGGGAATAGAAAACGGAACAATAGTCTACACGGATTATCAAACCAAAGGCATGGGAACACATGACCGAATTTGGTATTCTGAAAAAAATAAAAATATTGCTTTTACTTTAATTTTATATCCAAAATGTACCGTGGAGGAATTACAAGATTTTACTGTTGACATTGCTAAATGTATGAATAATGCGATTGATAAGCTTTATTCTTGTAAATTAGAAATTAAAGAACCAAATGATATTGTGTACCAAGGGAAAAAGATAGGGGGCATTTTAACCCAAATTGTAACGAGTGGGGAAACAATTCGCTATTTACTAATTGGAATTGGTATGAACGTGAATGGGGAAAAGTTTCCAACAGAATTAAAAGAGACTGCTACCTCGCTGAAAAAAGAATTTGGAAGAGAGTTTTCAAAAGAAGAAATTATGGCTTGCTTTTGCCAAGAATTTGAAAAATATTGCTTACGAAAGAAAATTTTGTAAGATTGAACAGGAGGGACACTCCTTTTTGTTCAAGAACTTAAACAAAGGGGACAGACATAAAATTATATTGCAAATCTTCTTTATATGTCTATCCCTTTGTTTCATTTTTGAAACGAATTGTATGTCCCCGTGTTTCAGAATCTTAATAATTTTCAGCATTTACTTCAAAATAGCTTTGTGCATGTTTGCAAACTGGGCAAATCTTTGGAGCTTCTAATCCAACATGGATATGTCCACAGTTTCTACATTTCCAAACAACGATGCTTCCTTTTTTGAAAACTTCTCCGTTTTCAACATTTTCTAATAATTTTTTGTATCTTTCTTCATGATGTTTTTCAACTTCTGCGATTCCTCTAAAAGTAGCAGCGATTTCCATAAATCCTTCTTCTTCTGCTTCTTTTGCAAATTTTGGATACATATCAGACCATTCATAGTTTTCTCCAGCTGCTGCATCAGCTAAGTTGGATTTTGTATCACCAATTCCCTCTAAATATTTAAAATGTAATTTAGCATGTTCTTTTTCATTTTCAGCTGTCTCTAAGAAAATAGCTGCTATTTGCTCATATCCTTCTTTTTTTGCAACACTTGCAAAATAAGTATATTTATTTCTTGCTTCTGATTCTCCAGAAAAAGCAGCTCTTAAATTAGCTTCTGTTTTTGATCCTTTTAATTCCATTTTTATTACCTCCTAAATTTTTATTTAATTCGATTATTATCATATTACAGAAAAGCAAAAAAGTCAAGCTAATTTCTAAATACAAAGAGTGTCCCAAAAGTTCAAAAACTTGAACAAAAAGGAGTGTCCCTTTTGTTCAAGAAATCATATAATACCATATAACTAATTAGGAGGATTCTATGGGACTTACGAATACATCGACCGGAAAAAAGGTATTAAACGAAGACGTCGAAAAACTAAAAAAAGAGTGTGATTATACGATTGCCATAGCGGGAAATCCAAATGTAGGAAAATCTACAATATTTAACGCATTAACGGGTATGCATCAACATACTGGAAATTGGCCACGGAAAAACTGTAACGAATGCAGCAGGTGTTTGCAAGTTTGCTCAAAAGAAATTTTTACTTGTGGACATTCCTGGAACTTATTCTATCCTATCAAATTCCGAGGAAGAAGAAATTGCACGAAATTATATTTGTTTTGGTAATCCAGATGCTACAGTAGTAATTCTAGATGCCACTTCTTTAGAAAGAAATTTGAATTTAGTATTTCAAATTTTAGAAATAACGGACAAAGTAGTGGTATGTGTCAATTTACTAGACGAGGCAGAAAAGAAAGGGATACATATTGATTTTAAAGAATTAGAAAAAAGGCTTGGTGTTCCTGTAATAGGGACCGTTGCAAGAAAAAAGAAAACATTGCAACAATTGATGAAAAGCATTGATAAAGTTTGCACTCGGAGAACGTACGACAAACCCAAAAACCATAACATATCTACCCTTTGTGGAACAATGTGTGGAAAAAATAGAGCCGAAAATAAGAAAAATGCTACAAAAAAAGGATAAAAGGTTAGCAAGATGGATTAGTTTAAAACTTATTGATGGCAATCCGAAAATAATAGAACAAATAGAAAAAAATTTTAAAATAAAGTTGCTAGAAAACCCAAGATTAGAAAACGAAAAAGAAGAAGTGGCTGAAATTTTAGAAGCAAATGGAATAGCACAAGAAGATGTGAAAGATAAAATGATTTCTAGCATTGTTTTTGGGGCAGAAAATGTTTACCAAGATGCCGTGCAAATAGAAAAAACAGAATATAATGCAAGAGCGAAAAAGATAGATAAAATACTCACCTCCAAAGTATGGGGAATTCCTATTATGCTTGCATTTTTAGGACTCATCTTTTGGATTACGATAGTAGGGGCAAATTATCCATCCGAATGGCTATCGCAGTTTTTTGGATGGTTACAGGAAAAAATAGAATATCTATTTGATGTGGTAGCAGTACCCGAATGGCTAAAGGGAGTACTAATAGATGGAGTTTATAAAACATTAACATGGATTATTGCTGTTATGTTACCGCCAATGGCAATCTTTTTTCCACTATTTACGTTATTAGAGGATTTAGGCTTTTTACCTAGAATTGCTTTTAATTTAGATAAATTTTTTCGAAAGGCAGGAAGTTCTGGAAAACAAGCACTAACGATGTGTATGGGATTTGGATGCAATGCCGCAGGAGTAACAGGTTGCAGAATTATCGATTCCCCTAGAGAAAAGCTAATAGCAATTCTCACGAATGCCTTTATTCCATGTAATGGAAGATTCCCGTTTTTAATTACCATTGCAAGTATCTTTATTGCAGGAGCAGTAGGAGGAACAGTTACCACCATAAGTAGTGCTGGTGCATCCATTATTGCAACACTCACCGTTTTATTTGTTGTTTTAATAGGGATAATGATGACATTAGTGGTATCAAAACTCTTATCCAAAACAATATTAAAAGGAGAGAGTTCCTCTTTTGTATTGGAACTTCCTCCATATCGAAAACCACAAATAGGGCAGGTAATTGTAAGGTCTGTTTTTGACAGAACGCTATTCGTACTTGGTAGAGCCATTGCAGTGGCAGCACCAGCGGGACTTATAATATGGCTATTTGCCAATATTAGTATAGGAGATATGAGTATACTCACCTATATTGCCAATTTCTTTGACCCATTAGCAAGATTAATGGGATTAGATGGCTATATTTTAACCGCATTTATTCTAGGAATTCCAGCCAACGAAATAGTACTACCGATAATCTTAATGTGCTATATGGGAAGCGGAACACTAGTCGACTTAGAGAATACCATGACTATTGGCCAGATTCTTGTACAAAACGGATGGACACTTCTTACGGCAATTAATGTAATGCTATTTACGCTACTACATTTTCCATGCACCACCACTCTTATGACCATAAAAAAAGAAACTGGAAGCTGGAAATGGGCGGGACTTGGATTTTTACTTCCAACAGCCTGTGGAATGATATTGTGCCTACTTACAACAGGAGTGTGGAACTTGTTTATTGTTTGAAATCAATTTTTTGTAAGAGCTGAAGATTGAAATTAAACTTTAAAAGAAAAATTAACTATTTACTTGTTTTTACTGTAAAGTATTGTAATATAATAGCAACCTTTCGCAGTCTACTCTATTTTTTCTATATAATAAAAAAGTATGTGCATTCGCGGATACACATACGGATAGTTACTTACGTTTCTACAATAATCAAAGGAACAAAAATTTCTTCATCCGTATATCCTGCATGTTGCGAAACCAAAGAAAACAAGTTTTCATTTAACTTGCCATGCAAAATGTGTTATGATATGATAAAGAAAAAAGGAGAAATTCTTATGAGTAATATGGAATTAGAGATGAAGATAAAAAATAAGGTATATAGCAGACTTATATGAACTAAACCACGAAACTATGGAAATAAGGAAAAATATTAATTTACAAAAGATAAAGAATCTATTTTATGAAATTGATCAATTACTAGAGGAGAAAGATATAGCCTTTTTACAAGAAAATTTTAAAATAAATAATTTAACAGAAGTATTTACTTTGCCACAACAAGAAATTGAAGTCATCTTAAACAGTCCAAAATTGATGTTATTCATAGACAGATATAAAAAGACCACTAAAAAATGGATTCGATTAAGAAAGACGGTAGAAGAAAATGAGAAAGGAGAAAAAAGGGAATTTACAACATTAACCATAAAACACATTTTAAAAAATAATGAATCTGGTATTCAACAAATGAAAGAAACCGAAATTGTTGTTAATTCTTTTGAAGAGACCAATGAATTACTAGAAAATTTAGGATTTTCTTATCGAAGCTATCAAGAAAAGAAAAGGAAAAAGTATGTTTTAAATGATCACGAAATAGATATTGATACATGGCCGGGGCTTCCAACTTATTTTGAAATAGAGGGGGAGAATAAAGTAGATTTAGAAACAATGTTGAATTTGCTAGGATATTCCTTTGAAGAAGCAGTATCCTGTACAGCTGATGAGCTATATCAAGAGAGAGGAATCGATATAAATAATCAGAAGGAATTGAAATTTTAAAAAAGTTCCCCTTACAACACACATTAAGTGATTGTAAGGGGAAAAGAATTTAAAAGTAAATTCTCTCTTTCTAATAAGCATAATAGATGCTTATTTTACAAAGAACAGGGAAAATCTTTATCTTTGAAATACTGGACCAAATCGTACAGTACAGCTTGATGGGGTTTCCACTCATAACTGCACTTTTCAATGCCATACAAGGAAAAACAAGTTCGTCTTTGCTCACCAAAGAAAGTTTGAACATTTGCAGAAGGAATTAATAATTTTCCTCCTGTGGGTCTTTGCTGATAGGGAAGTTTACAACCAGTTTCGGTTAACAAAATACATGGACTACTTTTGTAGCCTAAATCTACAATGGGCGCATTTTGATTTCGAATTCTTAAAAAGTAAATACCAACATCAGCATAAGAGGTATCTCTATCCAGAAGTCCGATAGAAATATAACCTTTTTCAATTTCTTTCTTTAAGAAATAAAAACTGATTTCGGCAAAGTCATCGGGGCTGAAATGGCAACCACATCGCTTGCAACAGTCTCCACCGCATTCTGCACAAATTTCCGAGTTTACATTTTTGGCTTCTGAATAATTTTTTGGTACACTCCGGTAGGGCAAAGTGGGAAAGAGTATCTCGTGCAAAAGTTTTTCCTCATTTAAAGTATCTGTCTCAAAAGTATTCATATAGTTTGACCTCCTTGTTCTTTATTAAAAGACAGTTTACCCATTTATTATATCATACTTTACATAATTTAACAATATTATTTAAAACTCTAATGAATAAAGAGCCATTTTGTATGCTTCTTTTCTATGCGCAATTGGGACGCACTTAAATTGCGCATTTGTTTAAAATATGTTAATTTTTTTCCTTTATTATGTTATACTAATAAATAGTTTATATAATTGTTCTAAAAATAAATTTTTTAGCTTAAATATTATTTTTCTATTTTTAAAGAAAATACTTTAATATTAATATATTACATTTTTACGAGAAAGGATTTGTTTTTATATGATAGAACATCAGCCACAAATAATTGATTTGCGCAATTTAAGTGCGTCCCCAATTGCGCACCACTTACAATATGCTGCCAAAGTAATACAATCTGGCGGTCTTGTTTTGTTTCCTACAGAAACAGTTTACGGCTTAGGTGCTAATTGTTTAGACGAAAATGCTGTTAAAAAGGTTTTCCTTGCAAAAGGAAGAAATTTTAATAACCCGATCAATTTGTTGGTAAGTGATATGGAAATGATAGAAAAAGTAGCAAAGGATATTACGCCTTTAGAACAGCAATTGATGGAAGCTTTTTTTCCTGGTCCTTTTACCATTATTTTAAAAAAGCAAGCGTGTGTGCCAAGCATTGTGACTGCGGGGCAAGATTTCGTTGGTGTTCGTATGCCTAGTGGTGAAATAGCAAAAAAATTGATAGAACTAGCAGGTGTGCCTATTGTTGCACCAAGTGCCAATATCTCTGGTAAACTTAGTGGCACTAGCTTTGAAGATATATTAGAAGATTTTAAGGATAAAGTAGATGTTGCCATTGATGGTGGAAATAGTGAAATTGGAATTGAATCTACGATTGTAAAAGTAATAGATGGTATTCCTCATATTTTAAGACCGGGAAGCATTACTGCAGAGCAAATCATGCAATTTGCGCCACAAGTAATAAATGAATATGAAGATGCGAATTCTAATTTAGTGAATCACTCTAATCACTATACGCCTAATAGTAAGTGTTTATTAGTTTATAGCAGTGACAATGAAAAGATGGTAAGTAAAATCAACAAAATTGCCACTAATTATGGAAAACCTTGCATTCTATCTTCTCACGAAAATATTTCTCGTTATTCTGCAGATTTAATCATTGATATTGGCTCTAAGTATAACTTAGACGAAATTGCAAGAAATATTTTTTCTACTTTAAAGAGAGCAGATACCTATTCACCAGATGTTGTCATTATCGAAGGAGTAGCCCAAGAAGGCATTGGACTTGCTATTATGAATAGGCTTATGAGAGCATGTAAGGGAAATTTTTTGGAAGTAGAATAATCGTTGCATTTTACATGATCTCGTGATATTATATTACCATTATTACTAGCATTGCTAGTTTTATATATATCCTGTTTTAGCATTTGATAAAAACAATCTGAGAAAAATTTATTTTACAGGAGGTATCATGTAATGGAAAAGAAAAATGGTAAAAAGTATTACGTACAGATTTATGGTGAGGTGAAAACCACTTATCAGTGGTGGGGCATTGATATGATGTCAAATTATGACAATATAAGACGTGATTGTCCTAATGCAGCATTAGCCATTCGTAAAATGTATACGCTTTTAGAAGAGCCGAATTACTACCGAGCTAATTTTTATGTTTTCTCAACCGTAACCTATGTCTATGAAGCTATTGCAAATTTGATTCCAGCCCATAACTGGCTCAAATTTGATACTTTTACCAAAGAGCTATCTAAAGAATATGCCTCTTTAAATATGCTTCCTTGGCATCGTTTTGTTCCTATTCAAAGAATTGATTTGCTTATGGCTATTTTGCTATTTACAGAAGATTTTATTTTTCTGCCAATAACAGACAAATGCGTAACTTACACAGATAATGGTCTTACTGTCAACGGTGATTTCGTTACTTTTAAAATTAAGAAAAGGGATAGAAAAACAGTTGTCTCCATCGAAATCCGAGATGTAATACTTCTTACTTACGTGATACTTAATTAATTTTTTAGAGCCATTGTCATGTTTATGATAATGGCTCTTTAACAAAATGCTTTTTAGGAGAGTAGATAGAGCTTGCATACTTACCGATAATATTGTATAATACTTGTATAGTTAGTATATTCTAACGAAAATCTGAAAAAGGAGAATGGACTATGTACATTAAAGAAATTAAACTTAAGGATGCCATGACAAGAGAAATTGATTTTCGGTGTCGTTCATGGACAGTAAGCGGTAACAAAATAGACGAAGATATTCCAGAAAATGAAAGCATCGAAGAAACAATAGTAAATAAACATTATGATGGGACTCTGTCAGTTTTATTTAAAGGCTACGATGAAAAAGATAAATCAAGCTATGTAAAGCGTATAGCTCAGTTCTCCACATTAGAAGAGCTACAAGAAAAATATCCACAACTTTTTGAATTAGTTGGACAATTGTATGCTTTTTTCTAATTATCAAAATGGCACATGCAACTGCATGTGCCATTTTAATATGCTTAAACTGCGCAGATTGAAACAAGGGGACGCACAATTTGTTTCATCTGCTTACCAAAATTTTGTCTGCATCTTGCGCACGAATAGCAACAATAATGTTTCTTATTTCATAGGCGATTGGGTCACCGGCAATGCTTTTCATAATAGGCGTAATAGGCGTATTAGGAATAAAACCTAAATCTAATAATCTTCTTTTAATACTGCTATTGCAACGAATTTCCTTTATTCTTCCAGTAGTATTTAATTCTAATTGAGTTAATGGTATTGTTTCCATAAAGTCACCTCTATATATTGTATTCTTTTTTGAAAAATAGGACACATTATAATAAAAAGTAGACACAGATTGCTAGAAAAAAAGTTTTAAATAATTAATGAATATGGTAAAAATATGCAGATACACACCAATATTCGTGGTGAAAATATGCAACGACATACTGATATTCACGGTGAAAATATGCAAAAAATATTGACGATATGAAAAAATTATGCTAATATTAATCAAAGAGGTGACATTAATGCTAAGAAGAAAAATTGAAAAAGAATTAATAGAATGGAAAAATAAAGAAAACAAAATGTGTCTTGTTGTTAAGGGAGCAAGGCAAGTTGGAAAAACATATATTATTGACAAATTTGCTAAAGAAAACTATAAGAATTATGTATATATAAATTTTGACGAAATGCCATCCTATAAAGATATATTTGAAGGGAATTTAGACCCAGAAACTATTATAAAGCAAATAACGGTAAATATTCCAAATGTAAGTCTTGTTCCAAACGAGACTATTATATTCTTGGATGAAATACAAAATTGTCCAAGAGCAAGAACAGCGCTTAAGTTTTTATCAATTGATAAAAGGTTTGATGTAATTGCATCTGGTTCATTATTAGGAATTAACTATAAAGAGGTTCCTTCTTTTCCAGTAGGATATGTAGAAAATTTAGAAATGTATTCACTTGATTTTGAAGAGTTTCTTTGGGCAAATGGTACTTCAGAACAAGCAATAGGTTATATTAAAGAATATTTTGAAAAAAATGAAGAAGTTCCAAAGGCAATGCATGATAGAATGATGGAATTGTTTAGAGAATATATAGTTGTTGGTGGAATGCCAAGAGTAGTTTCCGAATTTGTGGAAACACACAATTTTGTAAATGTTTTAAAAATACAAAAAGATATTGTTGACAATTACTTGGATGATATTGCTAAATATGCTGATGTGGCAGAAAAAACAAAAGCAAGAGAATGCTTTTTATCTATACCAAAACAACTTTCAAAAGACTACAAAAAATTTCAATATAGTCTCGTAGAGCCTAAAGGAACATCAAGAAAATTTGGTGGAAGTTTAATGTGGTTATATGATGCAGGGATTATTAATTATTGCTATAATCTTAAAGCTCCAGAGTTACCACTAGAAGGTAATAGCCTAAATAATCAATTTAAAATATATATGAATGATACTGGATTATTAGTTTCTATGTTAGAAGAGGGTTCACAAAAGGACATTATTGATGGAAATTTGGGTATATATAAAGGAGCAATTTTTGAAAACATTATAGCAGAAATTTTTACGAAATTAGGGAAAAAATTATATTATTTTGAATATAGAAATCGTTTAGAAATGGATTTTATCATAAGGTATAAAGGAAAAGCCACAGCAATTGAAGTAAAGTCAGCAGAAAATACAAAATCAAAATCTATGACTAATATTATTCAAATTTGGAAAGTAGAGCAAGGCATTAAGCTAAGTGCAAAAAATATAAGTGGAAATGAAGTAGTACGAAATTATCCTTTATATATGGCAATGTTTCTCTCTTGACAAACTTTAAAAATATAATATAATGAGCAGGAAGAAAAAATCTTTTACTTAAAACGGTAAAACACAGTGACAAATAAAAATTTATAAGATTTTATTGCAAATATTATACAAGAAAGGAAGAAGTAAAATGGAAAGAAAAAGAGGATTTGAAATTGCAAAAGGATGGGAAGATAAAGAAATAAACTTACCAATAAGAAAAACAAAATATTCTGCAGGGTATGATGTAGAAGCTGCAGAAGATACCATAGTTCCAAGTTTTAAAAAAGGAATGGCACCAACGTTAATAAAAACAGGAATAAAAGCATATATGCAAGATGATGAAGTATTAATGTTATACAATCGTAGCTCTAATCCTAAGAAAAAAGGATTAATTTTATCCAATAGTGTTGGAGTAATAGATAAAGATTACTATGGAAATCCAGATAATGATGGACATATTATGTTCGCTTTCTATAACGTAAAAGACGAAGATACAATCATAAAAAAAGGAGATGCCATCGGGCAAGCAATTTTCCAAAAATACTTAATTACCGATGACGATAATGCAGAAGGAGAAAGAAAAGGTGGATTTGGTTCTACAAGTAAATAAAAAATATATGCTAATCTAGGGGGTGCTTTTTTTATTTTAGTTTACGACCCCTAGATTAGCAATAAGTATATTTATTATTTTGTTTTGCCTAAAATTTAAACAGCATAAACAAATAAACACCAAAAAGTAATAACAAACTAACACCCTTAAAGCGAGTAAGGGTGTTTTTCTTTCCTATAAAGGAAAGTCCCCACACATAAGAAGTAACCAATAACAACAAAATTAGGTTTCCTATGAATGCTACCGTAAACTCAAGAGGAGTTATAACAGCTCCAAGGCCAAAAATAAGAAGCAAATTTAACACACAAGAACCTACTAAATTACCAATAGCTAAATCAGTGTCCTTTTTGATAATGGCAACAATAGAAGTAACAAGCTCTGGAGATGCGGTACCAATCGCTACAATGGTAGAACCAATAACAGCCTCAGAAAGGCCACAAAGCTGAGCAATATCCACTGCCGAATCTACAACAAAATCACTTCCATATTTTAATAGCACAATTCCTAGAACGAAAAAGAAAACAGATAAAAGCGTACTTTTTCCTTTTTGTTTTTTTTCTTTATTTTCTCGATAGGCCTTTACAATATCCTTGATTTCCAAAGAAATAAGATAAAAAAGATAAAACAAAAAGAAGATAAGAAGCAAAATGCCTTCTACCCTTGTAATAAGAAGCGGAATTTGATTGCCAATACGAAAACACATGAAAAGAACAATAAAAGTAGAGAAAATGGCAAACGGTAAATGAATTTTCTTTGTTTCCGAATCGATAGAAACTGGACGGATTAATGCCATTATTCCTAAAATAAGTAACAAATTACAAAAATTGCTACCAATGGCATTGCCAACAATCAAACCAGTATTGCCAGTAAAAGCAGATTGGATGGTAACAATTAGTTCGGGAGCAGAAGTTCCAATGGCAACAATAGTTAATCCAATTAAAATATCGGGAATATGAAATTTAGTGGCGATATTACTAGCTCCTTTTACCAGTAAATCGGATCCAATCACTAATAATACAAAGCCAATAACAATAAGTAAAAAATTAAAAAACATTATTTCTCCTTAATTTGCTAAAATTTCTGATTTAATTATATTTTGCATTCATTTTCCTTTTTTATACGAAAATTGTATGTCTGTCCCCATGTTTCAAAAATGAAACGAATTGTGTGTCCCCTTGTTTCATTTTTGAAAAATTTTTTAAAAAATTCGCAAGCCCTTTATTTTCAAGAATTACACCCAAAAGATACATAAAAACTACTGGTAAATGTTTTGACTTTTGCCATTTTTTGTTGTATAATAGAAATGTAGTTGAAAAAGAGAAACAAACCCTTTCTTTAACTTCATATATTGAAAATTTTACATTTGAAAGGAGGACCTATATGTTTAATGTAGGCGACAAAATTGTATATCCAATGCATGGAGCTGGAACAATTGATGCAATTGAGGAAAAGGACATCTTAGGAGAAAAACAAAATTATTACATAATAAAAATGCCAGGTGAAGTAAAGGTAATGGTACCAACCAATAAAGCAGAAGAAGTTGGGGTAAGAAATATTATAAATAAAGAAGAAGCTTCAAAAGTTATGTCTGTATTAGGACAAAATGAGACAGAAATGTCTCAAAATTGGAACAAGAGATATAGAGATAATATGGATAAAATGAAAAGCGGAGATATATATGAAGTAGCTGACGTTGTAAGAAACTTAAGCTTTAAGCAAAAAGAAAAAGGACTTTCTACTGGGGAAAAGAAAATGTTAAATAATGCAAAACAAATTTTAGTGAGCGAATTAGTATTAGCAGAACATGCTTCCCAAGAAGAAGTAGAAAAATTAGTAGAAAACAAAATCAATATTTCTTTTGATGAATACAAACTTCCACAAGAGAATATGGATATTAATCAAAACATTGTAAACAAATTTATTCCTTTCAATGGAACAGGCACAAGCGAGAATTTATAAAAACATATAAACAATACAAAAGACAGGTCGTATCTATACAAGATGCGACTTTATTGCTGACATTAGAAACAAAAAAAGAAAACAAGGGGACAGTCCCCTTGTTCTACTTTGCCAGAAATGACAAGGTAAAAAATGTAAGTGCATAAGAAGGAATTAAATACTTTATGTCGAATAAAATAAATATATGAGAGAAAGGTTAGAAAAAATTGGTAAGATATAGTGAAGAATTAATAGAAGAAATTAGAAATAGTAATGATATCGTAGATGTCATATCACAATATGTTATTTTAAAAAGAAGCGGAAGAAACTTTTTTGGACTTTGTCCATTTCATAAAGAGAAATCACCTTCTTTTTCTGTCTCTCCGGATAAACAAATTTTTCATTGCTTTGGATGCGGAGTAGGAGGCAATGTTATCCACTTCGTAAGCAAAATAGAGAATATTGATTTTAGGGAAACGCTAGAATTATTAGCCAATAGAGCCAATATTCCATTACCAGCATTAGATACAAGCTATCAAGATAATAAAAAAGCAATGTTAAAAGCAAAAGTATACGAAATAAACGAAATTGCAGCAAAATTTTATCATGAAAATTTATATAAACCAACCTCAAAAGAAGCACAAGAATACATTAAGAAAAGAAAATTAGATAATCGAACATTAAAATCTTTTCTCATAGGGTATTCTGGAACTTTTGATGAACTTTATCGTGTGCTAAAAGAAAAGGGATTTACCGAAGAGGAAATTTTAGCATCCAGCCTAGTCAACAAAGCTGATAATGGCAAATTTATAGACCGTTTTAGACGAAGACTCATGATTCCGATTCAAGATACAACCGGAAGATTTATTGCCTTTGGGGGAAGAGTGCTAGATGATAGTAAGCCAAAATATATTAATTCTCCAGAAAACATTGTGTATAGTAAAGGAAGAAATTTGTTTGGACTCAATATTGCCAAAAAAGGAGATACGAAAAAGATAATCATTGTAGAAGGATACATGGATGCTATTTCGCTTTACCAAAGAGGAATTACGAATGTTGTGGCATCTTTGGGAACCGCATTAACCGAGCAACAAGGGCGCTTACTTCGAAAAAATAGTGAGCAAGTAATTATAGGGTATGATGCCGATGGCGCAGGACAAGCAGCAACATTAAGAGGACTCGAAATTTTGCAAAATATGGGATGCGATATTCGTGTGCTTCAAATTTATGGAGCAAAAGATCCAGATGAATTTATTATCAAATATGGTCCAGAAAGATTTCAAAAATGTGTTGATAATGCTATTTCTTTAGTTGAATTTAAAGTAAAAATTTTAAAGCAGGACCTAAATTTAGAAAATGTGAATGATAAAATAAAGTTTTTAAATGAAGTAGCAAAAATTTTGGCGAAAGTAGATAATAACATCGAAAAAGAAATTTATGTGGACAAGATTTCACAAGAATATAAAATTTCGAAAGAGGCTATTTATGGGGAAATAAACAAGTTAACCTATCGCAATAACAATGATAGAAAAGTATTAGAAAAAGCGCCAGTAAAAAGTTTTATTAAGAGAGAAGAAAACGAAAAAATAGACGAATCTATCATAAAAAGAGAAAAAATGGTTATATATATATTATTGAACTATCCAGAAGAAAGTTATTCTGCATTAAAAGATATCATTACCGCTGATGACATGAAAAGTAAAATGAATAAAGAAATCCTTACCAAGATTTATGAACAATACTCAAAAAAGAATATGGGAAATATTTTAGATTTATTTACCGAAGAAGATAGTATCAACTATTTATCTGGAATTATGGCAGATGACTTTGGTGTAACAGATGTTGCGAAATGCATTGAGGATTTAATTAGTACGTATAATAGGGAAAAGTTAACGAACAGAAGAAATGATATTTTGAAACAACTTGAGAGTGCAAACTTGTCAGCAGAAGATTCTAGAATGCTAGAAAGAGAACTAAATGAAATTATATTAAAACTGGCTAAAGTAAAGGATAGTGTTAAAAGTTTGTGGAAAATGGGAACAAACAATTAAGAGGTAGGGGAAAATGTTAAGAAAAACTTCTCACAGAATTAAAAAGTAGGGGGTAGAAGAAATGAAAAAGTCAGAAAAAACGGAAATAGAAAATGAAGCAATAGAAAAAGAAAAAAAGAAGAATAGTAAAGCAAAAGCAGAGGCAGAAACAAAAGAAACAACTGCCCAAATTACAGACGAAAAAGTACAAAAAATAATTGAAAAGGCAAAAGAAAGCGGAAAAATTACTTATGGAGAGCTTGCTAGCGAATTAGATGATACAAATCCAGAAGAGATTGACAAAGTATTTGATGCTTTTGAAGACCTTGGTGTAGACTTAAACGATGATTTGGACGAGCCAGATATAGAAGACTTAGAAAATGTAGAAGAAATAAAATTAGAAGACATGGACGTAACTAACTTAGAGGGAGTTAGTGTAGACGACCCTGTTAGAATGTATTTAAGAGAAATAGGCAAAATTCCATTACTCACCTATGAGGAAGAAGCAGAATTAGCACAAAGAATTGTAGATGGAGACGAAGAAGCAAAACAAAAATTAGCAGAGTCAAACTTAAGATTAGTTGTTAGTATTGCAAAAAAATATGTAGGTAGAGGTATGCTATTCCTAGACTTAATCCAAGAAGGAAACATGGGATTAATCAAAGCAGTAGAAAAATTTGATTACAACAAAGGTTTCAAATTTAGTACGTACGCAACTTGGTGGATTAGACAAGCTATTACAAGAGCGATTGCAGACCAAGCAAGAACGATTCGAATTCCAGTGCATATGGTAGAAACAATAAACAAATTAATACGTACATCAAGACAATTATTACAACAAAATGGACGTGAGCCTACACCAGAAGAAATTGCAAAAGAGATGGAAATTAGTGTAGAAAAAGTAATGGAAATTCAAAAAATTGCACAAGACCCAGTATCTTTAGAAACACCAATTGGAGAAGAAGATGACAGCCACTTAGGAGACTTTATCCAAGACGAAGACAGCCCAGCACCACAAGATTCTGCAGCACACACCTTACTTAGAGAACAACTAGAAGAGGTAATGGACACCTTAACACCAAGAGAAGCAATGGTATTAAAACTAAGATTTGGCTTAGAAGATGGAAAAGCACGTACCTTAGAAGAAGTAGGAAAACAATTTGACGTAACAAGAGAGAGAATTAGACAAATCGAAGCCAAAGCGCTAAGAAAACTAAGACACCCTAGCAGAAGCAAGAAATTAAGAGATTACATGGGGTAAGGGTTGATTTTTCTTTAAAATTATGTTAATATAATAGTGTGCGATAAAGAATAAGTAGAATTAAAAAAGAGCAAATAAATTAAATTTGATTAAAAAATGAGGTGAAAGAGATGAAAAGAACGGCAGATGGAGATGTAAAATTCAGTTTTGCAGAGATAGTATTTTCTCCATTTTTATCCTTATGGTCTATGGCAAAAAGTAAAGAAGACGTAAATACAGATTTGGACTTAGACCTTAATTCTCCAGATAAGGTAGAAGCTATATTAGCAGAAAGCCAAAAAGAGATTGATACAAAGGTATCGAAATATGGTGGAAGCGGAAAGGCACAAAGACAAGAAATGCTTAACCAAACCAAAGTAGATAAAAAAGATTTAAAACCAATAAACAAAGAAAAAACACAAGCTACGAAAGAGGCACAACGAGAAAACGGAGAAGAAAGAGGAGATTAATTGCTTTTTGTAAAGAAAGAGAAGTTGAAAAAGTTGGACTTGGACAAAAGGGACGCTCTTGTTTGTGAACAAAAGGGACACTCCTATTTGTTCAAGTACTTATATTTTTGCGGACATATATGTTATTTAAAAATTAATATAAAAATAAAGCATGATAGTATTGACAAAATAAAGAAAAACATTTATAATCTTAATTGCGTTTTTTAAAATTACTTTAATAATTTTATCAAAAACAAATAATAATTATGGCGAGATAGCTCAGTTGGCTAGAGCAACTGGTTCATACCCAGTGGGTCGATGGTTCGAATCCATTTCTCGCTACCAAGGATAGCAAGCGTTACAATGCTTGCTTATTTTAATGCCTATGTAAAAAAGTGACGAAAAAGTGCCTATCAATTAAAAATCTCATAGGTAAATATTGACATTCACACTTTTCCAGACCTCACTCTAATTGAAAGGAAAGATTATTATGGCAACTATCAATTTGGATAACAATTATGATATTAAAATTGTACATAATATAGGGGAGCTACCTAAAAATGCATTTGATATTAATAAATTAAAAATATTCAATATATTAAGTACTAATCAAATTACATTTAAAATTGACTTTTCTAATATTTCTTCAAAGCAATATAAAAAAATATTAAAGCAACTTCTTCGCATAAAAAGCTTTTTAATTAAAATGAAAAAGCAAATTGGGCAACAAGAAAAAGACAAAAAAATAATATGCTATGTAATTAATTATGATAAAAACAATACGTTGCAAAACGATTTTATTTTAGGAATTAATGCCATTTTCTTTAATACAAGATATGAACGATATAACTACATTTATGACACGGTTTGTAAGTATTTAGATAGCTTTTTTTATGGTAAAAATTTGTGCGACTTTAAAAATAATCAATGTGGTGAAAAGCGCTCTGCAAACTCTAATTCTTATGTAGGATGTTGCCACCACTATAAAATTAAGTTATTAGGTCCATTAATTCCTAATAATTTGATTCCTTGCGAACATTTAAAAGAGAATCATACTTGTGGTGCTATATGTATTGGGTGTAAATTATTTACTTGTGACTATCTAGAAAAACAAGGAGTAAAATTCAGAATAAAAGACATCCTACTACTTGATGCTTTCTTTAATCCTTTACAAAAATACTTTATAAAAACTATGGTATTTACTCCAAAAGAAAAGATAATTAAAAGATTGATGATTTTATAATTTATATACTGACCATTTAATAAATTAATAATAAAAAGAACTCTAAATTTTAAAATTCAGAGTTCTTTTTATTGTTTCTCATTTTTCTTAATTTATTTTCACTAATTTTACATAAACTTTGCCCTAAACAAAATGCTACCTTTGCCTCAAAAATAAGCAAACTATCAGCATCTCGCTACCAAGTTACAACTAGCTTAAAAGGCTAGTTTTTTTATTGTATAGAAAATAAGAACTGGGATACCCAAAAAAATTTATAAAAAATATTTAGAAAAATACTTGTCAAAAAAATGCTAAAAGTATATAATGAAGTTGCACTTATTGTTAAAACAAAAGTACAAGGTACTATAAAGTAAATGAAAACTGTAAAAACAAATAAAGAATAAAAAGGAGCAAAAGAGAAAATGAAAAAAACGAAAACTATCAAAAGCGTTGAAACACTAGAGAGAGAGAGAGAGAGTAACATTTAGCCCAAAAGGCTTTATTTGTAGTACAAAAAATATAGATAAAAATAAGATAGGTAATGTCAATAAATTTCAAAGAAAAAAGAAATTTCATTGGCATAATGCCTATCTTTTTTGTGTTTGTTTACTCATATGAAATACTGCTATCAGAATAATAAACAATGGGAGGAAAAAGTATGAGTAAAACAAACAATAATAAAAACAATAAGAAACAAGAAAGAAGAGTAACAAGCCAGCAAGGAATCACATTAGTGGCACTTGTCATCACTATAATAATCATTATCATATTAGCAACCGTAACAATAAACATGGCATTTGGAGATAATGGACTAATAAAGCAAGCAGAACTTGCGAGAGATATGGCTGCAAATAGTACTAAGCATGAAACTGAAAGTATGGCAAACTTAACAGCCTATATGAATGAAATGATGGGAGACAACCCAACCGGACCAAGTTTGCCAGATGGATGGGACGGAAGCAAAGTTACGCCAGAGGAGTCAGACGATGGAGTAATTGTACCAGTGCCAATTGGATATGTTGCATCTGATGCAACAGGAGAACATAGTGTTAATGATGGATTTGTAATTTACGAGGGAGATACCGAAGTAAACGATGGAAATGTAGCAGATGCAAAAACAACCAGAAACCAATTTGTGTGGATACCAGTAGAAGATATTAGCCAAATTGCAAAAACGGCACAAAATGGTGGAACAGATGGTAATGGTAGAACCAATTACCAAGGAAAGCTATATAATTTTAGCAGTACTGATGCAACTGAATGGACAGGTTATGGACAAGGCACAGAAAATTTCCGAGAGCCAGATGTGGTAACAGATTACGATGGAACAGATGCCACGGAAGACTCAAGTTATTTTACCACAGCAATAAGTGCAAGTATGACAGGAAAACAATTCAAAACCCAACTACAGGAAGAATTCAATGAAATGATAGAAAGTGTGGATACTTATGGAGGATTTTATATCGGAAGATATGAAACAGGAAA
>CALXKT010000013.1 GCA_944388985.1 uncultured Clostridia bacterium | reverse complement strand
TGGGGTATCGCCAAGCGGTAAGGCATCGGACTCTGACTCCGACATTCCTGTGTTCGAATCACAGTACCCCAACCAATTAAGCATTATACGAACACAAAATGTTTATATTTGGGTACTAATGCCCAGCATAGAACAATCAAATTAAGGCTTGACAAAGATAGGCCTTAATGCTACAATGAGATTAACTTAATAAAAAAGGAGAAGCACATATGATAGTAGATAAAAAAGGAAGATTATTTGAAGATAGAAGAAAAAACCTAGATGATAGAAGGAAAAAAGAAACTGAGGTAAAAAAGGAAAGAAGAAAGACAGAGCGAAGAGTAGAAGAAAATAAAAGAAGAAAATGAATAAAAAAGAGCCAACCTTGAATAAGCAAGGTTGGTTATTTTGTATGTGCTAAGATAATTAGCAACATCCACCTCTGTTACCACCACAGCAGCAACATATTAAGATTAATACGATTATAATCCAGCAACAATCATCACCAAATCCAAAACCGCATCCGCATCCTCTATTCTCTGGCATAGTTTTTCCCCCCTTTCAAAGCGATTTTAAGTAAATCTTATTTTTGTGAATTTTATTTCTTTTAGTGCTATTTAATTTTTAAAAGTTTCATCCTTTTGACGTTTTTTCATAGGATTACAAACTAGCAACCACATGAGTTGTTACATCCGTTACTACAACAGTTGTTACCTCCGCAACAGAAAAGTAGTAAGAATAGGATGATGAACCATAAAAGTTCGCTATTATTACAGCAACAATTTCCCATTTCTTTACCTCCTTACAAAACTTTGAAAACTCTTTAAGTTCTTTCGTATGGTATATAGTATTCATTTTTCAAAAAAGGGTTACAAAGTTTGAAAGAATGAAAAACTATAAATTAGTTTCATAGTGATGGCTAAAGGAGAGAAGTACGAATATTACAAAGATGTTACACGAATATTACAGTTGTATTACAATTACACTAAAAGTATTGAAAAAGAAATGATGGTAGTGTAAAATGAAAATACATTAGAAATAGAAAAGTAAAATTTAATTCTTTTCAAAAAAGATTTGTACCTAGAGAGGAATGAAATTAAAGATGAAAAATGATGCGAACCTTAAAACACTTGATGCTGTAGAGAGAGAGAGAGAGAGAGAGAGTTGTATTTAGTAAAATAGGCTTTATTTGTGGTGGAAAAAATAATGCTGCAAAAGAAGCTACATATACAAATGAATTTGAAGTAAAAGAAGAAGGAAAAAAATTTAATATAATAATAGAAAAAAGGATAGGCAATAGCCTGCAAGTATTATTGAGAATAATACAGCTTGCTATATGCCTGTCCTTTTTGCGCATGTGGAAGGGAAAAATAGTAAAAGATGAGTATGGGTGAATTAAGAACCAGACTAATGAAAAATAAAAGGAAAGGGGTACAAAGAAATGAAAGTTAAAAAACAAATGCAAAACAAAAGAGGAATAACATTGGTGGCATTAGTTATTACCATCATAGTTATCATAATCTTAGCCATGATAACAATAAACTTTCTGTTTGGAGAAAATGGCTTGATAATAAAAGCACAGGAGACAAAGAAAATGTCGGCAATAGAAGAAGTGCGAGAAAAGTTAGAAATAGCAACAGGAACAGCGATTATCGATGGAAAAGGTCATACAACAATTGACGATTATTTCGAACTAATCGAAAGTGAAGGAATCATAGGAAATAAAGATAACGATACTTTTGAAAACGGAGATGGAACCTATGATGTAACAACAAACGAGGGCTTTATTTTCCAAGTAATGCCAGTACCAGAAAAAGATAATGCAGATGATATTTTAATTGATTATATAGGAGAAACAAACGGCCCACGAATAAAGAATGTAACAGCAACAACGACAACAAATAGTGCTACAATAGAAGTGGAAGCAGTAAATGCAGAAAATGCGACATATAAGTATGAGTACCAAAAAGAGGGAGAGGATAACTGGCAAACGGTAGAGGGAGAGAACAGTAGCACTTGTACGATAGAGGGATTAGAAGAAAATGAAATCTATAACATACGAGTAACGGTAGAAGTAGCAAGTGGAGAAAATAAAGGAACGGTAACAAGAGAGATAAATGTAAGAACAGGAGAAATGCCAACAGGAGCAATAACATTTGAGCAAGCAATATGGCAAGGAGATGGAACAGCAAGTGTTGTAGTACACTCAAGTCAAGAGGGGTATACGATACAATATCAAATTGTGACAACAGGAAGTATAACAGATCCAGAAGAATTAGAGGAAGCAAATTGGAAACCAGTAGGAAATGGAGAAGCAGTAACAGGAATACAGCATAATCAAACGGTATATGCAAGGTTATGGGATGGAACGAATGGAAACAGTTATGCAAATGCTGACATAAAAGATACAGAAGTACCGAAAGTAAGTGTAATAGCAGAGGGAACCACAAGTAATAGCGTAACAGTAAGCGTTCAAGTAAGCGATAACGAAAGTGGAATGATAGAAAGTCCAACATATACGTATAGCATAAAACAAAGTGGAACACCAGATAGTAGTTACACAACACCAAGTGGGGCAAGTAATATAACAGCAAATAGCTACACATTTACTGGATTAACACAAGGAACAAGCTACGATGTAAAAGTAGAGGTAAATGGAGATAGAGCAGGAAATATAGGAACAGGCTATTTGCCAAATCAAACAACAGGGAGCATAACAGGTGGAGATGAAGCAATACAAACAGGAGCAATTACCTTTGGAAACACAACATGGAGTAATAACTTAGCAAGCATAACAGTAAGCACAAATACAAACTATACAATTCAATATCAAGTAAATGGAACATCAGATGATGGATGGAAACCAATAGCAAATGAAGGAACAATAGGAAACTTAAGTTATCCAAGTATGGTATATGCAAGGTTATATGATGGAACAAACTATGGACAATATGCAAGTGCGGGCATAATAGATAATACAAATCCACAAAATGCTAGCATTTCATTAAGTAGTACAAACGTAACAACAGGAACGACAGTAAGAGCAACAGTAACTCATAGAGATAATGAGAGTGGGCCAGAAATAACACAATGTAGATATGTATGGAATACATCAAGTGGCAAAATAGGAACAGATGAAAGCTCATACACAGGTGGAAAATTTAACAGTAATGGAGAGCAGATAAGTACAACACTAAACACTGTAAAAACATATTATTTACATGTATTAACAGTGGATAAAGCAGGAAATAAGTGGGAGACAGTATCAAGTGGAATAACGGTAAGACAGCTAGTAACGAGTGTAAGTGTAAGTCCAAGCTCAGCGACAATAAATGTGGGCTCAACAAGGCAATTAACAGCAACAATAAGTCCATCAAGTGCAAGTAATAAAAGTGTAACATGGAGCAGTAGTAATAGTAGTATAGCAAGTGTAAGCAGTAGTGGATTAGTAACCGCAAAAACAGCAGGAACGGTAACAATAACAGCAACAGCGAAAGACGGAAGTGGTAAAAAAGGCACATGTAGTATAACAGTAGAAGCAACAAATACAGTAGAAAAAATATTATATGGAGGATATTGGGTAAGATACCCATCAGCACAAGGAAATATAGACTGCAAGGTATTGTATGATAGTAGTTCAAGCTATGGAATAGAAATAATAGCAATGGAAACAGTAGAAGATGTAACATTAGGAAGTAGTAGTGACTTTACAACATCAATGAATTCATATAATAATGCAATTAGTACGTTAAATTCAGCAGCAAGCGCATATAATAATAGTACTTATTCAACAAGGGCAAGGTGTGTAGGAAGTAATCCAAGTAATCCAACATTGGATAACCCAGGATACTTCACAAGTAACTACAGTTATATGTCAAGTTATAACGGAAAATTCAAAGATACTGACCAAAATTACATAACAGACTATAACAGAATGGGAGCATTAGGCATACGAGATATAGACGATTACTACTGGTTATCATCACGTATGGCGTATTCGACCTTTAGTTTTAGTAAGTTATATATGAACGTTATGAATGCAAATGGCGAATTGTCCATCTTCGACTTGTGCAATGTGTATGAGAGTGGTGATACGCCATCATATAGCTATACGTACGGCCTCCGTCCTATATTCAAACTAAAACCTGGCATCAAAGTCACAGGTGGAAGTGGAACAGAAGAAGATCCATATACGTTAGGCATATAAACTTGATGTTCGGGCAAAATTAAATTAAAATATACAGAAAGTAGCATAAAATTAGCTGAATTGTGTCGATTTTGTGCTACTTTTTTGTTGATGAAAAGAAAAGTTCTAAAAATAAAAAATATATACAAAAGAATAGAAGCAAAATTAATCGAAAAAAACAAAAAAATTTTGTAAAAACCTATACAAAAAATGTAGATTAATGATATAATTCTATGGAATAATCGAAGTTACGAAAAAACAGATAGATTTCAAAAGAAAGAAAAAAGAGAGGAACGAAGCTAAAATGGGCAATATTGTTTTATTAGATGATTTAACCATAAATAAAATAGCTGCAGGAGAGGTTATAGAAAGGCCAGCATCTGTCGTAAAAGAGCTAGTAGAAAATTCGATTGATGCAGGAGCTAGCAAAATAACCATAGATATAAAAAACGGTGGCATTTCCTATATTCGAATTACGGATAATGGAAAAGGGTTTATGCCAGATGATATGGAAATTGCATTTGAAAGACATGCAACAAGTAAAATAAGACAGGCGTCTGATTTAGAAACAGTAACGTCTATGGGGTTTAGAGGAGAGGCTTTAGCAAGTATTGCAGCTATTAGCCATGTAGAACTTATTTCCAAAACAGCAGAGAATGAAATTGGAAGAAAAATAGAAGTACAAGGTGGAAAGATTATTAATACCGAGGACACAGGATGTCCACAAGGTAGTACTATAACGGTCACAGACTTATTCTATAATACACCTGTAAGATATAAATTTTTAAAAAAGGACTTTACAGAAGCAGGATATATTGAAGATACAGTTACTAGAATTGCACTTGTTCATCCAGAAATTGCCATTAAGTTAATCAATTCTGGAAAAGTAATTATACAAACGACAGGAAATGGTGATAGAAAATCAGTTATTTATAGTATCTATGGAAAAGATGTGGCAGAAAATATTATTGATGTAGATTATGATTATGAAGATATGAAAATCACGGGAGTGATTGGAAAACCAGTTATTGCGCGTTCTAACCGCACAAATCAATTATTTTTTGTAAACAAGAGGTACATTAAAGACAAAATCTTAACTAGTGCTGCAGAACAAGGATACAAAGGACTATTAACGATTGGTAAATACGGCTTTTTGGTTCTAAATATAGAAATGAATCCACAAAAGGTGGATGTCAATGTTCACCCTGCAAAATTGGAAGTGCGTTTTGAAGATGAAAATAAAGTGTTCAAAGCAATTTATCATGCTATTCGAGATAGTTTACTAAAAGCAGATTTAATACCAGATAAAACCAAAATTGAGTTAGATAAACAGCTAAATGCAAATAATAGCTGGAAGATGCCAAACACATCTGCATCAGCCTTTTCAAAAGTAGAAAATAACAACCAATTAGGGACATTAGCTACGGAAAGCAACAGCAGTTCAAATACGCCGGCAACTGGAGAAACACAAAAATTTGAACCTCCTAAGTTTGATATTTTAGCAGAAATCAATAAAATGAAAAATGAACCGATACCAGATATTTCTACTTTACAAAATAAAGTAGAAGAAGATACTACTAGCTATAGAGCTAACGAAAGTGTAACACCGGAAGATTCTGAAAAGAAAGAGGAACATTCTTTTAAAAGAGGAGGATTATTTGGACTATTCGGAAATAGAAAAAAAGAAGAGCAAGAAGAAGAAGAAGATGATACCAAAAACTGGATAGCTCAAATTGCACAAGAAAAAAAGGAAACACTGGGAAAAAATGATTTTGCGGGCAAAGAGGAATTTTTAAATGGTAGTGGAAAGGTAATACAAGAGGAGCAAAAAACAGATAATGCAGAAGAAATCCAAAAAGAAGAAAAAAATCAAGAAAAGGAACAATTACAAAACCAAGATTTAGAAACAACGAAAAAAATGGATTTGTCTGAAATTAATGAAAAAATGCAACAAATGGATGAATTAAAAATAGAACCAGATTATCAAAATTTTGAGGAAATGTATGCTCGTACTTTTGGAAAAACAATTAAAGAAGAGCCAAAGCAAGAAGAAAATGAGCAAAATCGTGTGCACAGTGAAGATTTAAAAACAGCCGAAAATATTTCCATCTTCGAAAAATTACCAAAGAATGATATGCCAGATTATAAATACATAGGTATTGCGTTTTCAACTTATATTTTGATAGAAATGAATAACGAATTGTACATTATTGACCAACATGCAGCACATGAAAGAATTATGTACGAAAAAATAAAGGAAAACTATTATAACGATACCAATAAAGATTCGCAACTTATGTTATTGCCAGACATAATTAATTTAAGTCATAAAGAAATGCAAATAGCAAAAGATAATTGGGATGTATTTGAAAAAGCAGGATTTGCATTAGAAGAATTTGGAGAAAATACAATTAAACTAAGTGGGGTTCCAACGGTTTGCTTAGATTTAGATAATAAGGAACTATTCTTAGAAACTTTAGATGAAATTAATACAGTAGCTAGAACGGCAAAACAAGAAATCGAAGAAAAATTTATTGCTACCGTTGCGTGCAAAGCAGCAGTGAAAGCAAATATGGCATTAACAAGAGAAGAAGTGGATGCTCTTATGAGGCAGTTATTAGTTTTACCAAATCCATTTACTTGTCCACATGGAAGACCAACTGCTATTCGTATGACAAAAGCAGATATTGAAAGAAAATTTTCGAGAAGATAGGAATAGGGAGAGTCTATAAAATATAGACATGCAGATGAGATACAGTTAATCTTTCTGAAAGCAGAAAAATAAAAGAAGGGAAAAAGAAAAAATGGCAATTGTTGTATTATTTATTTTGATACTAAATATCGTATCGATTGTGTTAATGTATTATTCTTTGAAAGATACACCCAAAAAAGAGAAGCTAGTTTTTATTGCAGGAGGAACAGCTTTAATGTATGTTCTAACTTCTGTCGTTTATTGGATAAGCACACGAGATATTGCAATAACAGAGGTTTCGGAATTAGGAAAAGATTTAATTACATTTGTTTTTGTGCCAATTAATGGAATTATTATACTTCCTTTATTTGCAAGGTCGTACTATGCTTTTAAAAATGGCAGAGTAGAAGGAAGAATCTTACGAAACAGAGGTATCGTTTTAGGCGTTATTTTAATCATACTTCTTGCACTAGAGTGTTCTTACTTTGAAAATATTCAAGAGCAAGTAGTAAACATGATTTATCAAAATCAAGCAGAAGAAATACACGAGGAGCATGGAAACGAAATTAGTAGTACAGACGAAAATATAGTATATATTAATTCTTTAAATGAAGTTGTTGTAAATGAGATAGAGGGAAAAGGAAAGAAGTAGAACATGCAAAAAGTAATTTTTATAGGAGGACCAACCGCATCGGGAAAAACAAAACTAGCTATTGAAGTTGCCAAGGAGCTAAATGGAGAAATTGTATCTTGCGATTCCATGCAAATCTACAAAGATATGACAATTGGTACAGCAAAACCAACGGTAGAAGAAATGCAAGGAATACCGCATTATATGCTAGATGTGGTTTCGCCAGAAGAAAGATATAGTGTAGCAGACTACAAAAAAGATGCTACAAAGGCAATTGATGCTATACTGGAAAAAGGAAAGGTGCCTATTGTGGTAGGAGGAACCGGCCTTTATGCAGAAGCACTCATTCATGGAATTGAGTATAATGAAATCGAGGTTGAAGAAGAATATCGTAAGCATTTAGAAGAAATAGCCGAAAAAGAAGGATTAGAAAAATTGTATGAAATGGCAAAGCAAATTGATGGGGAAGCTTGCCAAAAAATAAGCCAAAGAGACCAGAAGCGAATTTGTAGAATTTTAGAAATCTATCATGCTACAGGAAAAACGAAGACAGAGTTAGAAATAGAATCTAGAAGAAAAGGTCCTAAATTTCAATTCATTTTGTTTGGAATAACAATGGAGAGAGAAAAGTTATATGAAAGAATCAATCAAAGAGTAGACAAGATGATGGAAGAGGGCTTGATAGAAGAAGTGGAAGCATTGCTAAAAAAATATCAAACTTTTCCAACAGCAATGCAAGGATTAGGCTATAAAGAAGTGGTAGATTATCTTGAAGGAAATAGTACGAAAGAAGAAATGATAGAAACCATAAAAAGAGAAACTAGAAGATATGCCAAAAGACAACTTACTTGGTTTCGAAGATATAAAGACATGATTTGGCTAGATGGTTTAGGGGACATACAAAATAATCGCAATATTATTTTGGAGGAATATCGTGGAAACAAAAACAAATGCGAAGAAAAAGAATCATAAGTTCATAGAAATATTAAAAAAGCATAAGAAAAAAATAATTATGCTCTTATTACTATGCCTTCTTGCTTATATTGTGTTTGTAGTAGTAAAATTAATTCAAAATCCAACCGATACGGTATATGTGGAAATGGGACAAATTCAAGAAGAAGAAACCGCAGTAGGATATATTATTAGAGATGAAACCGTATTAAAAGGAGATAATTATAAAAACGGAATAGAGCAGATAAAAACAGAAGGAGAAAAAGTTGCAAAAGGAGAAGCAATTTTCCGTTACTATTCGAATAATGAAGAAAATTTGGTAGAGAAAATAAAAGAATTAGATGTAAAAATTGATGAAGCAATGTCGAAAACAGAGAATTCACCTTCTTCGGACACGAAAGTGTTAGAAGAACGAATTGATACGAAAATAGAAGAACTCTATGATGAAAGTGATTTGAAGAAGATTCAAGAAAACAAGCAAGACATTAGTAGCAGTATGACGAGAAAGGCAAAAATTACAGGAGAAAATAGTCCTGCTGGTTCCTATTTAAAAAAATTGATAGATGAACGAAGCAAATATGAAAATGAATTAAACGATGGAGCAGAATACTTAACAGCCGATAGAAGCGGTGTTGTATCCTATCGTGTAGACGGCTATGAAGATGTGTTAACTCCCGATGACTTTAGCAAATACACCAAAGAATTTTTAGAAAATTTAAACTTAAAGACCGGACAGATTATACCAACTAGTAGTGAAAGTGGAAAAATAATTGATAATTATTCTTGCTACATTGTTAGTGTTTTGGATTCGGAAAATGCCAAAAATACAGAAGTAGGAGATGAGCTAAAACTACGTTTGCCTAGTGGTACCGAAGTTGAAGCAGAAATTGTTTATAAAACGATAGAAGATAATGAAAGTATTTTGACCTTTAAAATTACAGAAAAAGTGGAAGAATTAATTAGTTACCGAAAAATGTCCTTTAGCGTTATTTGGTGGAGTGACCGAGGAATGAAAATTCCAAATTCTGCAATTCAATATGATGAAAAAAATGGAAACCAAGTACCTTACGTTATTCGTACCAGAGTAGGATATGAAGATAAAATATTAGTTAAAATTCTAAATTCCAATGGAAAATATTCTGTTGTAACAAATTATACTAGTGAAGATCTAGAAGAATTGGGTTATACTTCTACAGAAATACGAAATTCATTAAATATATCGATTTATGACGAAATTTTAATACAGAAGTAAAGAAATATTACAATTATATTACAATTATATTAAAATTATGTTACAAAAATGAAAAAGGTATTGACAAGTCGGAAAAAATGATAGATACTATATAACAGCAAAAACGAATGACAAATATTTTGATAGGAGGTTATTAGAATGTCAGGAGCTATTATGGAAAAAGTATGGGGAATGTTAGGGTTACCAGAGAAAGAAGAAGAAGAAACAGAAGAATTAGATTATGATAAAGAAGAAGAAATAGAAAACCAAGAAGAAGATGAAGAAGATAGAAAAATTTGGGGAAGAAGAAGCAGTAAGGTAGTAAATATGCCACAAACACAACAAGTTAAGATGGTTATTTGCCAACCAACTACTTTTGAACAATCCGAAAATATCTGTAATTTACTAAAAGAAAAGAGATCCATTATTGTTAATCTAGAGTACGTTAATAAAGATGTTGCTAGAAGAATTGTGGACGTTGTTAGTGGTGCAGTTCATGCACTAGACGGAAATCTACAAAAAGTATCCAATTCTATCTTTTTAGTAGCACCATACAATTATGATATTACAAACGAAATGGCAAGAGAAGAAATCAAAAATAAATTATCCGTATCTTGGTTAAAAAATAATAGTAATAATTAATGTAGTAAATATAGTTATAGAAGAAGTTTAGGAGGAAGTATATGTATACACCATTGGATATCGAAAATAAGAAATTTGCAAAACAAATGATGAACGGCTACAGTGTAGAAGAAGTAGATAATTTTCTAGATGAATTAACACTAGACTACGAAAAACTATATAAAGAGTCTAACGAAAACAAAGGCAAAATGGCAGAATTAGAGGCTAGTCTTACAAAATATAAAAGCTTAGAGACAACCCTTCAAAATACTTTAGTAATGGCTCAAAGTACCGCTGATGAAATAAAAAAAGTTGCAAAACAAGAAGCAGATCAAATTGTAAGAGATGCACAAGGAACAGCAAAACAACAAGTGATGGAACTAGAACAACAAATCACATTAAAGACGAAAGAGTTAGACGATTTAAAGAAACAATTTGATGTTTATAAAGCAAAGATGGAATCTTTACTAATATCTCAATTAGAATTATTAAAAGAAGTAAATAAAGAATAAGAAAGGGGGGCTCCCCCTCTTTTTTTTACACTATTTACATTGCCTTAATTTTATTGTATAATACTATCGAAATATTACAAAAATTTAACAGTGTTACAAAAATATTAAATATATATTACAATTATGTAATTATTATTGACATATTTAAAATAATCGATAAAATATATAATATAGCATAGAGGTAGAAAGATGCGAGTAATTAGTGGAACTGCAAGAGGAACGAAACTAAGCTCTATTGAGAGTAAAGATACAAGGCCAACTTTAGATCGAGTAAAAGAATCATTATTTAATATCTTACAAAATAAAATCGAAGGAAGCTTGGTATTGGATTTGTTTGCTGGAAGTGGAGCAATTGGAATTGAATGCATTAGTAGAGGATGCCAAAAAGCCTATTTTTGTGAGCATTCGCATTTAGCAACCAAAATGATATATCAAAACTTAGAGAAAACGAGGTTTTTAAATAAATCAGAAATCTATGAACAAGATTATAAAAAATGTTTAAAAGAACTAGAAAACAAAAAAATAAAGTTAGACATTATCTTTATCGATCCACCTTATAAAGATAACATCGCAGTAAAAGCAGTTCAAGACATTATGACATTCGATTTATTAGAAAAAAATGGAGTTATTATTATTGAAACAGATGAAAAAGAAAGAGAACTAAAAGAATTAGAAAAATTACCAGTAAAAGTATATGATTTGAGAAAATATGGAAGAGTGTATTTACTTTTCTTAAGTCGAAAGGAGTAAGTTTATGGAAATATTTACTTTGCTAGAAGCATTAGAGGATATGTTAGATAAAAGTAGAGGAGTACCGTTTTCAAGTAAATGTATCGTTAATAAAGAAGAAATATTAGAGATTATTAAAGAGATAAGAATTAAGTTGCCAGATGAATTGAAACAGGCAAAATGGATTAAAGAGGAAAGACAAAGAATTTTAGTAGAAGCACAAAATGAAGCCGATGAAATCATAAAAGAGGCTGAAAACCGTATTATTTCTATGATTGATGAACATGAGATTACTAAGAAAGCGTACGAGAAAAAGGTGGAAATTATAGAAACAGCAAATGAAATGTCAAGAGAAATAAAAAGCGGAACCGAAGAGTATGCAGATGGCGTACTAGCTGGTATTGAAGTAGCATTAGAAGATGCTTTAAAAGTAATTAAAAATAATCGCAAAGAACTAAAATAAGCATAGTGTATTTACTATGCTTATTTTAATTTTCTTCTCCTACAATTTCAAAAGAAAAGTCATTTATATTGATTTCGTTATCAATTTCTTTCGGAATATTAATATCGTTATTTCGATTTTCATAATAATAAACAATACCAAAAATAGAAATAACAAACAGTAGTAATAAGAGTATAATGGTAATAATAAAAGTACTTTTTTTCACAAATTTAATTTCGCCCATAATAACCTCCGCAAAATAAGATATACCAATGATAACATGGAAAAAAAGAAACGTCAAGAAAAAATTGACAGTGAACATAAAATGTGATAGAATATTGTCGGAATGAAAAGGAGGGATGTGTGATGAAAACAAAGACAAAATTTATAATTGTAATCATAACAATAGTAGTGTTATCACTTTTACTATTAACAAACAATTCCCAAGCGTTAACAGATTTTAAAATAGAAAAGGTAGATGTAACATTAACAGGAACAAAAGCAGAAATTTCATGGAATGAAGTTACCGATGCAGATGGGTATGACATTTATGTGGAATTACCAATTGTAGGTTACCAATATGCAGGAAGCGTTTTGCAAAACAAAGTGAGCATCGTGGGGCTTGAAGAGGCAGAAAATTATAAAGTTAAAGTACAGGCATATAAAGTAGAAAATAACACAAGAAGCTTTTCAGACTTTTCTCCAGAAATAGAATTTAAAGCTGGAGAAAATACGATCCTTAGTTCGGAAATTGGAACAGTAGATAATATTACCGGAGTTTCTTATGGAACAACAGGTTTGGTACAATGGAACAAAGTGGAAAATGCAGATGGATACGAAGTTTATGCAAATGTTGGCAATAGCGAATTCCAAAACTTTGGAACAGTCAAATCCAACAAAGTAGAAATTAAAGGAATGCAGGAAAATGCTGTTTACAGTGTAAAAGTACAACCTTTCTCACAAGCAGAAAATGGAGAAAAAACATATGGAACATTTTCGGCAGCAGCAGTCTTAAAATATGATATTGGCGATACAGAAACAAAACCGGACAAAGTAAGAAATGTTAAGGTGTCAATGAACGGAAATGACGCCACTTTAACATGGAACGAAGTAACAGATGCCGATGGTTATGAAGTTGTTGTAAAAGTTCCTTCTAAAGGAGAATACACATATGATGCTTATGATAACCAAAAAGTGCTAACAGATTTCACACCAAATTCTACATACACAGCAAAAGTAAGAGCTTACAAATATGTGGATGGAGATAGATTCTATGGAGATTTCTCAAGCACGGTATCTATTCGCTATGAAAGAGAAATAGGAACCGTACAAAATCTTAAAGTAGAAGTGGTAGATAAAGATGCTTTTATTAGCTGGGACAGTGTGAACAATGCAGATGGATATGAAATGGAATTAACAATCCCAGGAAGTGGAAGCGAATATATTTATACAACCAAAACGAATGCAGAAATAAATAATATTGACTTAAAAGAAGGACAATATTCTGTTCGTGTAAGAGCATGTATAGAGAACAATGGAGAGAGAGAATATGGCGATTACTCGAGCAGACAATACTTCCAATATGAAGAGAAAATCGAAGCACCAGCAAAAGTAACTGGACTAAATGCAGAAGTAAATGGAACAAGAGTAGAATTAGATTGGAACAAAGTAAGTGGTGCTGATGGCTATGAGGTAGAGCTATATATTCCAGGAGAGGGAACAGAAACTTTTAATGCTACTACAAACAAGAAAACAATTTATAACATCGATTATACAACAAGAGAATATTGGGTAAGAGTAAGAGCATATGTAAAAGATGGAAATGATAAGATATATGGTGATTATTCAAGCAAAGAATATTTCCAATATGAAGAAGAAATTGAAAAGCCAAGTAAAGTAACAGGCCTAGATGTAGAAATAAAAGGAACAAGAGCAGAATTAGATTGGAACAAAGTAAGTGGTGCTGATGGCTATGAGGTAGAGCTATATATTCCAGGAGAGGGAACAGAAACTTTTAATGCTACTACAAACAAGAAAACAATTTACAACATCAATTCTACAACAAGAGAATATTGGGCAAGAGTAAGAGCATATGTAAAAGATGGAAATGATAAGATATATGGCGATTATTCAAGCAAAGAATATTTCCAATATGAAGAAGAAGACCTAGCAAAAGTAACGGGATTAAAAGTTACAATGAATGGTACAGATGCAAAAATAAGCTGGAATAGCGTAAAAAATGCAGATGGCTATGAAGTGGAAATATATCTTCCAGGAGAAGGATCTGGAATTGTAGAGACATTAACAAATTCTAAAAAACTTTACAACCTTGATTCTTTTAATGGTGAATATTGGGTACGTGTAAGAGCTTATAAAGAAGTAGGAAATAGAAGAATTTATGGCGATTTTTCAAGCAAAAAATATTTTGAATGTGAAGAAGAAAATACAAGTTTAGGAAAAGTAACTGGATTAAATGTTGTACGAAATGGTACAAGAGCAGATTTTTCTTGGAATAAAGTAAGTGGCGCAGATGGTTATGAGCTAGTGGTTTACATTCCAGGAATTGGCGATTGCACTTATGGCTCAACAAAAACAAGCACTTACCTAACAGACTTTACAGAAGCAAAAAATGCATACAGCATAAAAGTAAGAGCATATCAATATGAGAATGGAAGAAAAGTGTATGGAGCTTACTCTAGCACAAAATCATTCTAATGAAGCAAAGGGGGCAGTTTTAAATCTGCCCTCTTTGTTTTGCTGTTTCCAACCAAATATTACAATTATATTACATTTTTAAAAATCTGTTTGCATTTCCATAAGCATGTGATATAATACACTTGTCTATTGTATAAAAAAGTATCCAAAGGAGGAAACGGCAAATTGGCAAAGCGAGGAAGAAGAGCAAAAAAGAGTAGTAGATTTGATATAAATGTAGCAGTAGTGTTTCTATTTTTAGTTAGCATTTTACTAGCAATTTTAATATATACAAAATCTGGTTATATTGGGGAACATTTAAGCCCTATTTTAGGTGGTATTATGGGAGCAATTAAGTACATTATACCAATTGGCACATTTTTAATTGCTATCTATATGACAACCGAGGACAAAGAATATTTAATTTCAAAACTAATCCAATACGGTATTTTCTTGGTTTGTATTGCCACCATTCTTAGTGTTTTTCAATTTTCGAATGGAAATATAGGATTAAACAGTGATTTTTCTACGGCAGTGGAAAAGGGATATGAATTAGGAGAAAAGAATAACGGAGGAGGAGCCATTGGAACAGCCATCGCCTTTGTATTAATTGGATTATTAGGAGAAATTGGTACCGTTATTTTATGTATTGGCATAGCCGTTATTTTATTAATCTTCATGTTTGGAATAAAACCAGCAGAGTTAATTGCTGATTTTGTGGAAACAAGAAGAGAAAATAGAGAAGAAAGAAGATTAGAAAAAGAAGAAGAGAGAATGGCTAGGGTAAAAGAAGAGCCACAAGAAAGAAAGGAAACAAAGAGAGAGCGTAGATTACGTGAAAGAGAAGAACAAAGAAAAGAAGCAGAAGCTTTAGCAGAACAATTAACCATTAATTTAGATGACGACGAAGAAGAAAAAAAGAAAGAGAAAAAACTAAAACATTATGACCATAAAGATGACAACTTAATTCCTTTCTCTATCGGTGGAAAGAAAAAGGAAAAGGAAGAAGAAAAAATAAATCCAGATGTTATTGAAGCAAATTTATTTAAAGAAGAACAAGAAACGAAAGAAGAAAAGGTAAAACAAGTGTTGCAATTAGAGCATACATTAACCGTAGAAGATGAACATTATGAATTTCCACCAATTCAGCTTTTAGCAGAAGGAGAGAAAAAAGGCGTAAAAGGTGGCAAAAAAGCAGTTGCAGATACAGCAACCAAGTTACAAAAAACGTTGTATAGTTTCGGTGTATCGGCTAAAGTGGAGAATGTTTCGGTAGGACCTGCTATTACTCGTTATGAGTTAAAACCAGCAGAAGGAGTAAGAGTTAGCAAAATTGCAAATTTGGCAGACGATATTGCTCTTAACTTAGCAGCAGAAACGATTCGTATAGAAGCTCCAATACCAGGAAAACAAGCAGTAGGAATTGAAGTACCAAACAAAGATAATGAAATGGTACCTTTACGAGATATTATTGATTGTGATGCTTTTAAAAATCATAAATCGAAATTAGCTTTTGCATTAGGAAAAGACGTAGCTGGAAATGAAGTGGTAACCGACATTGCAAAAATGCCACACGTGCTTATTGCAGGTGCAACAGGTTCGGGTAAATCAGTATGTATTAATACTATGATTGCAAGTATTATTTATAAAGCAAAACCAAGTGAGGTAAAATTAGTGATGGTAGACCCAAAGGTAGTAGAACTTTCCGTATATAATGGCATACCACACTTACTAATTCCGGTTGTTACGGATCCAAAAAAGGCAGCAGGAGCTCTTGCTTGGGCAGTGCAAGAAATGGTAAATCGTTATAGTTTGTTTGCTAGCAAGAATGTAAGAGATATCAAGGGATATAATGCTGCGTTAGAGGAAGAAGGAGAAGGACAAAAATTACCACAAATTGTAATTATTATTGATGAGCTTTCTGACTTAATGATGGTATCTCCAAAAGATGTAGAAGATTCCATTTGCCGTTTGGCACAAATGGCAAGAGCAGCAGGAATGCATTTGGTTATTGCTACCCAAAGACCATCGGTTGATGTTATTACAGGTATTATTAAAGCAAATATACCATCTCGAATTGCATTTTCTGTTTCTTCCCAAGTAGATTCCAGAACTATTTTAGATATGGCAGGGGCAGAAAAACTACTTGGAAAAGGAGATATGTTATTTTATCCAGCAGGAGCACCAAAACCTACCAGAATTCAAGGAGCATTTATCTCGGATAAAGAAGTAGAAAAAATTGTGGATTTTGTAAAAAACAATGGGGAAGCAACCTATAATGATGAGATTATTCAACAAATCGAAAATGCAAACAGCACAGATAAAGAAATAGACCAGGCTGATGAAGATGACGATACAGACCCATTATTAATGGAAGCAATTGACGTAGTAGTAGAAACCGGACAAGCTTCTACCTCATTTATTCAAAGAAGATTTAAAGTAGGATATGCACGAGCAGGAAGAATTATAGACCAGATGGAAGAAAGAGGCATTATTTCTGGATTTCAAGGAAGCAAACCACGTGAAGTGCTAATGAGCAAAGAAAGATGGGAAGAGCTCAAAATGAGTAGTAATGCTAGTGAAGAATAACTTTTAGAGTTTGTAAAATGAATTTAGTAAAATAAAGCAAAGTAAGATACCAAAGAGGATGCGTATGGAAAAGAATAAAATTTTATCCAAATTAAATATCAATATAAAAGATTATAATAATGAGTTAGAAAAAATTTTAGAAAATAAATTATTTTCCTATAGTGCTAAAAATCTGCTACTAAGTATGCTCTATAAAATAGAAAATGCTTATCGTGACTATGAAACCGTAAAAGTAGAAGTTCCATCCAAAAAAGAATTCATTGAAAATATATTACGAATTATTAAGGAAAAGGTGCTAAAAATTTTTCTAGTAAAACCGGGTACACCAGAAGCAGAAGTGCTAGAAAAAGAGCACCTTACCTACAAAGTAGACCGTGCCAATGGGGAAATAACTTGCATTCAAAATGAAAGGGCTATTTTGACGGCAATCCTAAGATTAGAAGAAGAAAAAATGGACTTAAAAATACCATATGACTACATCATAACGCCTTTTATAAGAATGGTAAACCAAGGAAAATTAGATTCTGAACTAGAAGTAATTCGCGATTTCAATGGTTGGTCTTGGGAAGTAGAAACGAAAGAAATAACCGATATTGACTATAATTTTATGTATCAAACCATTATTTTGTTAAACGGAAGAAAAAATGTAAGAAATAAGAAAAATAAAGAAATGACACATCTTGTTGATAAATTAGCAATACAAAAGTATGTTGCTATGGGAGAAGATACAGAATATATACAACAATTAGAGGAAAATCAAAAAAGAAAAGAAGAAAGACTACAGCTATTTGAAAATAAAAAAGAGTTTTTAAATCAGATTACAGCAGAGAAAAAGGAATATACAAAACAAATTGAAAAAATTGATCGAATTCTAAATAATAATGATCTACTAAAAAAAGAATATTATGCAAGAAATGAAAAACTTCCGAATAAAGAGAAGATTTTTAGTGTTAGCTATCTCGTTAAGATTTTAGAAAAAGAAAGGACCTCTTGCTTAGAAAAAATAGAAGAATGCAATAAAATTATTTTGCCAAAAGAATTTGTAGAACAGAAAAAAGTATTAGAAGAAGAAACCACTTTTCTTCGAAGTTTAGGAAAGGAAATGAAGCTAGAAGACAAAATAGCATTAAGCAAAATTTTCTTGCAAACAGTCGAAGGCATTGTTTCCAAACTTACCGAAGAGAATAAAGCAGAATTAGTTCGTTGGATTTACAAGATAAGATATTACAGGCAAATTCCGATTAGTAAAACAGAAAAAATAAGAGATAGAGCAGAGTTAGAAGAAGACTTCGAAAAATTAATGAAAGTGATGATAAAAAAAGCACAAAAATTGAAAATATGGGATGTTTTTACAGACAATGCAGAAATTACCTATCTAGTATTACGAGAAATATTTAATACCAAAATTATTAAATTAGAAAACATTATGCTTCAATTCCAATATGAAAATAAAGAATTAGTAGTGGAATATGACGATGATACAGTTATGGAAAACAAGATTAGAATACCAGTAGAGAGTTTGAGAATAAAGAAAAAAGTTAGGCTTTTTATATAAATTAAAGGAGGAAAGTAATGAAAGTAAGTTTTTTAGGAGCTACAAAAACGGTAACTGGTTCCAATTTTTTAGTAGAAGGAGCTGGAAAGAAATTTTTAGTAGATTGTGGAATGTATCAAGGTTCTGCAGCAGATGAATATGAAAATGAAGCTCCTTTTTTGTTTAATGTAGATGAAATTGATTTTATGCTGTTAACCCATGCACACATTGACCATTCGGGAAGAATACCAAAACTATATAATGAGGGATATCGCAATCCAGTAATTGCTACAAAAGCAACTTGCGATTTGTGTTCTATTATGCTACCAGATAGTGGTCACATTCAAGAAATGGAAGTTGAGTGGAAGAATAGAAAAAGAGCAAGAAAAGGAGAAAAGCCATTACCGCCAATGTATACAGCAGAAGATGCTGCAAAGAGTTTAGAAATTTTTCAGCCTGTACAGTATGACGAAATCGTAACTATTGATGATAATATTTCCGTTAGATTTAATGATGCTGGTCACATGCTTGGATCTGCGATTATTGAAGTATGGGTTACTGAAAATGGAAAAACAGAAAAAGCAGTTTTTACAGGAGATTTAGGCAATAATGATATTCCGCTATTATCTCCACCAACCATGATTAGTGATGCCGATTATTTAATTATGGAGTCTACGTATGGAAATCGTCTTCATATTCGAAATGATGACAAAGCTAATATTTTCCTAGATGTGGTATATGAAACCTTAGAAAAGGGAGGAACTGTTGTTATACCATCTTTTGCTGTTGGAAGAACACAAGAAATTTTGTATGAACTTAATCGCATCAAAGAAGAAAAACACGATGAGGAATTTTATAAAAAGTATCAGAGATTGATGAGTGTGCCTGTTTATGTGGATAGTCCATTAGCAATATCGGCAACAGAAGTGTTTAAGGAAAATATGAATTTGTTTAATGAAGAAACACAAGCCATCATCAATGAAGGAGATAACCCATTAGAGTTTGATGGATTGAAATTCACGAGAACAGCAGATGAATCCAAAGCACTAAACGAGAAGAATGAATCGGCTATTATCATCTCTGCCAGTGGTATGTGTGAAGTGGGTAGAATCAAACATCATTTGAAACATCACTTATGGGATCCAAATTCTACTATCTTATTTGTAGGTTATCAAGCTCCGGGAACTTTAGGTAGAAAATTAGTAGACGGAGAGAAAAAAGTAAAGATTTTTGGAGAAGAAATCGCCGTTAACGCTAGAGTGGAATATATAGAGGGGTATTCAGGACACGCGGACCAAGAATGGTTAATGAATTTTGTATATTCTTTTACCAATCCACCAAAGCATATTTTCTTAGTACATGGAGAGCCAGAAGGACAACTAGTATTAAAACAAAAGCTAGAAGAAAACACTTCCATTCCTATTACCATTCCAAGTTTTGGAGAGACTTATGAGTTAGAAGAAACCATCGAAATGGTAGGAAAAGCAAGCGATACTGCAAGAGAAAGATATCTAAGATTAGAAGTATTAGAAAGAATGAATACCTTAAAAGAGGAATTAGAAGATATGTCTAATATTGTAAAAGAAGAATATTTGGACAATTATACAGACGATGCAGAAATATTGAAGTTAAAAGACAAACTAAAAGAATTGGAAAATCAAATTGTGAAGATTGTAGAGAATAAGTAAAGAGAAAGGAGAAAGTAGCGTATTACGATTGTTAGTGCGTTACGAAAAGGAACAGATGAAAAATAAGTATATGAATGATGCTATTATTGGAGGAAAAGAAATAACGGCAAGTTATACCAAAAAAGGAGAATTGCTAAGATTAATGTATCACACTCCAGATTTTAGACAATTTTTAGATTTTTTTCATACAGGAGTAAAAATAAATGATTCGTGCATGATTTATTTACATGAAGACCAAAACAATCGTTATCAACAATATTATACAGAAGATACCAATGTTTTGAATACAGAAATTGAAAATACCTATTTCCATTTGAAAATAAAACAAGTTGATTTTGTTTCTATGAAAAATAGTGTATTAGTAAAGCGATACATTTTTGAAAATAAGAACAATATTGATTTAAATGTCAATTTCTTAGTACATTCCAAATTATTGTCCAATCCAAACAATATGGTTGGTTCCAAAATTGAAAATAGTGTATTATTGCAATATAGTCATAATAATACTTGGTGCATGTTTTCCAAAAAAGAGATTAATGCTCATCAATTAAATGATACCGATAACAACATTGCCACTGGAGTTATTCAAGATAAGGACTATATCGGAATGAGTGCCGATTCGAGTATTAATTATGAGTTAGGAATTTTGAAACCAGGAGAAAAGAAAGAGTTAGATATCTATCTTTATGTGGTTGATAATGAAAAAGTAACCAAAGAAGAAATGTGGAAGAATATAGAAGCTTTTCGAAAACAAGATGCTTCACACGAGCAGGGACTAGTAGAAAAACATTGGAAGAAGTATGTAAAAGACCATATTAATCGAGAGTTATTGGAAGAAAATTCGGAATATGCTAAAAAATTTAACCGTGTTTATAAAAGAAGTATTTTGTTATTCCCATTGTTAACCAATAAAGAAACAGGCGGAGTAGCGGCAGCAGTAGAAGTAGATGAAAACCTAACACAGTGCGGAAGATACGGGTATTGTTGGCCAAGAGATGCGGTATTTATTTCCCGTGCATTTGACAAAGTAAAAATGGAAAAAGAAACCGAAAAATTCTATAAAATTTTCTGCAAAAATACCCAAAGCAAAAATGGAATGTGGGAACAAAGATTTTACACAGATGGCAGATTAGCACCTTGCTGGGGCTATCAAATAGACGAAACAGCAGGAGTTGTCTATGGTGTATACGAACACTATAAAGTAACCAAAGATAAGAAATTCTTAAAAGACACCTTGAAAATGTGTGAAAATGCAGTAAAATTCTTGTGTGTTTACATGGACAACATTTTGGGAATCCATGATGATAGCGATATTGTAAAAAATGAAATAGAAAAAACCTATCATACCGAAGATAGAAACAAATTACCCGTTAGTTACGATTTGTGGGAAATGCATGAGGGAGTTAGCTTGTATTCATTAGCAAGCATTTCGTCAGCCTTTAAAACAATGCTAGAAATTTATCGTGTTTTTACACCAGAGTATGAGGAAAAAAATAGATTGAAATTAGAAAGCATTAACAAATTAAGTAAAAAAATAGAGTTCTATCAAGCAGAAATTAAAAAATATATAGATAAGTATATGTATCAAGCAAATACAAATACCCTAAAAAGAAATGCAGAAGATGATGTCATTGATATAAGCGTCATCGGAGCAGTAGTGCCATTTCATCTTTATGATGCCAAAGAAAAAAGAATAGAAAACACTGTAGAAAGAATAAACATGACACTTAGAACCTACACAGGCGGATACCTTCGCTTCTTAGGAGACCACTATCGCGAAGGAAAAGACCCTTGGTCCATTACCACCTTGTGGATGGCAATGTATTACCAAGAAATTGGAGACAAGAAAAAAGCACAAGAATGCATCGACTTCATTGTAAATAGTGCCAACGAACATGGACTTATCGGAGAACAAATCGACAACAACAC
>CALXKT010000012.1 GCA_944388985.1 uncultured Clostridia bacterium | reverse complement strand
GTATCGATAAGCTCACTTGTTGCTGGGTTTACAACTTCTATTTTAGCTCCATTTGAAGCTTCTTTCCATTCATATCCTATTAAATTTTTCACGCTTGTTTCCCTCCTTTTTTTATCCTCTGCCTGTGTATTTTTCGAAATTTTTATTTCTTGCTTAGAATTTAAAGCCATATTTTGTGTCATATTCTGACAGTCTACATTCTCAGTAGACGTTTGCATTCATTTTGCTATTGCTGTGAAAGAAAGCATTAAACCTCCACAAGTATTTGCTCCATGCTCTCTTGAACCATATTCACCAAATGTAAATATTGTCATAAATGGAACTCCATTTGCTTCTTTCTTTAATTGTTTAGCAACTTCATCAATTCTGTCTCCAATTCCTAATTTTCTTCCTCCACAGTGAACTAATAGGTAAGCTCCAACATCTTGTTTTAAGTTCTTTTTAGCTTCCTTCATAGCTTTTCCTGTAGAATCAATTAGTTCATCAACTGTTGCTTCCATTTGAATTACTGCAGTATTCACTGCTAAATTGTTTCCTATATTCATTGAGTAGTCATCATTTCCATTCATTGGGTGACGAATTGCTACTAAATCTCCTAATCTATCTTTTACTCCAAGTGGTGCTAATATTGTTTGAGAAAGTAAGTTACCACCTGCTAAATCTTTTAATTTTTTACCTGTCCATTCTGCATATTTTTTCATTGCAGGAACGCCATCTATTTCCACTAAAGTTCTTTTTCCATCTATTTTTGTAATCACACCAGAGTTTGTTGTCTCATGATAAGCACCTGTATATACATTTGCCATTGGTTTATCGGTGTAGAAAAATGCGATTGCACATCCATCAGAGAATACGGCATCATTTGTGAAAATGCTCCATTCTCCAGATACAGTGTTATCTGCTGCGCTACCACCAAAGAATGGTACTCTACCAATAACATCTTCAATTCCTTTTAGGTAATCTTCCTCTTCTGCTGGAGAAGCTACCATATAGAAATATGCTGGTGCTGTAGTCTTTCCTGCTTTTTCCATTGCTTCTTTAGCAAGTAATCTACCTGTTGCTCTTGCATCTTTTTGTTTTGCTGACCCTGCTACTCCAACAGTTGTATCTGGGTCTCCAATTGCCATAATTCCAACAAATCCATTTTCAGATGAAATGTATCCATCTGGAACAATAATACCTCCACTTGATGTACAACCAATAATTGGTGCTGTACCAAGTTCTTCTTTAGCTCCTTCTAGCACTTTTTTCACATCATTATCTGATGACGTGTATAAAAATGCCACCTTTGTTTGAACTAAATCTACTACAGCCTTTTCTGCTGAGGCTCTTCCTGCTTCAAAATTATCTGCTTCTGTACTCCATCCAATGTTTGCTTTTAACATACAAATTCCTCCTTTGTCTTTAATAAATTTATATAAATTCATTATACCCAAATTATATACTTAATATTATTTTTTGACAACAATTTTTACAAAAAAGTTACAAAAAAAACTTTCCATTTTCTCTTGTTTCTTATTTCAATGGGGTATATAATGTAGCTGTAAGATTCAAAATCATTGTGCAAAGGAGCTACGATTATGAATATAATCTTGCCGACCAAAAATCTTCGGACAAAAGATTTTCTCATTAAAGATGGTATCCTTTATCTCCGGTATGGGCAATCTTTCCAAAATGCAATCTATTCTCTAACTTATTTCATGAAAGGAAAACGTTTCTGCTATTATTGCAAAAAAAGTTTTCCTAGGAACGAGATAACAATGGATCACATGTACCCTCGTTCTACTGGTGGTCCTACGATTCCGCAGAACCTCATTCCTTCGTGCAAAGGTTGTAACAGTAAGAAAAAGGATATGACATTTGAGCAGTATCAACATTTTTTAGCCATTTCTAGCGATATTGGAAGAAAAATGTATCTTGCGAAAGTTAGTTCATTTAAAGAAGGAATAAAGGCAATTGGAATGTTTGAAATTCCGAACAACTGGATTACGCCAGTAAAGGTAAATGCTATTCACACACAAATTGATTTGTCTGATATCTCAGAACAAAAACTAAAAAAAGCAATATCGTACTACCAGCAACATCATCAGTTCCAGAAAGCAATTATTTTAGACCGAAATTTCTTTAGTCTAGATGGTTTGTATGTATTATTAGTTGCCAAAGCCTGCGAAGTAGAGTATGTACCAGCTATCGTTTTAGAGAATGTCGAAGTTCGTCAGAATAGGAATATCAAGATTTCTAAAAGGTAGGATTAATAATTTTACCTTCACAAAAAGGTCAGCGTGTTTTACGCTGACCTTTTTGATTGCACTTTTTCACTCTGCTAACCCTATTTTGTACTCAATCTGCTCCATATGAGGGAACATTTCCTTTACTCTTTTAAATGTTATCATGCTATGACGTGGCTGAGGATTTTTTGGATCATCGGTTAGCAGTTTTTGCGTATAACAGTTTTCTGCTGTTTTAAATAGTAAATAGCGATTACGCACATAGGTAAAATAAATTTGATAACCATCATCTAAGTTTTGTTTAAATTCTACAAATGTATATTTTCCATCCATTATTTCGTTCTCCTTTACTGTTATCTTAGTCCACTCACTTTATCATTTCGTCAAATTCGGCTTCGGTAAGGATTCTTATTCCTAGGTTTTGTGCCTTAGTTAGCTTGCTTCCTGCCGCTTCTCCGGCTAATACATAAGCTGTTTTTTTCGATACAGTTCCGGAGGTTTTTCCACCAAATTTTTCGATAATTTCAGAGGCTTCTTCTCTTGAATATTTTTCTAATGTTCCAGTTAACACAAAAGTCTGTCCTGCAAAACGTTCATCTACACCCTCTTCTTTTTCTGCCACCATATTTACGCCATATTCTTTTAGTTTGTTAATTAAATCAATGGTTTGTTCCTCACGGAAAAAGTTATAGATACTCTCTGCAATAATTTTTCCAATTTCTTCATTCATATACAAACTCTCAAAGGATGCATTCATAAGTTTGTCCATGCTGTCATAGGTCTTACATAAAGATTTTGCAATTTTGACTCCTACATGTCTTATTCCTAGTGCATTTACCAATCGATATAAATCTCTATGTTTACTTGCCTCAATACTGTCTATTAAATTTTGTGCAAATTTTTTACCATTTTTCTTTAAAGATGCTACATCTTCTAAGGTTAATTTATATAAATCTGTAATATTGCTAATAAGTCCTCTATGAATTAATTCTTCAATAATCGCATCTCCTAAACCAACAATATCCATTGCTTCTCTGGATGCAAAGTGGATAATACCACGATATAATTTAGCAGGACATTCAATTCCATTGCAATACCATGCTGCTTCTCCTTCTTCTCTTACTGCTTGTGCACCACATACAGGACATACTTTTGGCATCTCAAACACTTTTTCTTTGCCTGTTCTTTTTCTCTTTTTTACTTCCACCACTTCTGGTATAACATCTCCAGCCTTTTGTATTACCACAGTATCTCCTATACGAATATCTTTTTCGCGAATAAAATCCTCATTATGAAGAGTTGTTTTCGATATTTTAGACCCAGCCACTACCACTGGTTCTAGAATAGCCATTGGCGTAATTGCACCTGTTCTTCCTACTTGACAAACAATATCTTTTAATTTTGTCTCTTTTTTTTCTGGTGGATATTTATACGCCACTGCCCACTTTGGTGTTTTATACGTTGTTCCAATTTTTTCTCTTAAAGCCAAGTCATCTACTTTAACAACAGCTCCATCAATTCCAAAAGAAATTTTCTCTCGATTTTGTCCAATTTTCTCAATTGCTGTAAGAACTTCTTCTATATTATGGCAAAGAATTCGAACTGGGTTTACATTAAATCCTATTTTCTCCAAATAATTCAAACTCTCATAATGTGAAGTAAAAGCAATTTGCTCCGATTTTTGCACATTAAAGATATAAATATCTAACGGCCTTCTTGCTGTAATTTTGCTATCTAATTGTCTTAGTGAACCAGCTGCTGCATTTCGTGCATTTGCAAATTGTTCCTCTTCGTCCATTAATCGATCTGCATTTAGTTTCTCGAATTCTTCTTTTCCAATAAATACTTCCCCACGCACTGTAATATCAATTGGCTCTGCTAATCTTTTTGGTATGGTCTTGATTGTTTTCATGTTTTCAGTAACATCTTCTCCCACAATACCATTTCCACGTGTTGCTCCTCTAATAAAAATTCCATTTTTATACTCCAATGCTGCAGATAATCCATCAATCTTGGTTTCTACGACATACTTTAATTCTGTATTGTTCTCCTTTGCAATTTTTTGCATTCTCTCATCGAAATCTCGAACTTCTTCAAAAGAAAACACATCTTGTAAACTTTGTAACGGCACTTCATGAGTTACCTTTTCAAATCCTTTTTTGATACTAGCTCCCACTTTTTGTGTAGGCGAATCTTTTCTTATTAATTCCGGAAATTCTTTTTCAATTCCTTTTAGTTCTTTCATTAGCATGTCATAGTCATAGTCGCTGACTACTTGTTTATCATCAAAATACATTTGTGTATAATAGTTAAGTAAAGGAACTAACTCCTCTACTCTTTTTTGTGCTTGTTCTTTATCCATTTTACTCCCATCCCTTATTAAACAAATTTAAAACTTGTCTAATATCTTATTTCATCCTATTACTTTTGTGAATGAATTAATTCGTCAAACTTTACATTTCTCCTTGAAATAGTTCTTTACACCCTTTTAAATAGTCTATTCCAGAGAAAATGGTAGCAATGACAGAAATACTTAGCAATACCGTTGATGCAAGATTTACCACAAAAGCGGTACCTGTTAGTTCTCCACTAAAAATGGCTCCATATGCATTTACATCTACAAAGGCTATTACTAATCCTAACATTTGTGTACACGTTTTTATTTTTCCCCATATACTTGCTGCAATAACCTTTCCTTGCTTTTCTACCGCCACTAGACGATAGCCCGATATAATAAATTCCCTTATAACAACTATCGCTGGAATCCAAGCAGGTAATTTATTGGCTTCTACTAAAATTAGCATTGCAACAATAACTAAGATTTTATCTGCAATTGGGTCTAAAAACTTTCCAAATGTCGTTATTTGATTTCTGGAACGCGCAATGTGTCCATCCAGCTTATCAGTTAAGGAAGCGACAACAAAAATAATATCCATAATCCAGAAAGATAGTGGCACTCCCCATAGTTCTCCCTCTATTGGTAAAAATGGTATGATTAAAATAATCGGTACTAATATAATTCTAAATAAAGTAAGTTTATTAGCTAAATTCATCTTTTTTCTTCCTCTCTTATCCTTTTTATTTTTTACTATTTATATGCTAAAAATTTTATTTTATCTTTTTATTTATGACGTTATTAAGCAAATACATATTCCTACTACATTATATATAAATAATAAAAAAAAATAAATAGAAAAATGCAAAAAAATTAATTTTTCTATTTATTTTCTATTTAAACTCTTTCTACCTACTATTTTGCACAATGTCCACGATATCTGCAATATATTCCCCAATAACTGGAATATTCCAAGTAACAATCTTTTGCAACACAATAATAATGATTGCTGTTATTATTGTTACACCAATTCCAATGCCTATGCCTTTTACAATGCCAGACCAAATATTGCGCCAAAAAAGTTCTTTTCGATTTCCAAGAAGCTCCACTAAATCTAAGAACTTACTTTTTGTCATGGCATAATTTAAGTCATCTAATTTTTTATTTAATTCCTCATAAACTTTTCTTCTCATATAAAGTATCGTTTCCTATTTTTAGAATTTTATGCAAAAAAAGAATAGCCTATTAAACGCTATCCTAATTTCTCTATTATTGAATTCCATATTTTTTCTTAAATTTGTCAGCTCTACCACCAGTTGTCTCTCTTTTTAAGTTACCTGTCCAAAATGGATGACATTTTGAGCAAACATCAACTTTCATATCTGCTTTTGTAGAATTTGTTTTCATAACATTTCCGCAAGCACATGTAATAGTTGCTTCTGTATAGTTTGGATGTAATCCTGTTTTCATTTTGTATTCACCTCTCCTTTATCAAATTAAAAACGCTATTTTCTATAATAACACATATTTTATTTTTTTGCAAGTGTTATGCTCTATTAATTTTGCAACATTTATAGCAATGTGTGTTAGTCTTGCAATCCCTCTTCTAGCCTTTGCTCTTGTATGTAATCTGCTGAGCTTTGCAATTCTTCTTCTAGTGAAGCTTTATGAACAAGCTTATTAACAATATTGAATAAGCAAGCAATGATTAATATAACAAATAATACTTTTTTCCATATCTTTGCTATCATATTTTTCTTCTCCTTTTACAGTTATAATTATACTTATTTTTTTAGTCTTTGTCAATACATTTTTGAGTTATTAGGAGTAATACCATACCCCCACAAATATGCCTAACTTCTTTAAGAGAAGCTACAAATGCAATCTTCTATCTAATTCCTCCACAATATTTTTTCCACATAAAATTAGAGACATTAGCAAAGTAAAAGCCGCAATAGAGCTTGAAATTGTGGTAAAAATCGGTTTCGTAATTACATCATCCCATATCCAAAAAAGAATTAATGGAATAAAACTAAGTGCAGAAATAATTAATTGGTAAATAGCATATTTGTAATATCTTCGTACACTAACAATGGTTAATACCAAAATAGTAACATTTGCCACCATAATGATAATAGGTATTGCAATATTAATGGCCCAACCTTGATAACCAAGAATAAAATCGATGCACAAGGTCAAGGCAGAGATAGCAATAGTTTGCACGACAACGCTTGATGCAATGTTAACATTTCGATTAATAGAATACATCACTGTTATCCACGTATAAAGAATTCCGGCTATAACAATTAGGCACCACAAATAATTGGTGGAAGTACATAGGTTAACAATGACACACGTTAGGGCTAAAAGAAAAGACACAGCAATCATTATTTTAATTGCCAAATGACTATTTTTTACACTTCTAATTTTCGGATATAATGTCATGAACACCATTCCCTTCTATCGAAATTTCGATTCCTTCTTCTTTTAATCTCTTGCAAAACGCTTCTTCTACTTCTGTATTTTCTAGCACAGAGGTAAAAGTAAACACTAAATTATCTTCAAAAGAGCAACTCGAGCACTTTATTTTTTCTACCGTTTCTGGTGCGATTAACATCAAAAATTTGTCAATATATTTTTGATATTCTCCAATAATACCAATTCTTCCAATGTTCGAAAAAGTGGTAGTTGTGTGTTTTCGTATTTCAAGATAGCTTAGCTTAACTATTACTAATTTTAAGAACAATGGAATCGATTTAATAAAGGCATTATTTCCTAATTTTACATTAGCAGACATTGTTTTGCTGATTTCTTCTTTGGTAAGCAATCTTTCAAATTCTTCTTTTACAAATTTTAATAACCCATCGAAAGATTGTAACGTTTTTAAATTCATATCTGCTTGCACAACAATATAACTAAAAAAGTTATTAACCGTTTCAGATTTAAAATACTTTCTTAAGTCAACTGGTATGCACACTTTAATTGGTTTCTTTCCACGATGCTTTTGATAATTGGATTGGTAAATTGCCTGTATTAAAATAGCGGTTAAGTATTGTGTTATTGTTACATTCTTTTCTTTCGCTTTTTCCTTTAGTAATTTTAAATTAATATTCACGTGATTTACCCCAATTGCCGCAAGTGGTAATTTTTTTCCTTTTAAAGCATACGCTCTTTTACTGCCTTTTGCTCCTTTAGACTTTTTATCATAGTTTTTTAAATAATCATCCTCCGTATTGTTCGAAAGTTTTCTCTCTAGCCTTAACTTTTTTGCAAAATCTTCTGGATGAGCCATTTCAATATAGGTATAAACAATTTCTCTTAAGAAAATAATACCACTGTTCCCATCCGTCAAAGAATGAAAAATGTCCAAATTAATTTTGTTTTCCCAATAGGTAACTTTAAATAAATAATCATTATTTGTACTAGGTTCTATGTATTTACACGGATAGTTCTTTTCTTCTTCTACAATAATTTCTTTATTGTTTTCTTCAAAATAATACCAAAAAGCCCCTTTCTTTAGTTTTACTTTAAAAGAACTTAAGTTTACTAAAACTTTATCTACTGCTCGTTTAAGAATACTAGGATTTATTTTTTCTTTTAGCACTGCAGACAAGCGAAAAACACTACTATATTTTTTACTTGATGCAATAGGAAATATTTTTGCGGAATTATCTAATCTTCTCCAATTATTTGTTTCTGGCATTTTACTTCTCCTTCTGGGACTAAAGGGGACGGGCTTGTTTAGTCCTATCGTTTTACATAAATATAAGTTTTGCCATATTATAAAATGTCATAAGACTAAATAAGCCCGTCCCCCTTAGTCCTATTCCAAAACAATTTGCACAATTCTCTCATATCCTTCTTTTGCATGTAGAATTTTCTTCTTATGCTTCATGAGAGGAAAATTATGAATGGCATCTTTATATTCTATGAAATGTACTTTTTCTTTATTAGCTAATGCAAATTTTTTTGCGTCTGGATTTAGCATATCCTTTGTTCCCGATAAAATATAAATATTTCTAAGTTTATCTGTTGGACCTAGCACAGGGTTTACCAAGTAACTTTTTAGTCCACTTTTTCCAGCATATCGTTTTCCAGAAAGTTTTAGTAGTGGCTTTTTCAGTACAGGGTCCTCTACTTTATCAATTTCTGGATTTTCCATACGAACATCTAGCCATGGAGAAATAAGAATGGTCTTATTGGGCAAACGACGTTTTAGTTTTCCACATCTTTGGTAAAGTGCAAGCGCAAGCCCTGCACCTGCAGAGTCTCCCATTAAAATAAACTCTGCATCTTCCTCCAGCTTTTCAATTAAATCCTTATAAAAAGGTTCCACCATTTTAAAAACCTCAACATAGGTATGCTCTGGTGCCAATGGATAATCTGGTGCAATTATCGTTGCATCTGTGTCTTTTATAATATCCTTAAAAAAATTCCAATGATACTTTTCTAGTTCTCCCACATAGGAACCACCATGGAAATATAAAATCACTCTCTTTTTTCTATTTTGCGCAACAACCTCGTATAAATCCTCGTTTTCATTTGGCTCTATCACAAAAATATCTCTTCCCATAAATTTTTGCTGTGAAAACTTAAAAAAGCGAAAAACATCCTTGGGTAATTTTGAAGTTGCAACTCTCACTTCATAATAAAATATAATTAATAATGCAATTATTGTTAAAAAAAATATTACGACCATCATTTCAATTCCTTTTTTTCGATTATTATACCATATATTTTTTAATTTTCCTAGACATAGAAAAAAATGTAGGTTTTTCCTACATTTTTATTGTCTAAAAACACCGCGGGTTTTCGTGCTAGCTTTTTAAGCCTGCACGAAAACCGTGCTATTGTTCTGATTTTAGTATTCTTTCATAATGTGTTGTTACTTTTTATGTTGTTCAGACAACAGATATCACATTACACTACTAAGGCGAGGCGGAAAGAGTAGCTGTTGTTGGCACTCCCATTGTTGTAGTTATAGTAGAACACGCCTGTGTTATAGGCAGCGCTATTATATCGACCACTACGGTAGAAGAAAGGGTTGCTCGAACTCACAAAGCTAGCGCTATATGCATGCCAACCGCTTGTTTCGTAGGTTGCATCTCCATATTTATATGCTGTACTTGAACTTGTTCCCGTGTATGCCGTTGCATATTTTGTACTTTGTCCTCCTTGGGATGCAAATGAACCTCCATTATCTGTTAAGTTACTACTTGTACTTCCGTTGTAGTATGCTGCTACTCTTTCATGTGCTCCTCCTCTCATATCATATATCCCATATACGTTCCCAGTTGTACTTTGTAGTTGATTTTCTGCATTTGCATATGCATTGTCTGTTCCACCGCCTGTTATATATCCTTCGTCACTAAATCCTATTTCAGTTCCGTTTCTTCCGTATTTACTTTCTGTTAAGTATGCTACTGCTCCCCATTCACTATTTTTTAACATATGGCTTTCTAAGTTTGGTGCATATGCTTTTGAATAAGTGTACATATTAGCTATTGATACACCCACATAGCTTATTACATTAGGTTGCACTTTTAAGGTTCTTGCTGATCCTTGGATTGAACCCACGGAGTCGCTTCTTGCTACTTCATATTTTCCTATTCAGATTCCACTTATTCCATTATTATTTCCAAATCCTCCTCCAATGTCTGGGTCTGCTGTAAATGCTGGGTGTACCATAAAGTAGTCTTCACTTACCATTGTCTTTGTTGTACTTTCTGCATTTGCTACTTTCTTTCCCTCTGCGTCTACTATTCCTCTACTATCCGAATATCCTTTTATTTTTCCTTGTGCTATTGCTTCTTCTTCTGTTATTTCTCCGTTTTGATATTTTATTTTACTATCTGCGCTATCAAAATATATTATTCTATATGCATATCTTGGTATCCATACAAAGTAGCTATCTACATCATTTATTGTTACTCTTGCATTTGCCCATTTGCTTGATGTGTTATCACTTGACCCTTCTCCTGGTAAATAGCTATATTCTTCTCCTGCTACCCATCTTTCTCTTTCTGTACTTCCTTCTCCTGTGTATCTTACTAATTCCATTGTCGTTCCACTTGGTAATCCCTCTGTTTTGATGACTGGTGCATTTGGTGTTTTGCTTACATTATCACTTGTTCCACTTAACCATTTTATTTCTATTACTCCATTTTCTTTATCTTCATCCGTTAATTCTGTTTCTCCCTGCTCTGGTTCTGGTGTTTCCTGTGGTGTAAATGGTTCCTCTGGTAGATTTCCTCCTCCATTACCATCTAGTATTCCATTCAAATATGCTGTTACATTAGCAAGTGACTCCTCCGTATACTTCGTATCATTTGCATAATAATCTCGTGCATCTTCCGCTTGCTTTATTAATCCCCCTTGTCCAAATGCAAAATTGATAGTTACAGTGGCTAAAATTATTATTACGACTATAGTGATAACAAGTGCCACTAATGTAATTCCTCGCTCCTGTAAAATTTTGTTAGTTTTTTTGCTAATTAATTCTTTTTCTCCTCTCATTTTTTATATATTCTTTAATATTAAAATCTTTATTAGTAATTTTGCTTTTTCTATATTGTTTACTATTTTCATTTTTTTATTCTTTCTGTTTATAGGTTTATCTTTTTGATAATAGCTTTTTGTTTGTTTTTAATAACTTAGTGCATTTTGTCTTTATTTTTATGCTTGCACGCATTTTTGCGTGCTCCGGTTAGCTATAAAAAGATAGGCTATCTTTTTAAACAATTACATTTTCTAGTTTCCTTTTGTTTAAATCTTCTATATAGCCTATATTTCTATCTTTATTTTTAATATATACATATACTATTACACCACAAATAAAGCTTAGATTTCTAAGCTTTTGTAAGGTGTGTGTGTACAGCCATGCGGGTTCTAGCGTTTATTTTATGGTGCATGTTTTTTACTCCTCTTTGGTATAGTTTTTTATTATATGTTTACTTTTTTATTTTACATAAGCAATATTCTTTTTTCAATACTATTAGCATAAATGTAATACAATTGTAATGTTTCTGTAATATTATTGTAACAATTATATTAGTTGTTTAATTTTTTTAAAAATTTTTCCATTATATTTTTTTCATTTTTGGAGAAAACAAATAATGAACATTTTTTATTTTGGAGGTACCAATGAAAAACAAAAGTGGAATAATCGGTATTATACTTCTCGTTGCAATTATAGGTATTTTAATTTATTTCTTTTTCTTTCGAGGTAACAACACTACAGAGCAAAGCGAATATACGCCAAGTAGAGTAGCAACCAATACAACGGTTTCGAATAATGGAAATCAGAACCAGAATACATCTACACAAAATAATTTAGCAAACAATACAAATACTATAAATGAAAAAGAAACAAAAAAGAAAACCAAAACAAAAGTAAGTAGTTTTTCTACTCCTATTGTAGATGATAATAAAAATAGAATTAATAATATTAAAATTACGTGTTCTCGTATAAGTGACACAACTATAAAAGCTCATGAGGAATTTTCGTTTTGCGATGTGGTAGGCCAGCCATCTAGTGATGACGGTTACAAAGAAGCACATGCTTTCGTTGACGGAGAATTAGTAAATGCAATCGGAGGCGGAAATTGCCAAGTTAGCACAACAATTTACAATGCTGCTAAAGCAATAGATGGCGTAGAAATCACTGAAAGGCATGAACATGAAAAAGAAGTAGGTTACATCGAAAAAGGAAAGGATGCAACCGTTGCCTATGACTATTTAGATTTAAAATTTGAAAACCACAATGATTATGACCTACAATTAGATGCTTATATTAAAAACGATAAAGTGTGTGTCGACATTTATAAAGTGGTCTAGTATTGTTTCTTAAACAAAAGGGACACTCCTAAACGTTCAAGAACTTGAACAAAATAGAGTGTCCCTTTTGTTTAAGGGCTTAATTTCTAAGCAAACAAAACCAATTTTGATAAACGTGTGTTGCTAATGTTAGAAATGTCTTTTTTTCGACTGTGCTTTCTGCTACGATATTGGTTCTACCTATTTCTTCTCCATTTAAGGTATAGATTACTTCGCCTACTTTTTCTCCTTGGCTTATTGGAGCCACTAGATTTTCTGTAGCGGTAATTGTTTGCTCTATATTTTTATCTTCTCCCTTTTTTATTAAAAGTCCGACATCGTTTTCAAAAACTAAATTTACTTTTTCACTAATTCCTTTGGAGACATTTGCCTCTTTCAACACAGCATCTCTACTATTTAATGTTTTGTATTGATAATTGCTAAATCCATAATCTAACAATTTTTGTGCTTCAGAAAAACGTACTTTTGTTGTAGGCGCTTTCATAATGACAGCAATTAATGATAATCCATCTCTTGTAGCACTTGCCGATAGGTTGTATAATGCCACAGAGGTAGAGCCTGTTTTTAAGCCTGTTGCGCCTTTATAGTTTCGAATTAGTTTATTGGTATTTACAAGTTCCGATTCTCCATTTCTTAGTGTGTCCATCCATATGGTCGTGTAATTCAATATGGTAGGATGATTATTGAGCAGTTCTCTTGACATCAAAGCGATATCATAAGCAGAAGTCACATGTCCATCTTCGTCAATTCCATGGCAATTTTTAAAAGTAGTATCATTCATGCCTAGTTCTTTTGCTCTTTCATTCATTTTTTGTACAAAGGCTTCTTGGCTTCCACATAAGTAGTCTGCCATTGCAACAGTGCAGTCGTTTGCTGATACGACACATATTGCTTTTAGCATTTCGTCCACTGTTAATTCTTCTCCTACTTCTAACCAAATTTGTGAACCTCCCATTCCAGCTGCATCTTCTGTGCATGGAACAGTATCAGTTAAGGCAATTTGCCCAGAATCCAATGCCTCCATAATTAATAGCAAACTCATTACTTTGGTTACACTCGCTGGTCTTAACTGCTCATGCATATTATGGTCATATAAAACTTGACCTGTCTTTTGCTCTATTAGAACAGCTCCACCAGATTGTAAATTGAGACTGTTCGTTGTTTCTGTAGTATTTTTTTCTTCTGTAATTTCCGCACTTGTAGTTTCGCTCTCAAAAGTTCCTGTAATGGAGTTAATTGCCTCCGACTCTGACGCCCACACATATACACTATCTTCTTCCACTGCAAGTACCACAGAAAAGGTAAAAATGGTAATAAAAATCAATGTAAAGCTTATTATTTTTATTCTTTTTTTATTCAAAAGCATACGACCTCCCATTTATTTTCTTAAGACTTTCACTTTTGGCAGTAAAAAAGCTTTAAAATATATTACTAACAATATATTTTAAAGCTTTAACTTTTATTACTTATTCTTCTTCAAAATTATCTTTTTCTTCTGTCTCATCATATTCGTAATCATAATCCACTGGTGTAACCGCTTGATTACTGTTATTGATTATTTGAGAATGTCCCATTTTGCTTCTTCTAGGGCGAATTCTACTATTTACATTTTGAATTGTTTCTGTTAAGTTATCTATAGTCTCCTTAGCCTCTTTATGTTCACGTTCTGCTCTTTTGGCTTCTTCCTTTTTTTCTTCTTTCTTATTTTGCATTGATTTGTTCAGATAGCCATTTACCTTTTCCATTAAATCTGGTACATAGTCAATTAAACGGTCTACAGCAGAAGAATGGTTTACTGGTAACAATTTTACATTGCTAGGACTTACTACTAAAAAAGCTACTGGAGATATGCTAACTCCTGCGCCAGAACCACCTCCGAAAGGCAATCGATATTGTACTTGTTCTTCTTTTTCTTTTTTGGTGTATTCATCAAGTGTTTCTCCTCGAAATTCACTTCCTCCTGCTGCAAATCCAAATCCCACTTTAGAAATTGGAATAATTACCATATTGTTGCTTGTTTCAATCGGCTCTCCTATAATAGTATTAACATCAATCATGTCTTGAATGCTATTCATTGCAGTAAGCATAAGACCTTCTATTGGGTGTTCACTCATTTCTATCAACTCTCCTTTAATTTATTTTATATAGATAATATGTACCAATTTTCTTTAATTTATACATTACAATTGATTTTATTTTCCTGTTTTTCCATTTTATTTTTCTCATTTTTCTTTGTTACATATATCTTATATACACTATTCAAAAGATTTAATAGCTTAATTTCTAAAATAGTATCTAATTTAATTTCAAATAAATTTTGCTTCCCATAAATAGGCTTCACTTCATATTGTATCTTTTCCAAGTTATCTTGTTTGGCGCTCGTGGAAAGTACAATAGAAATAATAGTTGCTATAATAGGAATTAAATAGGTGGTAAGTAAAACATCCTCTATACCAACTTTAATTTTCAAGTCTAACTCTGCAATCTTCGGTTTTATATGCACAATTTCTTTAATATCCGAAAATTTTACATCCTTTTCTAATTGCTTAATATCTATTCTCTCTAAATGCATTTTGTGTGAAATTTTCTGTATTTTATTGTTATCTAACTTAATGGAAAACCATTTTACTTTATTGAACAAATGCATTGAAATAATAATTTTGTATTCTTTTTTATTTTCTTCCGTGTTGCCAACTTTCCAATTTTCAATTTTTATTTTTATCGTAGAAAAGATAATAAAAAGTACAGCTACTAATAAAATAAAAAAGAAAAAAACTAAAAGTAAAACTAATACCATATACAACCTCCTCCGAAGTTCTCGTATTGGTATTAGTTTTACCATTTTTTTCTTTTTTAAACATTTTTAATTTGCTTTTTTCTGATTTTTTTCCACCGTAATATCTCCAAACAACTGCTCTTGCGAAGTTAGCACCTTGCTTCTTCTTGATAATTCTAAAAGTCCGGTAAATGCTGTTACAATCTCAGGTCTGGAGCATTTTTGGCTGGAAAATAATTTATTAAAAACAAACTTTTTATGGTGGATTAATTCTTTAAACATAGTTTTCACTTTATCCGCCACAGTATACGTTTCTGTAATCGCTATTTTTTCAATATTTTTTGCATTTTCATTCAAACGATTTGCATTTTTCTCAATAATTTCTGCATACATTTTTGGTATAATTTCTTTTTGGTATTCTCTTTCCAATTTCTGTTTTGGAAGTTCTATTTCTTCTGGTAATTTAAAAAGTACATTGCTACTGGTAAGATACATTTCTTTTAATTTTTTTGTTATTTCCTTATACTTCATATATTCCATAATGCGCTGTAATAATTGTTCTTCTGTTAACTCTTCCTCTTCTTCCACTGGATTTGGCAACAACTTTTTCGATTTTAGATATAGCAAGGTAGAGGCCATCATCAAAAATTCGCTGGTAACCTCTAAATTCATTTTTTCCATATTTTTAATATATTCCATATATTGGTCCGTTATCTCGCTTAAATTAATATCGTAAATATTCATTTTATTTTTGTCAATTAAGTGGCAAAGTAAATCTAACGGCCCCTCAAAGTTCTCTAGCTTTAATTTATATTTATTGGTTTCTAAAGTTAAAATATTTTGCATTTTCCTCTCCTTGCTTTTATTTTTATTCTCTAATTGCCTCTTTAATAGAATCCATTTTATATCCTTTTTTGAGTAAAAATTGAATCAATGCTTGCTCTTCCATGCCATTTTGTTTTTTTTGTATTAAGTTTCTAGCAGAAGCTATTTCATATTCTTCCAGCTCTTCGAAATGATTGGAAATATAATCTTCTATTAAATTTTGCTTAGCCCCTTTTGCCATTAGTTTATATTTTAATTCTTTTAATGACAGATTGTTTAAATTCATGAATTCATTAACAGCTCTTTCAATATAATTTTCGTCATTTATATAACCAATTTCCTTTAAGTTTTCAATTACCTCATCTAATAGCTCTTGATCTTCTGCTACAAACTTTCTTCTTACTTCTTGCTCTGTTCTTTTTTTATACATGATGTATTTTAAAACTTTTGTTTTTAATTTATCTTTTCTTTCTAATTCTTCTAAATTTAGCATGAAAAACTCCTTTTTTCCATCGAGCCTACTCTTCTGGTTCTACATCCTGTTCCTCATCAACCTCTTCCTCACCTAAGCTCTTTTCAAATGCAGCATTAAAATTATCTCTAATTTTCTTTTCTACTTCTTTAGCTATTTCTGGATTTTCTTGCAAGTATTTCTTTACATTTTCTCTACCTTGTCCAATTCTTTCTCCATTGTAACTAAACCAAGAGCCACTCTTTTCGATAATATCTAGATTTACTGCAATATCTAAAATATTTCCTTCTTTTGAAATTCCTTTTCCATAAATAATATCAAATTCAGCCTCTCTAAAAGGTGGAGCTACTTTGTTTTTTACTACTTTTACTCTTGCTCTATTTCCTATTACTTCGCCATCTTGCTTAATATTTTCTATTTTACGAATATCTAATCTTACAGACGCATAGTATTTAAGTGCTCTACCACCTGCTGTTGTTTCTGGATTTCCAAACATAACTCCTACTTTTTCTCTTAATTGGTTGATAAATACAACAACCGCTTTTGATTTATTAATAACACCTGCTAATTTTCTTAATGCTTGTGACATAAGTCTTGCTTGTAAACCAACATGTGCATCTCCCATGTCTCCATCAATTTCTGCTTTTGGAACTAATGCAGCAACAGAGTCTACTACAATAATATCAATAGCTCCACTTCTTACTAATGCTTCTGTAATTTCTAATGCTTGTTCTCCTGTATCTGGTTGTGAAACGATTAAATTATCAATATCTACTCCTAAATGTTTAGAATATACAGGATCTAATGCATGCTCTGCGTCAATAAATGCTGCCTCTCCACCTAGCTTTTGTGCCTCTGCAATCATATGTAGGGCAAGGGTGGTTTTACCAGAAGACTCTGGTCCATAAATTTCTACAATTCTTCCTCTTGGAATACCACCTATTCCTAAAGCAATATCTAGACTAAGAGCACCAGTTGGAATTGCTTCCACTTCCATTGCTCCGAAATCTCCTAATTTCATAACAGAACCTTTACCAAATTGTTTTTCAATTTGTCCTAATGCTGCTTCTAATGCTCTCATTTTTTCTGGATTTTGATTACTCATTTTATTTCCTCCTAATTTTTATTTTTTGAATAATGATTTTCTATTTTTTAAAACAACTGTTTGTATTATATACTATTTATTTTATTTGTCAAGAGTTATTTTCAAATTTTTTTCTTTTGTTTTCTCACTGCCTATACCAATTCTCAAAATGATAGTATGCCGTATAATTATTTGGCGTAATCTCTCCGGTAAGGCGAATTCCATAAACCACCTTTTGGTTATTACGATATAAACAAATATAAGGCACGTCCTCTTCGTAAATTTCAATTATTCTTGCATATTTTTCTTTTAAAAGTTCTTGGTCTGTAATATTTTCCACTTCTTTCAATAAGCTTGTTATTTCTTCATTTTCATAATTAGCAATATTACCTTCGCCTAAAAAGTAGCTTAAATCTGGGCTGTATCCATTATTTACTCCAGTTATTATCATATCATAATTTTTATTTTTCAAATAATTTTTGTAGGACGAATTCGATACTTTATACACCGATACGTTAATCCCAATGTCTTCTAACTGTTCTTCAATTAATTCTGCCACTTTAACTCTTGTCTCATTACTGTTGTCAACAACTAAATTTAAATTTAGATATTGGGTAGTATAATTTTCTGTTTTTCGCCAATAGCCATAACGATACTCCCATCCGGCATTTTCCAATACTTCTCTTGCCTTTTCTTGATTGTAGGAAGATTTACTTTCTTTCGTATATAAATAGCTTCCATAATCAATTGGAAAAGAGGATACAGAATATTGGTTGCTGAACACAGAAGAGTTAATATTGTTTTTATCAATTGTATAATTAATGGCTTGTCTTACTTCTTTGTTTTGCAATAGAGTGTCTTCACAATTAAGACTAATAAAATCTAATTCTCTTCCTTTATAGTTTTGTGTTCCGAAGCCAATGGTTCCAATGTAATCTTCTACATTGGTTTTAGAGGTACTCACTAAATCAATATTTCCAATTCTTAAGCTATTATAAGCATCTCCCATTGTATTGTAAAACTGAATAATTATCTTATCCATTTTGGTGCTAATACTATCTGCCAAGTGCCAATTTTCATTTTTTCCGAGCTCTATTTGCTCTTCAGTTGCATCTGTTACTTTATACATACCACTAGAAATTGGTGCTAGCCTAGATTTATAGAAGTCTTCTCCCTCAAATTGTTCTTTCGAGAGAATTGGAAAAATTAAATTGTATTCAAAAAAACTTTCTTTTTCTTTTAAATCAAATCGAATCGTGTTTTCTTCAATAATTTCAACAGATTTAATGTTAGCCACATTGTCAGAATAAACCGATCCACCTTTTTGTAACGTTTCCACAGTGAATTTTACATCTGTTCCTGTAATAGCATTTCCATTTTCCCATTTTAAATTATCTTTTAATTTTACAAGATATACGGTATCCTCTACTTTTGACCATTCTTCTGCTAATTTTAGTTCTATTCCATAATCTTGGGTAATACCTAGCAATGGTTCATACAAAATAGTAGAAAGACTGATAATATCTTGATTTTTCGTAATGAGTGGATTAATATTATCAAATCCTGGAATTCCTATTCTTAAAGTAGATTCTGTTTTTTGCGATGTCTGCGTTATTTCATTTTGCGCTTCTACTTCATTGGAGTTTTCATTCACATTCATTTTATAGATTGCAAATCCTATAATAAATATAGCAAAAGCAATAAAGATATATTTAATTATATTAGACTTCATCTTTCCTCCCGTTAAATACCTTATAACTATATACTATAAATGCAATTTTTTCAACCGTTTTTGCACAAAAAGGGGCACAAATAAATGTGCCCCCTATATTTACTTAAACTTTCGTCTTTTCTATTTTCGAGATTCCACAATCAGTTTTATTCCTGTTCTATCTTCTCCTTCCACTTCCACTTCTGCAAATGCAGGAATACATACTAAGTCTACACCAGCTGGAGCTACAAATCCTCTTGCAATAGCCACCGCCTTTACTGCTTGGTTAAGTGCTCCTGCTCCTATTGCTTGCATTTCCGCCTTGTTCGATTCTTTTACCAAACCAGCAATTGCACCTGCTACTGAATTTGGATTTGATTTTGATGAGATTTTTAAAATTTCCATTTTTGCCTCCTATATTTTTTTATTTGTTTTAATCAACGATTATAGTTATATTACAAATTCTGGAAATTGTCTAGTCTTTTTTGGAAAAAAAAGGAAAAACTTATCGTATTTTTTCGACAGCATATGACAAGTTTCAATAGCAAATTCTAGATATCTTCATCACTTTATTATTTTCGTCATTTATTTCAAAAATACATCCATTTAGGACTGCATCTCCGGCAGCTAATTGATAGCGTTCTGGAAGAGAAGTAACAAAACGTTTGATGGATGCTTTTACTTCCATCCCTATCACCGATTTTTTTGGACCTGTCATGCCTAAATCTGTAATGTAGCCCATTCCATTTTCAGTTATTTCTTCATCTGCTGTTTGCACATGTGTATGAGTACCAAAAAGGATGCTAGCTCTACCATCAATATAATACTTCATAGCAATTTTTTCTGCCGTTGCTTCTGCATGGAAATCGACGATAATAATATCTGCTTCTTTTTCTAATTTACTTAATAATGTATCAATTAATGTAAAAGGATTTTCGGATAAAACATTCATATCGGTTCTTCCAATTAAATTTATAACAGCAACTTTTTTGTTAGCACATTGATAAATATGATATCCTTTCCCTGGTACTCCTTTGGAATAGTTGGCAGGTCTTAATAATTTAGGATTGTCAATAAACGCAAAAATATCTTTTTTTCCCCAAGTATGATTTCCCATGGTAAAAGCATCAATCGGCATTTTTAATAAGGTATTAAAATCTTTTAAGGTAAGCCCCATTCCGCCAGATGTATTTTCTGCATTTACTACTATAAAATCAATGTTTTCTTTTTTAATAATCGTTGATAATGTCTCTTTTAATTTATGTAATCCGATTTCTCCTACAATATCTCCTATGGCTAATACTTTCATTTTGTTTTCGCTCCTCACTTTCTTTTTTTACTTTTTCTTAAGTAATTCTTTTGCCAATTCTTCCATTTGTGCCATATTTTCTTCCTTCATGCGTGACTTAATGGTTACCATTGGTTCTACTAATTTTATTTCTTTCATTTCTTGCAAAATTGCTTTCATGCATTTTCCTGCAGATGGTGCCCATGAGCCATTTTCAATTACTCCTACCGTTCTTTTTTGATAATTTCTTTCTTGCAAACGTCTTAAAAAATGCTCCATTGGTGGAAAAACTCCTGCATTATAGCTAGAGGCTGCTACAATTAATTTAGAATAGCAAAATGCGTTTGCTACAGCTTCTGCCCAATCTGTTCTTGCAAGATCTGCAACAACTACATTTTTTTCTCCTTTTTCTTTTAAAATTTCTGCCATTTTTTCTGCTGCTTTTAAAGTATTGCCATAAATGGAAGCACACGCTATATATACTCCCTCTTCTTCTGGTTCATAACTGCTCCATGTGTTGTATTTATCTAAATAATATCCTAAATTTTCTTTTAAAATAGGTCCATGTAATGGGCAAATCATTTTAATATCCAAAGTAGCCGCTTTTTTTAGTAAAGCTTGTACTTGCATACCATATTTCCCAACAATACCAATATAATATCTTCTTGCTTCTGGTAACCATTCTTCTTCTGCATCTAAAGCTCCAAACTTTCCAAAAGCATCTGCCGAAAATAGTATTTTTTCAGTTTGCTCATAGGTTACCATTACTTCTGGCCAATGTACCATAGGTGCCATGAAAAACTGTAACTTATGCTCTCCAATATCTAACACGTCTCCCTCTTTTACCACAACTTTTCTTGCTTCTAGGTTATTCACTGTAAAAAAATTGGATAAAATATTAAATGTAAACGCATTACCCACTATTTTCATCTCCGGATATTTTTCTGTTAGCATTCCAATATTATAGGCATGGTCTGGTTCCATGTGAGAAACAATTAAATAATCTGGTTTCTTACCTTCTAAAGCCTGTTTTAATTTTTCTAGCCATACATCAGTTACCCTTTCATCAATAGTATCCAAGACCACATTTTTCTCGTCTTTAATAACATAAGAATTGTAGCTCATTCCACTTTTTAAAACATATTGGCTTTCAAATAGTTTTAAGTCTTTTTCACTTGCACCAATGTGCACTATATTTTTTGAAATAGTCATGTCTACCATGTTCATTCCTCCTCTTTTCTTTTTGCCTAAAATATCGTATCATAAAAAGCAAAAAAAAGCAATGAGCAAATGGGAACGCACCCATTTGCTCACTCATTTAAAATTTCTTCTGCTTCTTCTTCCGTCAAATAACCATTCTCTATCATCTTTTCTGCTACTTGTCTTTGTCTTTGTTTAGCTAAATCTGGATTTTTTGTTGGAGCATACACGCTTGGTGCATTTGGTATGCCTGCAAGCATGATGCATTCATAATCTGTCATATCTTCTGGCTCTTTTCCGAAATATCCTCTTGATGCTTCTTTTACCGTATAATAACCATCTCCAAAGTAACTAGTATTCAAATATAACTCTAAGATCTCATCTTTGTCATAATTTTTTTCTATCTCAAATGCCATAAACACTTCTGCAATTTTTCTAGTTATTTTCTTTTCTTGAGTGAAATAAATATTTTTAGCCAGTTGTTGTGTTATGGTACTTCCTCCCTCTACAAAGGACATTGCTTTAATATCATTAATTACCGCTCTTCCAATTGCAATAATATCAATTCCAGGATGAGAAAAAAATCTTCTATCTTCTACACTAATAACGGCATTAATATACATTTGCGGCATTTCCTCCAAATATGTATAATTCTCTTTGGATTGTATTTCTGCTACTTTTTCTTCTAAAGGTACTTCTTCTATTGCCTCTTTATACATGTTGTAACCATATCCAATGAGTAGTATGCTAATGCTAAGACCAATTAGAAATAAGACCAATAATATTTTTAATATCTTTTTTCCCATTTATTATTACCTCCATTTGTTTGTATGAAGTTCTTGTATTGTGACTTTTCTTTCTATATCTATATTACTATAAATTTTATCTTTTTTCCATCGTTTTATTTGTATTTAAGCTTACATTTTTGTAATGTTTATTTTAAATACCTTACTTTAAACGTTGTTCCTTTTCCTAATTCTGAATCCACAGTAATATAGCCATTGTCTTTTTCCACAATTGTCTTAGCAAGTGCTAGTCCAATTCCTACACTATCTTTGTTAGCATTTTTTCCTTTATAAAATCGTTCAAAAATATGCTTTTGGTCTTCCTTGTCCATTCCCATTCCATTATCCTTTATTACAATTTCAGAATACATCTTGTTTTCCTCATAAGAGAGAATTACTTTAGAATTTTCTTTGGAATGTTCTACACTATTTTTTAAAATATTGGTAACCGCTTCTACTTGCCATTTTGCATCACACCACACTTTTGGAATTTTCTTGTCTTTATTAGTTTCTTGTTCCACTCCAGCCTCTTTCACAACAATCTCCACATTTTGTAAATCACTTAAAGGCAATACATTTTTTACCGCTTCTTCTACAATATCCTTTAAATTTTCTTCCTTTGCATGAAATACAATCGTGTCTGCATCAAATTTAGAAAGCTTTAATAATGATTGCACAAAAAAGTTGATATTCGCTATTTCACGATAAATATCTTTCATAAACTCATTTCTAGTTTCTATGTCCATATTTGGATTGTCTAAAATATTATCTAACATAATGGTAATCGAAGTAAGGGGAGTTTTTAGCTGATGTGAGATATCTTCCAGCGATTTTTTTAAATCTATTTTACTCTTTTTGGCATTTTCAGCTTGCTCCTTTAACATTACCGTAATTTTATATAATTCATTTTTTAAGATGGATAGTTCATCTTCATTATTATCGCGTATATCCAAGGTATACACTCTATTATTTATTGCTTCAATGTATTTGGTAATCTCATTTATTTTCTTGTCTTGACTTTTTTGATATTGTACAAAAAGAAATACAATGCCAATAAGCAGAAACAGTACAATAACAATATTCATCCTCAAAAATACTACATAATCCTTATCATTTTGTAAAATGGCACTATCTTTTTGAAAATTAATTCCATATTGCTCTAATAGATTGGAAGAATCTTGATTTTCTTGCTCCAAGATTTTTACAATTTCATTAATATTCGTTTCTGGATATTGCTTTTGTATGGTTGCTATCATTTGATTCACAGCAATGTTCACATTTCTATTATAGCTTCTATATTGTATCCAATTTATTATGATAAACAAAATAGCAAAGAGTAAAAGAATAGCAATGCACACAATTAAGTATTTTTTTAAAATTACTTTATTCTTCATCGATTCGATACCCCACTCCTTTAACCGTAGTAATAATAGGAGAACCTAGTTTTTGCCTAATTCTTTTCATATATACGGTAACCGTGTTATCATATACATCATTGCCTGTCCAATCCCAGATTTTTTCAATAATATATTCTCTTGTAATCACTTTATTTAGATTGGTGAAAAGTAGCATTAGTATTTTTAGTTCTAGGGAAGAAAAGTTAATCTCCTCCCCTTGTTTCGAAATACACATTTTATCTAAATCACAGGTAATGTCTTGAATTGTTACTCTATTTTTCTTTTTGCTTCTTAGTAGAATTTTATTAATTCTTGCTAGCAACTCCCTTGTGGAAAATGGTTTTGTCACATAATCTTCTGCTCCTAGTTCTAGTCCTCTTACTACATCGTTTTCTTCGTCTTTTGCGGTTAAGAATATGGTGCTTATGCCATACTTTTCTTTTATCTCATTATAGAAATCAAAACCATTTCCATCGGGAAGTGTTATATCTAGGATAATGAGGTCTATCCTTTGCGCTTTTTGCAATTTCTTAGTTTTTTGCAATTCTGGAACTCCTAATAACGGTTGTGTTTCTAATAGTTGCTTAGCTTCTTTCATATTTTCAGCAATTAACACTCTGTAATTGTGTTGCTCCAAATTGTATTTTAGTGCTTTGCTAATAGATTTATTATCTTCAACCAGTAAGATTTGCATTCTTCCTCTTCCTTTATAATATATTAAGATACCTCTCCGTATTCCATATACAGTACAGAGGAATATTTAAAATATCATTATCTAGTTTTAAATTCAATAAAGAATATCTTAATGCTATTTGCGTATGATATTCATTAATAAAGACTCTTAAACTTTGCGACTTCACGTTTATTCCCGCTTTTGCCTCTACTGGAATAATATACTTTTTATAAGCAAATACAAAATCCACTTCACTTGTATATTCATTACTCCAATAGTAAATTGTTTTAATTTTTTTAATATTGGTTAATTCTTGTAATACGAATTGCTCTGTTAATAATCCATTAAACTCATTATAAATTGCATCTGAACTAATTATTAATTCATAGGATAGTTCGCAAAGAACTCTTAATAATCCTATGTCTAACAAATAAATCTTAAATGCTTTTAAGTCTTCATATGCTTTTAGTGGTTGTTTATCTCCACATTTTACTCTATTTACAATGCGTATTATTCCCGTATCTTTTAACCAATTAATAGCATCTTCATATTCTCTTGCTCTTGCACCATCTTTTACAACACCATATATAAATTTTCTATTTTCTTTTGCTAGTTGTGATGGGATACTCCTCCGTAC
>CALXKT010000011.1 GCA_944388985.1 uncultured Clostridia bacterium | reverse complement strand
AAGAAAAATAGAGGATTCCTCTACATTTGCAGATTTTGTAAAGAGTATAAGGGATTACTGCCTAGAGGCATTTGCACACCAAAATTATCCTTTTGATGAACTTGTAACAACGCTAGGCATAAAACGTGATATTAGTAGAAATCCTATCTTTGATACAATGTTTATATACCAAAACAATGGCTATCCAGCGCTTTCTTTTAAAGATAGTAAAGCTACCTATTATCTTCCTAACCTAAAAATATCTAAATTTGATTTATCTTTAGAAGTTATGCCAGTAAATAATAAATTTCATTTACGTTTTGAATATTGTACTAATTTATTTGCTAATTCTTTTATACAACAATTTGCTAGCCATTATGTTTATGTATTGCAAGAAGTGTTAGCAGACTTTCAAAAACAAATTTCAGAAATAGAAGTTTGCTTACCAGAAGAAAAAGCTATGATTTTGCATGATTTTAATAATACTTCGGTGGAATATCCAAGAAACAAAAATATTATCGAATTATGGGAAGAGCAAGTAAAAAGAGTGCCTAACAATACCGCTCTTGTGTTTGAAAATACAAGAATGACCTATAGGGAATTAGAGGAAAAGTCGAACCAATTAGCTCATTTCTTGCTTAAAAATCAAGTAGCACAAGGAGATATTGTAGCAATTTTAATGGACAAATCTTTAGAAATGATTATTTCCATTTTGGCCATTTTAAAAGTAGGAGCTGCTTTTCTTCCTATCGATATCCAATATCCAAAAGAGAGAATTGAGTATATGCTTCGTGATTCCAATGCAAAAGTATTGCTTACGGTTTCCGATTTTATTCACAAAGCAACTTCTAATGTAAAAGCATTATCTGTTGAGTTAACTAGTATTCTCTATAAAACACAGGAAACAACACCACTGGAAGAGGCTTATTCTCCAGAAAGTTTGGCTTATGTAATGTATACCTCTGGCTCCACGGGAAAACCAAAGGGAGTTATGATAACCCATCGAAATATTGTAAGGCTTGCTAAGAACAATAAATTTATTACATTTGAAAAACAAGAACGAATTTTGCAAACTGGTTCTATCGTTTTTGATGCATGTACTTTTGAAATATGGTGTTCTTTATTAAATGGCTTTGAGCTTTATATTATTACAAAAGAAGAATTACTAGATACTTCTCTTTTGCAGAAGTATTTAACGAAGAATAAAATTACCACCTTATGGATTACGGCACCTTTATTTAATCAGTTGTCCGAGGATAATCCAGCAATGTTTAAAGATGTCAAAAAGTTACTAACTGGTGGAGATGTCCTTTCGCCAAGACATATTAATAAAGTACGTTCTGCTAACCCTAATTTGACCATTATCAACGGTTATGGTCCAACGGAAAATACTACTTTTTCTTGTTGTTTTACCATTGATAAAACATATGAAGACACCATTCCTATAGGAAGGCCAATTTCCAACTCTACTGCTTATATCGTGTCTCCAGCTGGTAAGTTGCAACCAATTGGCGTACCTGGAGAATTATGGGTTGGCGGAGATGGTGTTGGTAAAGGTTATTTAAATAACCCTACTTTGACTTCAGAAAAGTTTATACCAAATCCTTTTGGACAAGGAATTGTCTATAAAACAGGAGACCTTGTTAAATGGCGTTCCGATGGAACCATTGATTTTATTGGCAGAATGGATGGTCAAGTAAAAATTAGAGGTTTCCGTGTAGAATTGGGAGAAATTAATTTGCAAATTTCTCGATTTAAAGGAATCAAAGATTCGGTAACGGTGGTAAATACGATTCATAATGAAAAAGTTATTTGCAACTATTTTGTAGCAGATTCAAAGATAGACATCTCTGCCTTAAAAGCTTATTTAAAGAGTCGTCTACCGGTTTATATGATACCTACCTACTTTATGCAATTAGAACATCTACCTATTAATACTAATGGAAAAATTGACCGAAAAGAATTACCAACCGATTTTAGTAAAGCAATTGCTCCATCGAGCTCTATTGTAGCTCCAAGAAATGAAACAGAAGAATTACTACTTTCCATTTTTAAAAAGGTATTAAACTATGATGAAATAGGTGTTACCGATAATTTCTTTGAATTTGGTGGAGATTCTTTAACTGCCATGAAAGTACAAGTAGAGTGTTTAAGCAATAACTTGCCTCTTTCGTATGGAGATATTTTCGAATTTCTTACCGTAGAGAAACTTGCAGAACATATTCGCACCAAAGCCACTTCTCGCAAGAAACGCGATTTTATCGAAGAATACACCAAATATGATAAAGTTATTGCGGGTAATACCTTAACCGACAACATAGAACTTACCTATACTCCTGCTTCCAATGTGTTATTAACAGGATTTACTGGTTTCTTGGGAGCACACGTTTTAGATAGTTTCATTAAAAATGAAACCGGTAATATCTACTGTCTCATTCGTAAAAAAGATAATCTTTCACCAGAACAAAGGCTAGAAAATGTACTTCACTTTTATTTTGGAAATTCCTATGATTCTTTAATAGGAAAACGTATCCACTTGGTGGAAGGTGATATTACTTTAGAACATCTAGGATTATCGAAAGAAGAATATCAGAAATTGGGAAGCAAGTTAACTACAGTTATTCATTGTGCTGCACTTGTAAAACATTATGGAAATTATAGTGCTTTTCAAAAAATAAATATTGACGGTACCCAAAGAATTGTGGATTTATGTGAGGAATTCCATTTAAGATTGCTTCATATCTCTACCATTAGTGTATCGGGAAACAATCTTGCAGAAGGTGCCAATATTGAAAATAATTTTGGCAAAGATATTATGTTTGATGAAACGAATTTCTATGTAGGACAAAATTTAAAAAACTCTTATGTACATAGTAAATTCGAAGCAGAGAGAATTGTTTTAGAGGCAATTTCTCGTGGTGTTTCTGCTTGCATTTTAAGAATGGGAAATTTAACAAGTCGCTTTTCTGAAGGAAAATTCCAACAAAATCATTTTGAAAATGCCTTTGTTAATCGATTTAAATCTTTCTTGCAAATTGGCTATTTCCCAGATTATATGTTGGATTTATATGCAGAATTTACTCCTATTGACTATTGCGGTGATGCTATTATTAAAATTTCGACTCACACTAACCCAAATTATAATGTATATCATTTATTAAATGAAAATCATGTTGACTTAGATAGATTATATGATACAATGGTGAAATTAGGAATACCAATAAAGACAGTTAGTGAGCAAGGATTTAAGAAAATTCTTTCTGAGCTATTACAAGATCCTGTTAAAAAGTCCTATTTGGAGGGTATTATCAATGACTTAAATGCGGATAAAAAATTGGTTTATGAATCCGAGGTAAAAATAAAATCTGATTTTTCACGCGTTGTACTAGAAAAAATGGGATTTAAATGGCCAGTAATTGATGAAAGATATTTAAGAAATTACTTTAAATATCTTGCAGATATTGGATATTTCAATATACATATTAATTAAAAGGAGAAAACAGAAGATGAGCTTTTATTTACCACTTTTATTTATTATTTTGGTTGCTATTCTTTTACTAATGTATTTTATTGATAAGCAAAAGAATAAAAATCAAATTAAAAATATCTTTAAGATTATTTTATTATTACTTTTTGATATGTGCTTTTTTGTATTTTTAGGTGGGGTTCTTAGTGAGCCTCTTGGAATCCCACCCATTTATTTTGATTACTTTTCTTATATTGGCTCTTGCTTTCTTCCTCTTTGCATTTACTTTATCAGTGTTGCATTTGCCAATAGTAATCTTGTTTTAAAAAGATGGCATATTTTATTATTTATTATACCGATTTTATCTTTAATCGTGTTGTGGACAAATGATTACCATCATTTATTTTATGAGACCTATTCTATTAATTTAAATGAAACCGTCATTGGTCCTTATGCCTACGTATATTTGGCTTATACCTATATCATGTTAGCAGTTGGTCTTATCAATTTACTAAGATATTCCATTAAGAATTCTGGATTTTTTTCGAAACAATCCATCTTATTTTTCATTGGATCCATTATTCCAATTGCGGTTAATTTATTAGGTACTTTTTCAATTATACCAATGACCATTTATGTGACACCTATTGCTTTTGCTTTTGCTATTTTCTTTTATGCAATGGCTATCTTCAAATTTGGATTTTTGAAGATAACACCAATTGCACTTCAAAAAATAGTGGACCGAATTTCAGATGGTTACATTGTCATTAACGAAGAGGATATTATTATTGATTTTAATAAAACCTTTGTGGATATGTTTCATTTAAAAAAAGAAGCTATTCGAAATCAAAATTTTTATGATTTTATTTCAAAATTTAGTTACTTTAATATTAATACAGAAGACTTGAAAAAATGTATTCAAGAAGTCAAGTCCTCTAATGAAACTTATAGTTATGATAAAAAATTAACGAATGCAGATAAATATTTCCATATTGAAATCAATGCTATAAAGTCGGACGGCAAATTTCTTGGAATTCTTATTTTGTTTAAGGATACAACACAGCATATGCTGGATTTAAAAACAATTCAAAGTAATCAAAATATGCTAATGGAAAGAGAACGTTTAGCTTCTTTAGGACAGTTAATTGGAGGAATTGCTCACAACTTAAAAACTCCTATCATGTCTATTTCTGGAGCAGCAGTAGGATTAACCGATTTAATTCGCGAATATGATGAATCCATTGGAGATTCTGAGGTTACCATAGAAGACCATCATGCCATTGCAAAAGATATGACGGAATGGGTTGACAAAATAAAATCTTATTCTGAGTATATGTCAGATGTCATTACAGCCGTTAAAGGACAAGCAGTTACTTTATCTGAAAATGAATCCGTATCCTTTGATTTAGATGAATTAGTAAAAAGAGTTAATATTTTAATGAAACATGAATTAAAAAATGCTCTTGTTACTTTAAATATTCACATGAATACAGATCCTAAAACTTTATTACATGGTGATATTACAAGTTTGGTACAAGTTGTAAATAATATGATTTCTAACAGTATTCAAGCTTACAATGGTGAGCCAAATCAAACCATTGATTTTTGGATAGATCAAAAAGATAAATATGTGATATTATCCATTCAAGATTATGGGGCTGGTTTGCCAAAATCCGTTCAAGATAAATTATTTAAAGAAATGATAACAACCAAAGGAAAAAATGGAACAGGACTAGGTTTATTTATGTCCTATTCTACGATAAGAGCTCATTTTAATGGAAATATTACTTATGAAACGGAGACAGGAAAAGGAACTGTATTTCATATTATACTTCCATTGTAAACTTTTACTTGTTTTAGACTTTTTGACAAAAAATATTGATTTTTAAAAATTTTTTTAATATAATGTGTAAGGATAAATGGAGAAGGTGATGTTATGAGAAAAAACGAACATATCGCACAATCAAATGGTTATAAAATTATCGCTGTTGATGATGAAGAAGGAATTGTAGATTCCCTATCTATCTTTTTAAAACGTTCTGGCTACGAGTTTACGGGCGTTACAAATCCTATGGAAGCCATTGAGAAAGTGAAAAATGAACATTTTGACTTAATGGTATTGGACTTTATTATGGAGCCAATTCATGGTGACCAAGTGGTAGAAGAAATACGTAAATTTAATAAAGAATTATACATTCTATTACTAACTGGACATAAAGATTTAGCTCCACCATTAGAAACTATTCGTAGATTGGATATTCAAGGTTATTGCGAAAAGAGCGATAAGTTTGACCAATTATTGCTTCTAATTGAGTCTGGAATTAAGTCCATTAAACAAATGAATGAAATAAAAAGAATTAATCAAGAATTATCAGATACTTACGAAAAGTTAGAAAAAGCTTATTTAGAAAGTATTCAAACGCTTCGTTATACGGTAGAAGCGAAAGACCCATATACACGAGGACATTCGGATAGAGTTTCCGAATATTCCGTATTAATCGGAGAAAAATTAGGTTTATCGGAAGATGATTTAAAAACATTACGAGTTGGTGGATTATTCCATGATATTGGAAAAATCGGTATTCCAGATAGCATCTTATTAAAAGAAGCAAAACTCACAGATGATGAGTATTCTGAAATTAAAAATCATCCATCCATTGGAACCCATATTCTTTGTAATGCAGAAGTATTCAAAGATATTATTCCAATTGTAAAACATCATCATGAAAGATATGATGGAAGGGGTTACCCATCACAACTAAAAGGGGAAGACATTCCATACTTAGCAAGAATTGCAGCAGTAGCAGATGCTTTTGATGCTATGACTTCCAAAAGAACTTACCGTAATTCTTTACCAATGGATGTCGTTCGTGGTGAAATAGAAAAGAACTTAGGAACACAGTTTGATCCAGAATTAGGAAAACTTTTCTTGGATATTATTGATAATGATTATGGAAAAATTGAGGAAATACAGGAAAAATATCCTGCTTAAAGAAACAGTGTGGAGAGCTTTAATTCTCCGCACTGTTTTTTACTTTTTTTAAATCTTCATACTAAGCTTTACTTTTTGTCTTTCTTGGTCAATTCCAATGACCTTAACCTTTACAATGTCTCCAACGGAAACGACGTCTGATGGATTTTTTACGTAGCTGTTGCTAAGTTCTGAAATATGGACTAATCCATCGTGTTTTACGCCAACATCTACAAAGGCTCCAAAGTCAGTTACATTTCTTACGGTTCCAGTTAAGATTTGTCCTTCTCTTAAGTCTTCGAATTTTAATACATCTTCTCTTAATACTGGTTTTGGCATTTCGTCTCTAGGGTCTCTTCCTGGCTTCGAAAGTTCTTCTAGTATATCTTTTAAAGTCATCTCCCCTACTTCTAGTTCTTGGGCTGTTTCTTCTACCTTAATTTGTGCTAATTTAGCTTGTATTTCTTTTAGTTTTTCTTTATCCGTTAAATCTTCTTTTTTATATCCAATTTTATTTAATAGCTTTTCTGCTATTTCATAGCTTTCTGGGTGAACAGCAGTTACTTCTAATGGATTTTTGCCATCAAATACACGAATAAATCCAGCACATTGTTCAAAGGCTGCTTTTCCTAGTTTTGGAACTTTTAATAATTCCTTTCTTTCTTTTATTTTTCCATTTTCATCACGATATTTTACAATATTGTTGGCTATGGTTTTGTTAATACCAGAGATATATTGCAATAGCGATGGTGTTGCGGTGTTAACATCTACTCCTACTTTGTTTACCGCATCTTCTACTACGCCTGTTAAGCTTTCCGATAATTTCTTTTGGTCAACATCATGTTGGTATTGCCCTACTCCAATGGATTTCGGGTCTATTTTAACAAGCTCTGCTAAAGGGTCTTGCAATCTTCTCGCAATCGAAATTGCTCCTCTTAGTGAAACATTGATGTCTGGATATTCTTCTGTCGCAAGTTTAGAGGCAGAATATACGGATGCTCCTGCTTCCGATACAATGGCATAATGGACGTCTTTGTTTAATTCCTGTTTTGCTCTTTTTATCACATCTGCTACAAATAGCTCGGATTCTCTTGATGCAGTTCCATTTCCAATAGCAAACATATTGACATCATATTTTTTTATAAGGTTTAATAAAACTTTTGCCGAATTTTCTACATCGTTTTGTGGCTCTGTAGGATATATCGTAGTCGTCTCTAATACTTTGCCGGTTTCATCAATTACCGCAATTTTGCATCCTGTACGATAGGCAGGGTCAAAACCAATTACGGTTAAGTTCTTTATTGGAGCTCCTAATAACAATTGTTTTGCATTTTTTCCAAATACTTTAATTGCCTTTTCTTCTGCCTTTTCGGTTAAATCGGAACGTATTTCACGGTCAATCGATGGTTCTATTAGTCGTTTCCAACTATCTTCGATTGCGCTTTTTAAATACGTCTCAAATTGTGTGTGACCTTTTAAAATGTCTCTTTCCATTAAGCTAATTATCTTCTCTTCTGGCTTATCTATTTTTACTTTTAGAAAGTCTTCTTTTTCTCCTCTGTTAATTGCTAAAATGCGATGACTAGGTAGTCTTCGAATACTTTCATTAAAATCATAGTACATATCGTAGCTCGACTTTTCTTCTGGCTTGGTAGCTTTTACATTCATTACTGCTTCACGATAGCATATTCCTTTTATTTTCTTACGGTAGGTTGGATTATCCGATATATTTTCTGCAATAATATCCAATGCCCCTGCAATTGCTTCTTCTACATTTGCAACTATCTTGTCTTTTTCGGTATTGTTTTCCCCATCTTCCACATTTGTTACAAATGCTTTTGCAATTTCTTCAATTGGTTTTGTTTCTTTTTGCTCCATGATAATATCTGCTAGAGGTTCTAAACCTTTTGCCTTTGCCACTGTTGCTCTTGTTTTCTTTTTTGGCTTATATGGGCGGTAAATGTCTTCTACTTCTGCCAATGTTTTAGCCTCTTCAATCGCTTTTGCAATTTCTTCTGTCATTTTACCTTGCTCTGTAATGGAATTGGTTACCTCTTCTTTTCTTTTTTCTAAATTTCGAAGATATGTAAGCCTTTCCCCCAATTCTCTTAATATTTCGTCCGAAAGCCCTCCTGTTACTTCTTTTCGATAACGTGCAATAAACGGAATGGTATTCCCCTCATCAATTAGCTTTACTGCTGCTTCTACTTGATTTTCGCGAATTTGTAATTCTTCTGCAATAATTTGTTTAATTTCCATTTTAACCTCCATTTAAACTGATTTTTAAATTTTCTTTTGGAAATAATCCCTCATATATCTCTTCAATTGTGGCATTATCTATAAACCCATTTTCATGACTTACTTATTATATCATGTTCCATTTCCTTTTGGCAAATACTATTTAGGTTGTATTTTGTCGAAAATTATTGTATAATATGGTTATGTAAAATTTAATTTTTAAAGGAGGAATTTTTATGGGTATTGCTTCTTTTGTTATTGGATTAATTTGTTTATTGCTATCACCATTTTTAAGTATTTTCTTAATACTTCCCGCTATCCTTGCTTTATTATTAGGAATCATCGATACCATTATTAAAGCAAAGAAAAAACAGTCAAAAGGCTTAGCTATTGCAGGAATAGTACTTTCCACGCTAGCACTTATTGTTTCTATTTCCGTTATTGTATTATTATATACTTTTTCGGGAACCATTTGGAATGGAATACAATCGGTTGCAGAATCAATACAAGATGAATTACAACCTTCTACAATAAATGCTACCACTGGAGAAACGGTAACAATTGGTGATATAAAAGTTACGCTAAAATCTGTTAATACCAATTTTACTGATTTTAGCGAATTTGCATATGTTCCAGAAAACACAAAAATTTTAAAAGCGGATTTCGAGTTTGAAAATACAGGTGATTATACAAATGCAATTTCTTCTTCTTATTTTAGATGTTATGCAGACCAATTTTCGTGCGATAGTTTCTATTATTTAACAGAAGATTTTTATGAGACCATTGAACCTAGTAGAAAATCGGCTATCTCTGTTTATTATGAAATACCAGAGGATGCGGAATTAATTGAAATAGAGTACAACCCAACTTTAGCAAGTGAAAAAATAGTTTTCAGTGTAATTTAGGGACAGGCGTTTTTCTTCACTTTTTTCCACTTTTGGGACAGCCCTTTTCTCGCACTATCATTTAATTATTATACTATTTGAAAAAATCAAATGCTTTCTTGCTTTGAGAAAAGCAAAACGCTGGTAACAGATATAAATCTATTACCAGTGTTTTCTTTTTTCATCTAAGTGTAAATCTCACTTACTCTCTTTTTATCCAATTTCTAGATATTCATCATACGTTACTTCTCTATCCACTAATTTATCTTTCTTGATATCGATAATTCTGTTTGCAACCGTTTGTGTTAATTGATGGTCATGCGATGTAAATAATAAAATTCCTTTGTATTTTGTCATTCCCTCATTTAAAGCAGTAATACTTTCCATATCTAAATGATTAGTTGGCTCATCCATAATTAACAAATTAGCTCCCGATAACATCATTTTAGAAAGAACACATCTTACTTTCTCCCCACCAGATAATACATTTACTTTTTTAAGTGCTTCTTCTCCTGAAAATAACATTCTACCTAAGAAGCTTCTTACATAAGTTTCATCTGGATCTTTAGAATATTGTCTTAACCAATCCGTAATCGACAAATCAGATTCAAATAAGTAATTGTTATCTTTTGGGAAATAGCTTGTGGTAATCGTTGTTCCATAGCTAATTTCTCCCGCGTCTGGCTCCATCTCTCCTGCTAAAATTTGAAATAGCACGGTTTTGGCATTTTCATTGTCTGCTAAAAAAGCAATTTTATCATTTGGCTTTACTGTAAAAGAAATATTATCTAATATTTTTTCTCCATTAATGGTTTTGCTAATATTTTTTACCTGTAAAATCTCTTTTCCCGGCTCTCTATCTGGTTTGAAATCAATATATGGGTATTTACGGTTGGATGGTTTTATTTCGTCTAATTCTATTTTCTCTAATGATTTCTTACGAGACGTAGCTTGCTTTGATTTGGAAGCATTCGCACTAAATCTAGCAATAAATTCTTGTAATTCTTTTATTTTTTCCTCTTTCTTTTTGTTAGCTTCTTTCATTTGCTTTAAAGCAAGCTGGCTAGATTCATACCAGAAATCATAGTTACCTGGATACACTTTTATTTTTCCAAAGTCAACATCTGCAATATGGGTACAAACTTTATTTAGGAAATAACGGTCGTGTGATACGACAATAACCGTATTCTCAAAATCAATTAAAAATTCCTCTAACCAATTAATACTTTTTAAATCCAAGTCATTGGTAGGCTCGTCTAATAATAGAATATCTGGGTTTCCAAATAGTGCTTGTGCTAACAATACTTTTACTTTTTCTTTTGGCTCCATTTCGCTCATTAATTTATAATGTTTTTCTGGCTCAATTCCTAAGTCATTCAATAAAACAGCACCATCTGCTTCTGCATTCCAGCCATCTAATTCTGCAAACCTTTCCTCCAATTTTGCAGCTTTCATTCCATCTTCTTCAGAAAAATCTGGTTTTGCATAAATTGCTTCTTTTTCTTTCATAATGCTATATAATTCTTGATTTCCCATAATAACGGTATCCATTACGGTATATTCTTCAAAAGCAAAGTGGTCTTGTTTTAAAACAGATAATCTTTCTGTCTTTTCTTTGGATACCTCTCCTTTACTAGGCTCCAACTCGCCCGAAAGTACCTTTAGAAAAGTAGACTTTCCGGCACCATTTGCGCCAATAATTCCATAACAGCATCCTTTATTAAACTTAATATTAACATCTTCAAACAATGTTCTCTTTCCAAATCGAATGGTAACTCCTGTTGCCGTTAGCATTCACATTCCTCCTTCATTACACTAATTAATCTAACATTCCTTTTTTCTTTAGCCATAGACTAGCAATTACTCCTATTAGTATAGACGCCACTACAATAGCAATAAATCCAAATGGATTATTCTGCAAAGGCACTGGTACATTCATTCCCCAGTAACTTGCAATCATGGTTGGTATTGCTAAAATAATGGTAATTGAAGTAAGGTACTTCATAACGCCATTTAGGTTATTGGAAATAATAGAAGCATACGCATCCATGGTCCCTGTTAAAATGTCTCGATAAATCTTTGCCATTTCGATTGCTTGTTTATTTTCGATAATAGCATCTTCAAGAATATCTTCGTCTTCGTCATATAATTTAATTAAATTGCCACGCATTGTTCTTTCCATGACTACTTCATTTGATTTTAAAGAAGTCGTAAAATACACAAGTCCTTTTTCCAAACTTAGCAATTTTAAAAGTTCTTTGTTTTTCATAGAATTTTTTAATACGTTTTCTGCAATTTCTGTTTCTTTATTAATCTTTTTTAGTAAATCTAGAAATAGTTCGGAATTGGAATAAAAAAGTTGTAAAAGCATTCTACTCTTTTTATACGTGATAATTCCTTTTAATTTCTTTTTTACCATATCCTCTAAAATAGGATTTTTATTTAAGGAAACGGTAATAATGTAATCATCTCTTACAAAGATAATTCCAATTGGTGCTGTACTATATACTTTTGCCCCAGACTCTATTTCTATGACTGGTGTATCAATAATGAATAATATGGTATTATCATCATCTTCCACGTCAATTCTAGCCTTTTCTTCTGCGTCTAACGCATAACGTATAAAATCTTCTTGTATATTAATATTTTCACACACTGTTTTTATTTCTTCGTCACTCGGTGAAATCATGTTTATCCAATTCCCTCTATTAAATTCTTTTGTCTCCTCTGTTATATTTGTTTCCATGTTTGTATGGTACATTTTAAACATCGTTATCACCCCTTAGGTTATTATATTAACATAAATTTTCAATAATTACAACTTAAATTTCAAAAAATATTGACAAAACTGGTTACAGGATTTATAATATTTATGTTATTGTTTTGCTTAACCGTATGTTTTGCAAATATTTATGCGCCATTAGCTCAGTTGGTAGAGCAGTTGACTCTTAATCAAATGGTCGGAGGTTCGAATCCTCTATGGCGCACCAAAGTATATTATTTAAAAACTTTAAAGCAAAGACAACCTCTTTGCTTTTTATTAATATAAATGTACTAATAATTGCACAGCAGAACAAGTAAAAAACATTAAGGAGGTACGTCAATGGTTAAAAAAACAATAAATAAAGATATTTTGAATAGTATAAATAAATTTATTGAAGAAATCAAGAAACATTATAATATAACTGCAATAATATTATTTGGTTCTTATGCCAAAGGAACAGAAAATGAAAATAGTGATATTGATATTGCCGTTATTTCAGATGATTTTGAAGATATTTATGATAGTATGGCAAATTTAATGGGGATGACTTGGGATATTGATGCTAGAATAGAACCACATCCTATTAAGAAAAAAGATTTTGAAGATGTTTCTAATTATTTTATAAAAGAAGTAATCGATACTGGAATAAAGGTGTCCTAAAGTTAGGACACCTGTTTTTTCCATTGCAATACATTCCTTTATAGGGTATAATCCTTTTAAAAGTGAAAAAAATATTTTAATCGTTATAATAGAAAGGAATGATATTATCATGGCAAATATATTAGTTGTAGAAGACGATATGGATATTCATCACTTAATCCAAAACATTTTGAAAAGAGAAAACCACACTGTATTTGACGCTTATTCTGGAACAGAGGCCATGTTACTATTAGAAAAAGAAAAAATTGACCTTATTTTATTAGACTTGATGCTACCCGGATTAACAGGAGAAGAAATTGTTAGTAAAATTAAGCATATTCCCATTGTTGTAATAAGTGCTAAAATTTCTCCCGAAGATAAGGTGCATGTTTTATTAAGTGGTGCCAATGATTATATTACTAAACCTTTTGATGCAAATGAGTTATTAGCACGAGTAAAAGTGCAATTGCGCGTAAATGGGAATTCTCAAAAGAATACGTTACATTATAAAGATATGGCATTAGATGCAACAACACATACTTTAAAAATTAAAAATCAAAAAATAAACTTGACTAAAACAGAATATGCCATTTTAAAACAACTATTGCTATACCCAACTCAAGTAGTGACGAAATCAAAACTGCTAGAACAAATTAGCGAGGACACCCCCGACTGTGATGAAAATTCTTTAAAAGTGCATATTAGTAATATTCGAAGAAAGATTAGAACAATTACTCCAGAAGAATATATTGAGTCTGTGTGGGGAATTGGCTTTAAGTTACAGGAGTAAAAATTTTAACCATTTCTTAACTACTTCTTAACCACTTTCTTAACAATTGCATGATAAGCTTTTATTAGAAAGGAGAGGTTAGTATGGATTTTATTTTAGAAACGAATGGTCTAACCAAAAGCTATGGCCATTTTACAGCACTTCGTGGTCTGGATATGCATATTCCCAAAGGTGCTATTTATGGGCTCATTGGAAAAAATGGAGCTGGTAAAACTACGCTTATTCGTGTGCTTTGCGGTTTGCAAAAGCCTACTTCTGGTACTTACAGCATTTATGGTATTTCGAATAAAGACCGAAAAATGATAGAGGCAAGAAAACGAATTGGAGCAATTATTGAGTCTCCTTCACTATGTCTTGATATGACTGCAGAGGATAATTTAAAAGAGCAATACAAAGTAGTTGGTCTTCCTAACTATGATGGTTTACAAGAGCTTTTAGAACTTTTTCGATTAACACCTAATCATATAAACTCACCGCGAGAAAAAAATGAAGTGTCTCATTTTTCTTCCTCGTCATCAAGCTTAGATAGGAAAACTTGTTTTTTCCCTCCGTCCTCAAAAACAGGTTCATCCTCAAAAACAGCAAAGCATTTTTCTTTAGGAATGAAGCAAAGGCTTGGGCTTGCTATTGCCTTAGTGGGTAACCCCGATATTCTTATTTTAGACGAGCCAATTAATGGCTTAGACCCAGAAGGAATTATTGAAATACGCGAATTAATTTTGAGGCTTAATAAAGAAAAGGGAATTACCTTTTTGATTTCTAGCCATTACTTAGATGAATTATCCAAAGTCGCCACTTGTTATGGCTTTCTAAATCAAAATAGAATTGTAAAAGAAATTAGTAGCAAAGAATTACAAGAAAACTTTAAAAAGAGAACACAGGTAACGGTAAGTAATGTAAAAGAATGTGTCAATTATCTAGAGGAAAATAACATTCCTTATAAAGTAATTTCTAATGAAGTGATTGATTTATATCAAAAAATTAATGTTTCTGAATTTGTCATGGCACTTTCAAAAAGAAATTGTATGGTAAGTGATTTTCAAGAAAAGGGAGAATCTTTAGAAAATTACTATCTTAATTTGATAGGAGGTGCTGACAATGATTAAATTATTAAAAGCAGGTTTTTTTAGGCTAAAAAAAGAGGTATTGTTTTGGGTATTTTTATTTCTTACTATTGGGCTTGCGTGTTTTACTTTATGCCGTAATGCTTCTTTACCATATGAAGTTACTTTAGACAGCTTTTTTAATGAATATATGCTCTATATTGGGCTTTTGATTGCTATTTTTGTTAGCATTTTTGTAGGGAAAGAACATTCTGAGGGCATTCTTCGCAATAAAATAATTGTGCGGACATAGCAGAACTTCGATTTACCTATCCAATCTTCTTCTATGTATTGCTACAGCCTTGTTATGTGACTTTGCTTTTCTTGCAATTGTTTTATGTATTGGTACTCCATTGTTTGGCCCATTGCATATGACCTTGCCTCAATTAGGTATGATACTTTTGTATAGTGCTTTCGTTATCACTGCTTTTTGCTCAATTTACACTTTTGTCGCGATGTTTTGCCGAGATATTACTATTTCTACTACCATTTGTATGTTACTTTTTGTGGCAATGTTTATTTTACAAGGTTCGCTTTCTTATATTCTTAGCACCGCCGAACCAATTAGGCACACTTATACTGATGAATATGGGAATGAAACGGTTATTAGCGAAGAGGAGAATCCTAATTACCCTGGTGATACTATTTATAGCATTGCAAAAACTTTTTATTTATTACTGCCACAAGGTCCTGCATATGAATTGCAAAGCGAAGATGCAGAATTTTTATACCAAATACCAGTCTATTCTGTTATTTGCACTGCGCTTGTAACTAGTTTGGGACTTTACCTATTTTCCCGCAGAGAATTAAAATAGAAAACTTGTTTTTGGAGACAGGGCAAAAAAACAATAGTCCCCAAAAATACAGCAACGTAGGAGGAAATTATGAATATTGGTTTATTAATACTTAGCATTATTTTATTTTTAATTGTAGTTGTTCTGGTTTTGAGGATGCATTTTTTGCACAAGTCTCTAAAAGAAATTGAAACTGTATTTTCCCATATTTTAAAATCAGATACGAATGCTTTAATAACCACTTCTTCTTCTAGCAAGGTTATTAAAGATTTTGTCATCTGTTTAAATAAGGAATTGGGTGAATTACGTACGCAAAGAATGCAATATCAAAATGGAAATCAAGAATTAAAAAGAGCAATTACTAATATTTCACATGACTTACGCACTCCTCTTACTGCCATTACTGGCTATATAGATTTAATGAAACAAGAAGCATTGTCACCAACGCAAGAACAATATTTAAATAGGATGGATGCAAAATCGAATGAGCTAATTGAGCTTACAGAGCAATTATTTGATTTTTCTAAAACAATGGATATAGTGGGAGAACTCCCAAAAGAAGAATGCTGTATTAATGAAATTTTAGAAGAAACTTTAATTAGCTATTATACGCTTTTTAAAGAGAAGCAAATTATTCCCGAAATACAGTTATGTGAGGAGAAAGTTTATAAATTATTAAATAAATCCTCATGCATTCGTATTTTTGAAAATATCTTATCCAATGTAGTAAAATATAGTGATGGTAATTTTAAAGTAGTATTACAAAATGACGGAACCATTCTATTTTCGAACAAAGCTACTTCTTTGGATGCTACTTCTGTTCAAAAAATTTTTGACCGTTATTTTACGGTAGAAAATGCAAAAAAGGCAACTGGTTTAGGTTTGTCTATTGCGAAGCAATTGGTAGAAGTCAATGGCGGTAGTATTTCTGCAAATTATAAAAATGGCATTTTAGAAATTAAAATGCGTTTTTGAACCAGTGAAACTTTGCTAAAACAAATAAGACTGATATAAATATCCCTCTATAGATAGAATCGCAAATAATACGCTCCTATCTATAGGGGGATATTTGCTTTTTATTTACTTTGATGTATAATAATCATATAAATTTAGAGTAATAACAAAAAGGAGGATGTTTATGGAAATTTTAAAAGTAGAAAATTTGACCAAAAAATATGGTAAAGGAGAAAACGAAGTAATTGCAGTAAATAACCTTTCTTTTTCAGTGGAAAGTGGTGAATTTATTGCCATCATTGGCAGTTCTGGAAGTGGAAAATCCACCTTGTTACATTTATTAGGTGGCGTAGATAGACCTACCTCTGGTAAAGTATTTGTAAATGGAAAGGATATTTATTCTCTTAAAGAAGAGGAACTAGCTATTTTTCGTAGAAGAGAAGTTGGGCTTATTTATCAATTTTACAATTTAATTCCTATCTTAAATGTAGAAGAAAATATTACTTTACCTTGTGACTTAGATAGAAAGGTAGTACCTCCTAATGAATTGGACGAGTTAATACAAATTTTAGGTTTAGAAAATAGAAGAAAACATTTACCAAACGAGTTGTCTGGTGGTCAACAGCAACGTGTTGCAATTGGTAGAGCTTTAATAAATCATCCAGCTATTGTGCTTGCAGATGAGCCAACTGGTAATCTAGACTCCAAAGCCAGTGAAGAAATTGTTCAGTTATTAAAAGCTTCAAACCAAAAATATCATCAAACCATTATTATGATTACTCACAATCCCGAAATTGCTAAAGTTGCGGACAGAATTATCAAAATAGAAGATGGAAACATCGTTTCCACGGTCTAGTGAGACCTTAGGCAGATTCTAAACTATCTGCGCAATCTATGATTAAGTTAAAACTATTGTAATAAAAAGGGATGTGAAAAAATGAATATATTAAGTAAATTAACTTTTAGAAGTTTAAAATTAAATAAAAAACGAACTATTGTAACTATTATTGGAATTGTTTTGGCAACTGCTTTAATAACTGGCGTAACGACAATGCTAGCTAGTTCTGGAGCTTCTACTATTCAATATGCTAAGCAACATTTTGGAGATTATCATTTGGAGATTACCAATGTTCCTAGCAATGATATTGAAAGAATACAAAATTTAGATAACATTGAAAATACTTTTCTAACACAACATGCTGGATATGGTATTTTTGAATATGCTTTTAAGGAAATGCCAATTCAAGTTCTTAATTTCTCGGATGACGCTTTCCATCTGCTTGGTATTGAATTAATAGAAGGCAGTTTCCCAAAAAGTGATAATGAAATCGTTATTTCAAACCAAATAGAACAACTTGAGAATATAAAATTATCTATTGGTTCGACCATTTCTTTGCCAATACAAGGGGAAGAAACTGTAACGAAAGATTATACCATTGTTGGTATTGTAAATATTATGAACCAAGAAATAGAGCCACTGTATAATGCTTCTACCTCAAATAAGTATTATACTTTTCTATCCTACTTAGATACCAATCACCTAAATGGCAATTATAATCTTTATTTACGTTATTCTAATTTTTCTAATCGAATAGAAACACTTGTCAACATTTTAGAAATAGATGATGCCACTTACCAGAAGCTAAAAGCAAAAACTGCTTTTGAAACAGAAGAAAAATTATTAGATAGTAATGAAAATGAATCTCTTAAATATATATGTATTCCAAATCTGCAATTAATTGCACTAGAATTAGGCAATGATTTTGACCAAACAAACCAAATGTTGTATACCGTAGCAATTGTTCTCTTAATCATTATTATTTTAACTTCTGCTTATTGCATTAAAAATAGTTTTACGATATCGATTACAGAAAAAGTGAAACAATACGGATTGCTTGCATCTGTTGGCACAACACCAAAACAGATTAAAAGGAGTGTCTTGCTGGAAGCTTGTGTTCTAGGGTGTATAGGTATTCCTCTTGGAATTGTCCTTGGAACAGGTTCTATCTATCTTCTTTTACATTTGATACAAGACAATTTAATGGATGAATTATTTGGTATGGAATTTATTTTTTCTACCAATCTCATTTCCATTGCATTTGCCATTTTATTTAGTGCATTAACTATTTATTTGTCCGCAAGAACGTCTGCTAAGAAAGCGGCTAAAATTTCACCAATGGAAGCTATTCGAAGTAACCAAGATATCCAAATAAAATCTAAGAAAATGAAATCTCCTAAATGGGTTAAAAAGTTATTTGGAATTGGTGGTGTTATAGCCTATAAAAATATGAAAAGAAATAAAAGACGTTATCGAACCACTGTCGTGTCGATTATCATGAGTGTATCTGCTTTTATTGCTTTAATTACCTTTACGAATTACGCTTTTGAAGTAGTGGAGTTATACTATGCCAATTATCATTTTAATATAATGATAGATGGTGATGACTATAGCAAATTAGTAGAAATAGCGCAGGATCCTCATATCGATACTTATGCACTACGAAGAATGTGCCCATCTTATATAGAAAATGGTGATAAACACTTTTCGGCAGATGTTAGAACACTTAATACCAGGAATCATTACGATTCTTCTAATATTATTTTATTGGCTTTTGGTAAACAAGAATTTGAAAGATTTATTCACAAATTAGGATTATCATATCAAGACGTAAAAGATAAAGGAATTTTAATTGATACCATAACGGATTATGCTGAAATCGATGGAAAAAACAAACTAGCTACTTTTCGAATTTACGATTATCAACCTGGTGATGTTTTAGAAATTTACACGTATGAAGAAACAGAAGGTTTTCCTATTGAAATAGCTACTGTAACAACGGAAGAACCTCTAGCTTATTCTGGTATTAATACTGGTTTTCAAGATTCCACTCATGCTTCTTTAATTGTTAGTGATGAGTTGTTTGATGAATTTATAAGTATACTCTCAAATACAAAATTTGTTAATAAACTTGCTAGCTTATATATTGTGACCAACAATAGTGAAGAATTATTGGAGTATATCGAGCAAAATTATTCCGATAACTATGACTATATAGAAAATGTGGATAATCAATTAATAGAGCAAAGAGCACTTTTCACAACCATTTCTATTTTTCTATATACCTTTATTATTGTCACTTCCCTTATTGGAATAACCAATATCTTTAATACCATCACAACTAGTATGGAATTAAGGCAAAAAGAATTTGCTCACTTAAAATCGATTGGGATGACGAAAAAAGAATTTAATAGAATGATTCGACTAGAAAATATATTCTTAGGTTTAAAAGCACTAATAATTGGCATTCCGTTAGGACTTGTATTTTCTTACATAGTTCATTTGGCCTTTCGTACCAATGCGATTATGGATTATATTTTCCCATACAATGGCGTGCTAATATCTATTTTAGCGGTTTTCCTAATACTTTGGTGCATTATGAGGTATACTTTAAATAAAATAAATAAACAAAATATTATCGAAACCATTCAAAGAGATAATGTTTAAATTTGACACCAAGAAAACAGCAGAACAGGTTTTATCCTATTCTGCTGTTTTTTGATGCCTCGAATTTCGAAGCATTACTTGCCATGGTAGAACTTTTGCTTTGTGCAAATTTCACATTTCTGTGACGGGATGCACCCTTGGCACCCGTTTGGGCAAAGTTTAATTCTAAAGCATGATTCTCTGTCTTGAACAAGATAAATGGTATCTTGTTCATTAAAGATGTTTTCCTCCATTTTTTCGGAGGTCCTCGGCACTTTAACAATGCTACGTACAAAGTTTTTCAGTTCTTTACATTTGATGCAAAGAACTGCGCTCCGAGGGAGCATTGCTGTGCTTACCTGGGTCACCTGCAACAAGTTCATGCTTGCTCCTAATTTCTCAAACGGGAACCGGTCCATAATGTAATCCATTAAAGTTCTTCCTTTCTTTATTTTAATCTAAATAAAGCTTATAAATGGCTTCTGTTATTATTTTACTCTATTTTACATAAAGTGTCAAATTTCCACTTTTTTCGTTCCTCTTCTAATAATTCGTGTCATTGGGTCATACGTATCCTTAGATAGTAATGTTTTCGAGATTACCTCTCCATTTAATTTTAATATCCTGTATGCCTCGCTTGTGCATCCATTATATCCAGATTGCTCTACTACTTCTTCTCCTTCTTCTAGGTCTGGGTCATCCTCATATTTGGTTGTGTATGGTAAATAGGAAAGTACAACCGATTGTATTACAACTTCATATTCCGTTTCTTCTTTTATACCGTAAATGCTCATGGTGCATACCCCATTTTTCGCACTTGCTTCTATTTTAATTGGATAACTTCTATTATTTTTAAATTGAAAATCAATCGCTCCCCAAGCAACCGTTGCATCTCTTCCTGCCGCTACATAAGAAGTTAGAAATTGATGGTTGCTTCTGTCGACAATTTCTAAGTTAGCGAGTAATGCTGCATTATATAAGGTAGAAGAAGTTTGGCAAATTCCACCACCTACATCTTGCACTACTTTTCCACCAGCATACGCACCTGCTTCTTTGTATCCTGCTGCAATAGTTCTTTCTCCTACGGTTTGATTATAGGAAAAAGTTTCTCCTGGTAAAATAATGGTTCCATCTATTTTTTCTACCGAAATTTCTATATTATTGCTCCTATTTCTGTTAGTTGGGTCATATCTGGTAGAATAGGTTCCTAATCTTTCTGGAAAAGCTTCTTCGCCCAAATCTTTTAATGTTTTTTCTGGAACTGTAATCTTAAGTGGAATTACATACTCCTCTTTTTCTTCAGCTAAAATTTTCTCTGCTTCTTCTATGGAAATGGCAAAATCAATTCCATTTACTTCTGTTTTTACCTCTGTTTTATTAGTTTCTTCATTTTGGGTTACAGAAGCATCTTGTGGCTCTTTGTAGATTTCTTTTCGTATTTCTTCTAGGTTTATTGCGTCCGGCTGAACCGTTTCCGTTGGTATTGTAATTAATTCATAAGGATGATTAATATCTTTTATTTCCTCAAGTATTGCATTTTTCAGTTCGTCTTTCTTAATTCTTAATCCTTCTTTCCCTTTTACAATAATTAATTCTTCTCCCTCAATGTAATAACTACTTTGTACTACTGCTCCGGGTAATTTAGAAGAAATATCCTCTATTTTTTTGTCTAAAGCCTCTTGACTATAATTCAAATTACACTCTATTTCATTTCCAAATAGCATGGTTCCTAAAATAGCATAATTATTAACGACAATATTTCCTGCTCTTCCAATGTTATATGCTTCATTTACAGCGTTTTCTACATCAAACTTAGCATTAATTTGGTTTGCATTGATGCTTGTTTCATAGTCATCCTTTTTTACCTCTAATTCTTCCGATAGCCTAACATTGATAACTTCATAAATAGCCTCTTCAGCTTCTTCTCTCGTCATTTCTCCTACGTCTATACCCATAATAGAAATATTGCCTAGAATTTTGTCATTGTTGATATTGATTAACGCAAAAATAACAGAAAAGATTAATGCCATTACAATTAGCACCGAAATAATAACAATTGGAAAGACTTGCTTTTTTGACGCTGTTTTTGGTTTTTCTTTTTTCTCCATAAGCTATACTTCTCCCTTTTCTAATAGTATACCTTTTTCCCCAATTATATTACCATAACCTTGTACTTTTTACAACCTATTTTTCCCTATCTTTTTACAAAAAAATAGTTTTTTTACTAGACAATTTTTTTATTTTTCGATATAATTAAGAAAAATTTTAGATAAGAGGTTGATACAAATGATAGGTGATATGATAGCTAGAGTACGCGAAGAAAAAAATGTAGTAAAGTCTGAACTTGCAAGACGTACTAATATTAATATCGGGCATATTGCACATATAGAAAAAGGAGAAAGAAACCCTAGCCATAGGGCTTTAAAAACAATTTGTAGAGCCTTAGAGATACCTTATCAGCCTTTAATGTATACATATGATAAAGTTTTTACCGAAGAGCAAAAAGCGAATAAAATGCCAGAGCATATTTCGTATAATAAAGTGCTTGCCGTCAGCTCGGCTGATTCTTTTATTGATTGCCCTTTAGATTTACCAAGTGCTTGTTTAGCCTTAAAAATTAATGATAAATCCATGGAACCAAGATTAGAAGAGGGAACTTATGCTTTTATCGAATTTAATTCTCCATTAGAGAATAAAGATATTGGTCTTTTTGAATACAATGGAAAAATGCTGATAAGAAGATACGTAGTTCGTAAGGATTCCCTTGTTTTGCGTGCTGATAATAAAGAATTTTCTGATATTGTTCTTTCAGAAAAAGATACTTATAATATTGTTGGAAAAATAATTGGAACTAATACAGGTTTGTTATTTTAATTTGTTTTTGTAAGAAAAATGTAAAATTTTTTCATTTTTTTGTGAAAAACTATTGAATATTTTATATTTTAATAATATAATTTGTTATATTAAGAAATGAATAAACAAGAGATAAAAGGAGATTCAAATGGAACTAGTTAAAAACATATTTTTTAATACCGATAAACTAATAGAAAATAGCACTGTAAAGATTTCTTACACAGGAAAATTATTTCAAGAAAATGCAGAAGAAGTCTTTATTCATTATGGTTTTGGCAATAGTTGGGAAAACTTAAACGAAATAAAAATGACGAAATCGGAGTTAGGTTTTCAAGCAGAAATAGAGCTTGTTTCTAACGATACTTTAAATTTATGTTTTAGAGATGCCAATAATGAATGGGATAATAATGAGGGACAAAATTATATTTTCCCAATAGAAAAAGCAGAACTTGCTTTAGTTGTTAAAGAAGAAAATAGTATAGAAGCTCCTAGAAAATTAAGAAAAACCTATTTATGGAGCAAAAAAATACGTTTAGCAGTTTATAAAATTATAACGTATTTACCAAAAATTATTTCTGGAAATTATAAAAGAAAAGTTCATAATGATGAACAATAAATCTTGAAAAACAACCTTGAACAAAAGGGACACTCCTATTTGTTCAAGGTTTTGTTTTTTGGACATTTCTGCTACTGATATTAAAACCTTTTTATTACATATTCCAACCGCCATTAATAGAAATCACTTCTCCTGTAGTATAATCGTCTTCTATTAGCCATTTTACACATTTAGCAATATTATTAGTCGTTCCTATCTTTCCTAATGGAATTTCCTCTTTTATGGCTTCTTTTTCTTCATCTGAATATTCACTGTTCATATCTGTATCTATTATTCCTGGTGCAATGGCATCTACACGTACATTCGATGGTCCTAATTCTTTTGCTAGTGCTTTTGTAAAGCCAATAATTCCAGCCTTTGCAGTAGAATAATGCACTTCCATACTTCCACCAGTTTGTCCCCAGATGGATGACATATTAATAATTAATCCTTGCTTATTGTGTATCATGTTCTTTACTGCTTCTTGTGTCGTGTAAAAAACAGATGTCAAGTTTTGTTTTAGCATATTTTGCCAGTCCTCTTCTGTTATATCAGTAAATAGCTTTGTTTGTGAAATTCCAGCGTTGTTAACTAGCACATCAATTCTCCCATACTTTTCTATAGCAAATTGAACTAATGCTTGCGCCTCCTCTTTTTTAGAGACATCTGCTTTAAAAATATCCACAGTATGCCCCTCTTTTTTAAGCTCGCTTTCCACATTTTTCGCACAAGCTTCTGATTTGTTGTAATTTAGTATAACCGTATAACTTTCTCTTGCTAATGTTTTTACGATTTCGGCTCCAATCCCTCTGGAACCACCTGTTACTACAATTACTTTATTTACTGTATTTTTTTCTAGTTTTTCTTCCATGATTTAGATTCGCTCCTTTGTAAGTTGATGTTAACGAATGACAATTAGGGCAGAGTAAAATTAAGTTTTCTTCCTTGTTATTTCTATAATTTCCATCTATATGTTCTATTTCTAGTGGAATTGTATTTGTATAAATATTCTTTTCTCCCCAACCACATCTTGCACATTTATTACTATATTTTTTAAATAAATATGTTTTTATATACATAGAAATTTGATATTCTCCCCTTATACCATCGATTTTTCCATTTTTCCACTTTTTTATATATTCTTTATATTGATATTCTTTTTGGCAATGATTATCACAGAACTTCTTTTTTGAAGAAATTTTCTGTCCACAATTCAAACATATCATATAATAAAAATCCTTTCTGAGAAAAAAAGAAGAACTAGAAAATTCCAGTTCTTCTTTTGGTTTGGAGCCACTTGTCCGACTTGAACGGACGACCTACTGATTCATACTACTATAATTTTCATTACCACAAAAAGTGTTTGTAGTCTGGACTTTCTCTTTACCATAGCTCATGCCTTAGGTACACCGTATAAAGTCTCTACACTTAAAGATTTAACATCTTCTAGCTCGGGATTAGCATATATATTACTTAGCCTTCCCCGAATTAGCGGTGTCCACTATATATGTTTCCATACATAGGTGCAAGATAGTTCAAAATAAACATATTGTTTATCTATCCCACAAGTCAGTTGCTCTACCAACTGAGCTAAAGTGGCATTTGGTGACCCCGACGGGAATCGAACCCATGTCTCCGCCGTGAAAGGGCGATGTCTTAACCGCTTGACCACGGGGCCAGAAATCTGTACTAGGGTTTTTAATATGAATACCTCAAACCCTAGTAGTTTGGTGAGCCATCGCGGACTCGAACCGCGGACAACTTGATTAAAAGTCAAGTGCTCTACCACCTGAGCTAATG
>CALXKT010000010.1 GCA_944388985.1 uncultured Clostridia bacterium | reverse complement strand
ACAGCAGATGATGGATGGGAAACAATAGCAAATGGAGGAACGATTGGAAACTTAAGTTATCCAAGTATGGTATATGCGAGATTATATGACGGAACAAACTATGGCGAACATGCAAGCGCGGGAATAATAGATAATACAAATCCACAGAATGCTAGCATACAATTAAGTAGTACAAACGTAACAACAGGAACTACAGTAACAGCAACGGTAACCAATAGAGATAATGAAAGTGGCCCAGAAATAACACAATGTAGATATGTATGGAATACGTCGAGTGGAAAAATAGGAACAGATGTAAATTCTTATACGGGAGGGACTTTTAGTAGCAATGGACAACAAATAAGTAGAACAATGACTACAGATGGAACATATTATTTACACGTATTAACAGTAGATAAAGCAGGAAATAAATGGGAAACAATATCAAGCGGAATAACAGTAAGAAAATTAGTAACAAGTGTAAGTGTAAGTCCTAGTAGTGTAACATTAGAGGAAGGACAAACAAGGCAATTAAGTGCAACTGTAAGTCCAAGTAATGCAACCAATAAATCAGTAACGTGGAGTAGTAATAATACAACAGTAGCCAGTGTAAATAGTAGTACAGGTCTAGTAACAGCAAAAAAAGCAGGAAGTGCAACAATAACAGCAACAGCAAAAGACGGAAGTGGAGTGAAAGGAACATGTATAATTACAGTTCAAATAAAACCAGTACCGGTAGAAAATAAACTAAAAGCAGGAAATTGGGTAAGATACTCATCAGCACAAGGAGATATAGACTGTGTAGTACTATATGATAGTAGTTCAAGCTATGGAATAGAAATAATAGCAATGGAAACAGTAGAGAATGTAAAATTAGGAGATAGTAGTAACTATACAACATCAATGAATTCATATAATGAAGCAATAAAAACACTAAATGATGCAGCAGGTAAATATAATAATAACACATATTCAAGTAGAGCAAGATGTGTAGGAAGTGATCCAAGTAATCCGATGTTAGATGGACGATATTATACTACAGATTGGAACCAAATGAGTACAAGTATAAGAAATATAGGCACCAGCTACTGGTTAGCTTCACATCATGAGTCTTCATATTCGGATGGTACCAGATTTTTCGAAATGGACTATGTAACCTCTAAAGGTAGCGATGTCAGCTGCGACTTGTGCACTGTGTTTAAAGGTAGCAATAGAGAGTCGTTTGCTTATTCAATGGGACTTCGCCCGGTATTTAAACTGAAATCTGGAATCAAGGTAACAGGCGGAACAGGGAAAAAAGCAGACCCATATATACTTGGAGTATAATTTAACTTGAAAGTACACGAAAAGGCCTTAGGCCTTCCTATGAATGGATAAAAAAAGCAGACAGAACTGGCGAGAAATATGGTAGCGAATAGCACAAAGCATGAGGAAGAGAGTATGGCAAATTTAACAGCGTATATATGAATGAAATGATGACAGGTGGTACCAGTGGTGCAAAAACATTGGTACAGGCTTTTGAGGATGGAGATATAGCAGAAAAAACAATATGGGGAATTGGAAATAATGCTATGTTATATATATCTGATGGGGGTTATGCCTATTATTTATTTGGCTCTGATGGCTATTGGTTTGCACATGGTTTTGCAGTGAAACCAGTTGTGGTTTTGAAACCAAATATTACAATAGAGCAGATATACAAGATAGAAGATAAGGAAGAAGAAGCATGGGATGCAACATGGGACCCTATAGTAGACAGTGGAAAATTACCGGATAATGGAATATTAGAATAATAAAAAATAGATTGTGAGTGGGAAAAGAGGTCAACCTCTTTTCCCACTTTTCAACAAAAATTTCAAATAATTAATGACTTTTTATTGCGACCATGCTATAATAATGGGGTGAAAAATTAAATTAATGCTATAAGAGTAACATATAATTTGCGAAAATAAATGGTGGACAGAAAGGGCTGTAAAAAAAAAAAAAAAAAGTATAGAAAAAGGCCTGTCCCTAAAGTGGACTACACTAAAAGGAGAGAAGAGAGAAAATGGAGAAATTGAAACAAAATAAAATGCTAGTATTGCATATACTAATTATTGTAGTAGGAATTGTGTTTGTTGGGTTATCTGCGTTTCATTCCAACACATGGTTTGACGAATCCTACTCTGTAGGGATGGCAGGGCATAGTTTTGGAGAGATATGGTCTATTGGCATCTATGATGTGCACCCTATTTTATACTATTGGCTATTACATATAATTAACCTTATTTTTGGAAACCAAATTGTGCTATATCGTTTACTTTCGGTATTAGCCATTTGTGTTTTAGGAATTTTAGGATTAACACATATTCGAAAAGATTTTGGACCTAAAGTGGGACTTCTTTTTAGCTTTTTTGTGTATTTCTTGCCAGTAAATTTAGTATATGCAGGTGAGATACGAATGTATTCGTTGGCAATGCTATTTGTTACCTTAATTGCAATTTATGCTTATCGTATTTACAAAAATGGTAATGAAAAGCAAATAAAAAACTGGGTTTTATTTGGCATTTTTAGCCTAGCATCCTGCTATACACATTATTATGCACTAGTGGCAGCAGGGCTTGTGAATATTGCTTTATTTATCTATTTTGTAAGGCAATCTGTAAAAGAAAAGAAAGTTACCTATAACTTAAAGGCTTTTCTTATTACTGCTGTTATTCAAATAATAGGGTTCTTACCTTGGCTTATTTGTATGCTGATAAAAATTAGTAACATGACTGGTGGATTTTGGATTACACTAAGTTTCCCAGGCACATTAATTGAAATGTTTACCTTCCAATTTACAGGTAACCTAGGAGGAACACAATATGTACCAAATTGGGTGGCAGGTTTGTTTGGAGGAACAATATGCATTTATATAGCGTATTTATGGATTAAAAATAGAAAAAATAAACAAGAAAATCAGCCTGCAAAGTATGCAATTCTTTTCTATATATCCGTATTACTAGGAATGGGACTTGCGTCCTTAATCCTATGGAAAGTAATGATTTATGCAAGATATTTGCTATGTATTACAGGGCTATTCATCTTCTTCTTTAGCTTTTTTATGGCAAAATACGGAAACAAATATATCAACATTGTCATTTGTGCTATTTCGCTCGTGATGGCAATATATATTAATATAGGGCTTATTCAAGCAAATTATGATAAGAGTAATGAAGATATGTTTGCTTATTTACAAGAAAATGTACAAGATGGTGATGCTATTATATATGATAATGATTTAGTTGGTTTTAATATTTCAGTACATTATCCAGAAGCACAAAAATATTTCTGGGATATCGGACACTGGAATGTGGAACAGGCTTATCAAGCTTTTGGACCAAACTTTGATATTATCTATGATTTAGAAGAAATACAAGATTTTAGCGGAAGAATTTGGGCAATTAATCGAAATGGTTATTCTATTGCAGAAAAAATAGAACAAGAATTAGGTGGAGAAACAATTGAAAAACAAGAGTTTACAGCAGAATACAGAGGAGACCATTATACATTTTGTCTCTTAGAAGTTGTAGACTAAATGTGAAGAAAGGAGACGAAAATGAAAGAAAATATAAAAGTATATGCTTTTGTAGGACCCTCTGGAACAGGAAAAAGCTATCGAGCACAATTAGTTGCTAGTGAAAATGATATTCATTATATTATTGATGATGGGCTTTTAATCCATGAAAATGATGTGGTAGCTGGAAATTCTGCGAAAAAGGCACCTACCAAAATTGAAACGGTAAAAAAGGCAATTTTTCTCGAAAAACAAGATAGAAAAGAGATGCGTGAGGCAATTCAAAAAATAAAACCAGATTCTATTTTAATTTTAGGAACATCAGATGGAATGGTCGAAAAAATTGCAGAAAATCTGGAATTACCAAAACCAGAAAAAACAATTTATATTAACCAAGTTGCTACGGAAACCGAAATGGAAACTGCAAGACGAATTCGTACTACCGAGGGAAAACACGTTATTCCGGTGCCAACATTTGAAATAAAAAGAGATTTTGCAGGTTATATCTTGGACCCACTACAAATTTTCAAATATCGTAAAAATGATACACCATATATCTCTGAAAAATCCATTATAAGACCAACCTTTAGTTATCTTGGCAAATTTACCATATCTGACACGGCGTTTCGCCAAATAACGGAATATGTTGCAAAAAAGACAGAAGGGATTCATCGTGTATCAAGAGTGAGAGTGGAAAATTCTGTTGGAGCTACCAACATTTATGTGGAAGTTTATGTGATTTTTGGCTATAATATATTAAGTGTGTTGCGAGACTTTAAACAAAGGGTAAAGAAAGAAATTGAAAGGCTAACCACCATGAATGTACAAGAAGTCTCTGTGGTGGCAAAAGGAATACATATACCAGAAAGTGAGGAAAAATAGATGTCATTTATTGTTGCAATCGATGGGCCTGCTGGAACAGGAAAAGGAACTGTTACTAAAATATTAGCAAAAAAATTCAAATTGATTAATGTCGATACAGGAGCGATGTATCGCTGTGTTGCATTAGAAATGTTAAACAAAGGGATAAAGATAGAGGAGCTAGACAAAATCAAGGAAATGTTAGAAAATATAACCATTGACTTAAAAGAGGAAAATGGAGTACAAACAGTATTTTTGAATGGCGAAAATGTGACAAAAGATATCAGAAGCAAAGAAGTATCTGAGATTGTTTCGCCAGTTTCTAGTATTCGAGAAGTACGATTAAAAATGGTAGCTTTGCAAAGAAAAATGGCAGAGGGAAAAGATATTATTATGGAGGGAAGAGACATTGGAACTTATGTATTTCCTACTGCTGATGTAAAAATTTATTTAGATGCAGATTTAGAAGAAAGAGCCAGAAGAAGATTTCAGCAAAACAAAGAAAAAGGCATTAATATGTCTTATGTGGAAGTGTTGGAGAACATTAAAAAAAGAGATGAAAATGACAAATCCAAAGAATTAGGTGCTTTGAAAGTAGCACATGATGCAGAAGTAATAGATAGCACTAGCAAAAGCATAAATCAAGTAGTACGCGAAATTAGTGAAATTATTCGAAAAAAGAAAAAAGATTATAAATTACAGGGGAAAATCTATAAAATACGTAAAGAAAATGCATGGAAGAAATTTGTTAGAAAAGTAGTAAAAGTCTTTCTTTCTGCTCTATATCACATTGCTTACCGTGTGAAGATTACAGGAAAAGTACCAGAACAAGGTGCCTATATTCTTTGCTGTAATCATATCAATTACTTAGATGCGGCAGCAATCGTGCTATTTAATAAAAGAAAAGTAAATTTTGTTGCAAAAGAAGATTTATTTACCCATGGAATTCTCTTTTGGCTAGGACATTTATTTGATGCAATTCCAATAAAAAGGGACATGCAAGATATAGAAGCGATGAAAAGATGTTTAAAAGTACTAAAGAATGGTGAATTGCTTGGTATTTTCCCAGAAGGAACTCGCAAAGGTATGGAAAAGAATATGAAAGCAAAAAATGGCGCTGCTTTTATGGCAATAAAAGCTGGTGTAAAAGTAATTCCAGTAGGAATTCATGGAACCTTTAAACCATTTAGTAAAGTATATATCAATTATGGAGAGCCAATTGATTTAAGTGTGTATAAAAATCAGAAAGACAAGCTAGACGAAGCGACAGAGATTGTTATGAACCAAATTAAAGAACTTGTGGAGAAAGAGTAAAAAATTACAAAAACTACTTGTCAAAGATATGATGAAAGTATATAATAAACTTGTACTTACGATTAAAGTGAAGTACAACATATGCAAATGCGGAATGCATAGAAAAAACAAAATGAAAATTTTTTAAATAGTATAAAGCAAGAGAATAATCTGGTGTGCAAATTTTGTATTACACACACCAGATTATTCTGTACTATAAAGCACACTATATAAAATTATTCAAATACTCTATCAAGAATAGAGGTATATTTAAAATCTTACCATTTTTTGCTAAATTATTCATAGAAAATCGTATAGCCAATTCATTGTTATTTTTTTCGTTATATCTGGTAAGGCTTATATTATTTATTGACCTATTTGATTTCACCTCAATAGGAATTATTTCATTCTTAGATTGAATAATAAAATCTACTTCATGTCTATCAAATGTGTAATAATTAGGTACAGTATCTAATGTAGTAATGAGCATATTTAGCACATAATTTTCTGTAAATGCACCTTTAAATTCTTCAAATAATCTATCTCCTTCTATTACGATTTTGCTATCTAAATTAGCCATTTGTCTAAGCAAACCAACATCATTTATATAAATTTTAAATGAACTTAAATCATTATATGCTTTTAATGGAAAATCTGGTTTGGTTATGTTGTAAATCTTGTAAATTAGATTAGAATCATTAAGCCAGTTTAGTGCTGACTCATATTCTCTAGCTCTGGCCCCTGCTTTAATTGCTTGATAAAGAAATTTTTTATTTTCTTTTGCCAATTGTGATGGTATATTATTCCAGATTAAGGAAATTTTATTTGCTTCACTATTACTAGTATGCTTTGAAAAGTCGCTTTCATATGCTTGTAGAATATTTTTTTGAATATTATTTACAAGTTCAACATTTTTTTCTTCAGTCCAAGCTTTTACAGCTTCTGGCATACCTCCAATTATAAAATATGCTTTCAATTTTTCTTCTAGTTGATTGAAAAATATATCTGGAATGTTTTCTACATTTTTTATACTGTTCAAATACTCAACTAAATTATTACAATTGTCTGCAATTAAAAATTCTCTAAATGTCATTGGATACATATTTAAAAAATCTACTTTGCCAACTGGAAAAGATGTATGTGATAATCTAATTCCTAATAAGCTTCCAGCACAAGCAATATGATACTCATTAGCCTCTTCTTGAAAGTATTTTAAACTATTAAGTGCATTTGGACATTCTTGAATTTCATCAAAAATTATTAATGTTTTGCCAGGTATTAAAGCTTTGCCATATATAAATGATAATTGTTCTAAAATTCTCTTTGGATCTTTGGTATTATTAAATAAATTGTACAAGTCTTCATCATGATCAAAATTAAAGTATGCTACTCCATCATAATTTTCTGAACCAAATTGTTGTAAAATATATGTTTTTCCAATTTGCCTAGCTCCTTTTAAAATTAATGGCTTTCTATATTTACTTTCTTTCCACTTTATTAAATTTTCTAATATAAATCTTTTCAAAAAAATCAACTCCTAAAATATTATATACATTTATATATTTATTATACAACTTAAATCACATTTTTGCAAATGTTTTATGAAAATATATCACACTTTTGTAAGGAATAAACGAAAACATATCACACTTTTGTAAAAATTACAAGAAAAGTTAGAATTGACAAAATTACATAATAGGTGTATAATTGTAAAAGCTGATTTTTGAGAAATAGACGTTTTTCAACGAAAACATTGGAAAACGTCTTAAGTTATGATAAATTCTAATAAAAAGGAGTAGTTAACATGAACAACCAAAATATAAGAAATGTAGCAATAATTGCACACGTAGACCATGGTAAAACAACGTTGGTAGATGCGCTATTAAAACAAAGCCATGTGTTTAGAGCGAATGAACAAGTAGATGAAAGAATTATGGATTCTAATGACATTGAAAAAGAAAGAGGTATTACCATTTTAGCAAAAAACACCTCTGTTATGTATAACGGCATAAAAATAAATATTGTAGATACCCCAGGACATGCGGACTTTGGAGGAGAGGTAGAACGTGTACTAAAAATGGTAGATGGTGTTCTTCTATTAGTAGATGCTTTTGAAGGACCAATGCCTCAAACAAGAGAAGTACTAAAAAAATCCTTGGCCTTAAATTTAAAACCAATTGTTATCATTAACAAAATTGACCGCCCAGGGGCAGAGCCACTTAAGGTAGTAGATAAAGTTTTAGAGCTATTTATTGAGTTAAATGCAAATGATGAGCAATTAGATTTCCCAGTTATTTATGCTTCTGCAAAAAATGGAATTGCTAAAATGCATTTAGAAGATGAAAGCGATAATGTAAATTGTATTTTTGATACGATTATTAGCAATATTGAACCACCAAAATGCGATACCGAGGGAACAATGCAAATGCTTGTATCAAACATCGATTATGATGACTACTTAGGTAGAATTGCGATTGGTAGAATTGAAAGAGGTACCATTAATGCTGGAATGAGTGTGGCTGTTTGCAAACAAGATAAAAATGAAAATGGAAAAATTGCAAAGCTATACACTTATGAAGGACTAAAAAGAGTAGAAAAAGAAGCAGTTTCAGCAGGAGATATCGTTTGTGTATCGGGAATTGCAGATATTAACATAGGGGATACTATATGTGATATAAACAATCCAGAAAAAATCCCATTTGTGGATATTGATGAGCCAACGGTTTCTATGACATTTAGTGTTAATAATGGACCATTTGCTGGAAAAGAAGGACAATTTGTTACATCAAGACATATTCGTGATAGATTGATGAAAGAGTTAGAAAGAAACGTAAGCTTACGTGTAAAAGAAACCGATTCTGCAGACAGCTTTGAAGTATGTGGACGTGGAGAACTACATTTATCCGTATTAATAGAAAACATGCGAAGAGAGGGATTTGAGCTTTTAGTATCTCGTCCAAAAGTTATCTATAAAGAAATTGATGGTGTAAAATGTGAGCCAATGGAAAGATTAGTAGTAAATGTACCAGATGATTCGATTGGAAACGTTATTGAAAAATTAGGAAGACGTAAAGCAGAAATGCTTAATATGGAACCAGCAGAAGCAGGACATACCAAGGTAGAGTTTAAAATTCCAGCAAGAGGAATTATTGGATATAGAACCGAATTCTTAACCGATACCAAGGGAGAAGGAACCATGAATAGCATCTTCGATTGCTATGAGCCATATAAGGGAGATATCCAAGCACGTACAAGAGGCGTATTAGTTGCTTTCGAACAAGGAACTTCTGTAACCTACGGTTTGTACAATGCACAAGAAAGAGGAGAATTGTTTATTGGACCTGGTGTAGATGTGTATGAGGGAATGATTGTAGGAATCAACTCTAGAAATGAAGATATTTCCATCAATGTTTGTAAAGAAAAACACTTAACAAACACTAGAGCTTCTGGTTCAGATGATGCTTTAAGATTAGTACCACCAATTCAACTATCCTTAGAAAAAGCCATTGAATTTATTCAAGATGATGAATTAGTAGAAGTAACACCAAAAAATATACGTCTAAGAAAGAAAATATTAGACAGCAAAACACGTGAGAGAGAAGCAAGAAAAAAATAGGTGGGATTTAGGGACAGGTCTTTTTCTCTACCACATGAGACGTATATTCAGGAGGGGAGAATGAATAAAACAGAATTAGTGAAAATAAAGCAAAAAGCGCTAGAAGAACACATACCCATTATAATGGATGACACCTTAGAAGTGATTTCAAAAATATTAAAAGAGAAAAAGCCTAATAGAATTCTAGAAATAGGTACAGCGGTAGGTTATTCTGCCATTTGCTTTTCGGAATTTTTGGCAGAGGGAGGAAGCATTGATACGATTGAAAGAGAGCAGGACCGTGTAGCAGAAGCAATGCAGAACATAAAAAAAGCCGAAGTGGAAGAAAAGATACATATCTTTGAGGGGGATGCTGTAGAAATTCTTCCTACATTTACAGGAAGTTATGATGTTGTTTTTATTGATGCATCAAAAGGAAAATATCCATTTTTCTTAAAAGAAGCACTTCGTATGCTAGCTCCAAAAGGAATTATTTTTGCTGATAATGTGTTATACAAAGGCTATGTGATGAGTGATTATAACAAACATAAACAACGTACTGCAGTAAGAAATTTAAGAGAATTTTTGGCGGAATTGCAGGCAAATGAAACTTTAGAAACAGAAATTTTAGAAGTAGGAGATGGGCTTGCCATAGCAAGAAAAAGGTAGAAGGTAAGCTGAAAAAAGAACCACAGCATTCGTTGTGGTTCTTTTTAGGATGGAATTGAGTTTGGTGACTGCATTTTAGAATTTTGATGCCTCTGAGAAAAGATTAGCATATTCACTGAAAGGTGATAAGCTGTAATCATTGATATCTGCACGTTCAAGCAATTTCTTAATCTGGGATAAATCCCGTTTAGTTATTGCTTTTTTCATCTCTTCTTGCCAACGCCGTTCCTCGAATTCGTCTTTGTTTCTGTCGAACTCTGCAAGCCTATCATTCCGCCTCATAGTTTTCCCTCCTAATAATGCAAATGTGTGTATTTACATACCTCTATTATATACCAAAAAAACAAAAAAGTCTATAATGTTACATGATAACATTTTTTCTGAAACAAGGGGACACACAATTTGTTTCAAATTAAATAACGTACACATGAAAGAACGGTATCTACTATTAAAATAAACAATAATACATTTACTACAGTCAATTGAACTTTGTAAGGAATTTTGGATAATAGTATATTAATTTTCTTCTTGAAGAATGGGTAAATAAAATTGATAAACAATATGGCGATAATTCCCCATGCAAAAGAATAAAAAATACTAATACGTCCGTTTAAATTCATGAACTCACCCGTGTAGTCCCACCACTTTAGGCTAAATAGAGCCTCCATACCAAAGCTGACAAGATACTCAAATACGGAAAAGATTAAGGCAGCATATAAAAATAGTTTTAGATTATGTCTTTTATAAGTGCTGAAAAACATAATAAGAATAAGTGCTCCCCAACCATAAATTGGGCAAAGGGGACCAAACAAGAAGCCTCTTTTCGTAAAATGTCCTAAGGAATAAAAGCTAAAACAAGTTTCTAATAACCAGCCTATGGTGGCAAATACTAAAAAGTATAGAAAATATAAATAAATTCTAGGTAATCTTTTTTTAGTTATTATTGTATTGTTGTTGTCTTTTGTAACATCCTCTGCTTTATTTTCCATTGTTCTATGTTCCTTTCTTAAAATACATTATCTATCATATCAGAAATGGGACAAAAAGTAAATGCTAACCGAAAAAATTAAGAATTAAGAGATTTACATAAAATTGACTTTTGGCAAGAAATTTGGTACAATAAAAGAGTAATTCCTAATTTTGGAATAGGAACATAATTGTTCCTGTATAAGTACATCAGAAAAACAAAGGAGAAAAAATTATGAAATTAAGTAAAGAAGCATGGGAAAAGCGGATTAGCGACATTGTAGAGGCGAGTAAAACGTCATCTACCTATACTGAAATTAGTGAGAAGACAGGATTGGCACATGTGCAAATCGAACGAGCTTTTCGTGAGGATGCAGAAAGCGAAAAACTAGTCCAGCAAAATTTAAAGCGCAATAAGGAAGAAAAGAAACAAGCAAAAAAGGAAGCTGCTAAGATAGCAAAACGGACTGGAAGAGCAAAAGCAAAACAAGCTACAGAAACAGCAAAAAATAATGGAGCAAGCCAAAAAGAGGAAAATACCTCAAAAGCAAAGAAAGAAAATCTGAATGGCAAGAAAATTGTTTTGGATTCCTCTTTGGCTTGGCTAGAAAATTTAGATGCTGTTTTGCAGGAATATGCTGGTTGCATTAAAGCGGTTACAACGATTACTATTGAAGAATTGGAGCAAATGGCAAGTGTAGGAGATACTATTTCTGACAATGCAAATCAGCTTTTGGAATTGGCAGCGACCAACGAACATTTTGAAAGTGTTTGGCTAGAAAAAGAAAAGAAAGGAAGCTTGAAAAGGAGCTTTTTGACCTATTGTGAACAAAACAAAAAGGATATTCTTTTGCTGACAGCAAATGCAGGATTAGCTGCAAAAGCAAGAGCTCTAGGAATAAAATTCCATTTCCTTGCTAATAAAATGGAAAAAAGCGAACTCATCAAAAGAGCTAAAGAATGTACAAAGCAAAATATTAAAACATTAATGGGAACGAAAAAAGTTGGGAATAAGTTGTTCTTGTATGACTTTGGCTTGGATAGCAACGGAAACAAAAAAGTGTTAGTACGCAAAAAAGACAAGGTGGAGACAAAAGGAATTTGCGAATTAACAGTAGGGGATGAAATCTTCATCCTTGTACAGAAAGAAGCTTATTTTACATTTACCTATTTTCGAATGATTTCTTTGCAAAAAGAGGAAAATGTGAGTCTTTTGTTTGGCGGCAGGTTTTATTACGACGAGAAAGTGAGCGAAGACTATTTACCAGAAGAATGCAGAAACGTATTCAAAGTGATGTTAGATTACTGATGTACTTGCCCCGGCTGCATTGCAGTCGGGGATTTTATATATAGTTTATGATAGAAAAGCTCGTCAAAGTTAGTATTTCCCAAATTTTTGCTTAGCTTCTATGGAAAAAACAGAGAAAATATAGTATAATAAATATGCTAAACAAGGTTTAGCAAAAGAAAATCAAATATAAGTGTATTAAAAATAGATAGATTTAGAAACGAGAGGAAAAACATGAAATTAAATATTGTATTAGTAGAACCAGAAATACCACAAAATACAGGAAATATAGCAAGAACATGTGCGGCTATTGGAGCTAAACTACATTTAGTGTATCCTTTAGGATTTAATATATCTGAAAAAGCCGTAAAGAGAGCAGGGTTAGATTATTGGGACAAATTGGAGATAGAGGAGCATTTATCGTTTGCAAAATTTTTGGAAAAATATAAGCCAGAAGAAAACAATATGTTTTTTGTGACCACAAAAGGGAAGCATGTTTATTCAGAACCAAATTATGCAGAAATGAATGAAGTATTTGCTTTGTTTGGAAAAGAAACAAAGGGATTACCAGAAGATATTTTATTGAAATATATCGACAAGACTATAAGAATACCAATGAGGCCAACTTTGCGCTCTTTGAACTTAGCAAACTCTGTAGCAATTGTTGCTTACGATATCGTAAGACAAGCTGATTTTGATGGCCTAGAAGAAATAAGCAACTACTTTACTTTCTGAATATTTGTTGGAGTTTGAATGTTTTTGCAGACATCAAAATGTTTGTGTTGGCATTTTGAGTAAACAATTTTTATTTACCTAATAAAAGTTTATGAAATTAAGAGAAAAAAATAATGATAATTTATAATTAAAAAGAAAAAAGGGAAAAGGGGTGTCCCTATTTTGGAAAAAAGTAGAGAAAAACGCCTGTCCCTAAACTGGAAAGGATGTAGAAATAGATGAAGAAACCAGAATTATTGGCCCCAGCGGGGTCGTTTGAAAAAGCAAAAACAGCATTTTTATATGGTGCCGATGCCGTGTATTGTGGCACAGGGTCGCTTTCGCTAAGAAGCAGAGCAGAAGTGGATGACAACGATTTAGCGAAAACCATAGAGTATGCTCATAGCATAGGCAAGAAAGTGTATGCTGCAATCAATATTTATGCTTGGGATGAATACTATGAGGAGATTAAGAAACAAGCCAAGATGTTAAATGAGATAAAGGTAGATGCCATTATTGCATCAGATGGTGGAGTAATAGATGTGCTAAAGGAATATGCTCCAGATGTAGAAATTCATGTCAGTACACAAGCCAATACGGTAAGTTATCATTCTGCTAATTTTTGGTACAAAAATGGAGCAAAAAGAGTTATTTTAGGAAGAGAAATGAATAAAGAGCAGATACGAGAGCTAATAGAGCACAAGGCACAAGATTTAGAGGTGGAAATTTTTGTGCATGGAGCTATTTGCTTTGGGTATTCGGGTAGATGTTTTTTAAGTGATTTTCTAGCTTCAAGAAGTGCCAATTTAGGTGATTGTGCACAAAGTTGCAGATGGGCCTATAATGTGTATGTAGAAGAACATAATAAGCCGGGGAACCTAATGCCAGTAGAGCATGATGAAAAAGGAACTTATATTTTTTCCTCGAAAGATTTATGTCTAATAAGAGAAATTCCAGAAATCATTGAAATGGGAATCGATAGCCTTAAAATAGAGGGAAGATTAAAAACAGAATATTATTTAGCTTCTGTGGTAAATGCATATCGCAATGCGATTGATGATTATATGAATGACCCAGAGCATTATGATGCTACAACCTATTTGAAAGAGTTAGAAAAAACAAAAACGAGGGGGCTTACCACATTCTATTTTAATGATAGAAATAACAAGGATTTTCAAGAATATGATGGAAAACAATATAATCCAGATTATGAATTCGGTGGAAAAGTACTTTCATATACATCAGACAAATCGATTATTGAAATTCGAAATAAGCTAAAAGTGGGAGATACTATGGAAATTTTGATACCTGGAAATATTACTCCTTGTGAGTTTACAATAGATAAACTATGGGATACGGATACAGAACAAGAAGTAGAATATGTTAATCCGGGAAAAGCTGGTCAATCTATTAAGATGCATTTGCCAATTAAGTGCGAAAATGGATGGATTTTGAGAAGGAAGAAGGGCTAAAACTTATATTATATAAAAGAACTTAATACATCTGAAATAAAAATAAACTCATAATTTATTGAAATAATTTTGTGAACCGTGAAAAATATGTAGAATAAAAACTTGTCCGTGTTTGATTGTTTACTTCATAAATTACAATATAATTATTAATGGGAAGTTTTCTGAGATTTCTGTTTTTAAAATCAGAAATGTGAGGGAATCTTTCTGGAAAATACTGCAAAGAATGTATTTTTTGTATAACTGTTTTTAGCAAATTCTTTGCAGTATTTTGTTCATTTAAGGTAAAAAATAAATAGCGATAGATATTTTCCAATTCTATTTCGAAAGATGGAGTTTGTTTAATCTCGTAATTGTAAATCATATTTCGCCTCCATTTCAGCACAGAATTCGTCTAAAGAACGACATCGATTTTCGTCTACTTCTTTTAATGCATCTTCTACTTTTTTCATTATCTCTTCTTTGAATTCTTCAAAAGAAGCATAGTGTTTTTCAAAATGCTCAGCAACAAGTCGATCAATTCTTTCTTCTTCGGTTTTTTCATTAAATTTAATTATTTCTTCATAAGCTTCATCACTTAGAATTACCAAATCATTTGTACCATTTTTGGTAATATACATTGGTTCTTTAGTTTGATGGCAAATTTTAGAAATTTCATTATAATTATTTCTTAAATCTGCACAAGGGCGAATTAAAGCCATATTGTTACCTCCTTAAAAAAATATATGCAAATTATATCATGATTTGTGTATAAAGACAATACTTAATAACAAAATATTTTTCAGAACAGGCTACTACTAGAACCAAATAAATAGGCTATGAATTGTAACTATAGAAATGCACTATTTTTCCAATTTCCCCGCTAATTTAAAGCCACCTACTAAAAGCAATATAGCAATAAATCCAGCAAAATCCCATGTGATAGGCTGGTATAATACAAGAACACTACCAAGTGTAAAACCAATAATAGCGTAATAAGTTGGCATATAAAAATATTTTAATAAAAGTTTGATGATGACTAAAAAGAAAGAAGAGCCAAAAATAAGACCAATGCCCATCGGAATTAGTATGCCAAAATCAAGAGTTGCAATACTTGCTAAATAAGTTGGGTAAACACCGCATGCACATTAGAATGAGAGTATTACTCACTCCTGGAAATACAACGCCAATTGCCATAAGAAATCCAGAGAGAACCAGAAAACCAAAGGAAAAGGTTTGTATACTAGAAGATAATGCTAAAGAGTTCTCTAAATATACCAAAAAACAACCTATTAAGAAGGCAAAAAAAGCAAATAAAAGATAGTGTAGCTTAAAAGAATGCTCACTATTTACTTTTCGAAGAAGTAAAGGGATACTACCTAGAATAAGACCAATAAAAGCAAAGCTAGTTTGCATAGGAAAATGCTGAAAAAGCGAATTTAAAATATTGCCAAATAGAAACACACCCAATATTCCACCTAGTCCAATAGGAAAGAGATAGGAAAAGTTTTTCTTGAAATCTTTAAATAGTCCAAAAATAGAATTGATTAGAGTATCATACATTCCAAAAATAACACAAAGTACACCACTGCTAACTCCGGGAAGAATAGCACCAGCACCTAATAATATGCCAATAAAAAAATCTTTGATTTTATTCAAGAGAATCACCATTAAATTTTTATGCGGTTGGAAAAATATTATGCTAATGAAAAAAGTAAATATGCACACAGGCACATACTTACTCTTTCATTTCTTTGGCTAATTTTCCGATTGCCTTTGTTTCAATTCGCGAAACATAACTGCGCGAGATTCCCATCATTTCTGCAATTTCATGCTGTGTTTTAGGTTTATTTCCTTTCAATCCAAAACGTAGCTCAATAATAAATTTTTCTCTATCTTTCAAAACCTCTTTTATCTTCTCATATAATTTTTTGATTTTGAATTTTAAATCGACTTCCTCTTCAATGCTTCTTTCGTCATTTTCTAATACTTCTTGCAAAGTTACTGTATTATCATCTTTATCTTTGCCAATAGGATCTTCTAAATATACCTCTGCATTAAGCTTTTTTGTACTTCGTAAATACATTAAAATCTCATTATCAATACATCTAGCTACATAAGTAGCAAGTCTCACTCCTTTAGATGCTTCAAAACTGTTAATTCCCTTTATCAAACCAATCGTGCCGATGGAGATAAGGTCCTCTTGTTCTGCCTTTGCCGTACTGTATTTTTTACAAATATGGGCAACTAATCTTAAATTTCTCTCTATTAAAATATTTCTAGCTTCCTCATCGCCGTCTTTCATTTTTTCTAAATATTCTTTTTCTTCTGTGGCAGATAGTGGCTCTGGAAATAACTGATTATTGGATATGTAGCCAACTAGAAATACAGCTGATTTTAAAAATTCGAAAAAAGTGATTGTTCCTAATGCTCCACAAATAGTAGCGAACATATATGCACCTCCCAATACCTTATACACTGATTATATGTTGCAAAAAAGGAAAAGTGCATGGCCGTTGAAAAGTTACTTTGAAAATGAAACGAATTGTGTGTCCCCTTGTTTCACTTCTCAAATTAAAAAATTTGTGAAAATTTTAAAAATCGTGATTGTAAAAATAGAATAAATGTGTTAGAATAATTTTTACAAAATCAAAAGAAACAAGAGAAGGGAAAAAAGATGGCGTATAATAAATACATATTTATCAATAATAATAGAAGAAAAAAACAAAAAGAGTTAGAAGAAAAAAGAAAAGCAGAAAATACACAAATTAGTTTTGATACATTGACAAATGCAATGGCGGAAACCAATAGCAATGCTTCTGCACGTATAGTAAATACAAAAAAAGGAAAAAGCAAAAATTTGATGCAATTTGTAGATGATTATGTACTTGTTGATATAGAAACAACAGGACTTTCTCCAGTTCAAGATGATATTATCGAAATTGGAGCTATTCGTGTAGAAAATAATAAAATGGTAGAAACCTATAATCAGTTGATTAATATTAATCGAAGCTTGCCTCCATTCATTACCAATTTAACAGGTATTACAGACGATATGCTAAAAACAGGTAAAATGCCAGCAGAAGTATTGCAAGAGTTTGTAGACTTTGTAGGGGAGAATGTTATTATAGGGCATAATATTAATTTCGATTTAGGCTTTTTATGTGATAAATGTAGAAAATATTTGAATTATAATTTGAACAATGACTATGTTGATACCTTGTACTTGGCAAGGAGATTGGTTCCAAATAGTATTAATTATAAATTAGGAACACTAGCCAATTATTTTCACATTAGTTATGAGGGTGCACATAGAGGATTAAAAGATGTAGAGATTACATATGAAGTATATAACAAATTAAGAAATTTAAATTAAAAAAGGTAACCTATATTTTCTAGGATGCCATAAAAACACAAAACTTAAATTTTATTTTTCGACAAATTGACATGTCAAAAATAAAATTTAAGTTTTTTTATGCAAAAAAATGGCAAAATAAAAATAAAAAAATACAACATACTAATATTGAAAAATAAAGGTACCATTAAACCAATTTTTTCAAATTTTTCAAATTTTAATTAATGGAGAAAGGATTTTAACATGTTAAAAAAGATAATTAGTATCATTACTATTTTTGCCATTGCTATTTTTGCTTTGCAAATGAATTCATATGCAGCATCCGTTCCGCTAAATTCGGTAACAGTAGATGTAAGTAAAGAGAAAATTGCGCCAGGGGAAGAAGTAAAAGTAACCATAAATTTTGGTACACCTCTTGGTGCCTATACCTTTGATGTAGCTTATGACAACCATATTTTTGACTTTGTTAGTGCAGAGGGAGGCACAGAAAATGATAATGGAACAAGAGTAAGAGTTACTTATTATGATGCTACTGGTGGAAGCAATCCACGAGAAAATATGTCTGTTACTTTCCGTGCTAAAGCAGATATTGTTTCTACCAATCCAACGGACTTCTCTGTTACAGCCGAGGGACTAGCAAATAACGATGCTTCTCAACAATATGATGACATTACTACTCCAATTACAAAAAATGTAACAGTAGAGCCAAATTATGTAGATTATAGTTTGCGTTTGGATTATACGGGAACTGTTACGGCAGAAGAAGAAAAGGCAATGGAATTGATAACAGAATCTAGTATGGGTAGAAATTATGACCATGTGAAAATGAATGTAGAAATAACGCAAAAACCTTCGGATAATGCGACAGTAAAACTTCTTGCAACTGAAAGAACAAGGCAAGAAATAGACTTAGTACAGCAAGGCTGGGGAGAGCCAGATGGCTATGCATTAGGAGGAAAGGATGTAGCACAAATATTGGATATCCGTGGCTTATTTAGTGAATCTGGAGATTATAAAATAAAAATTAGCTTAGTAGATAAAGATAATTCGGATAGTCTTATTGTAGAAAAAGAATTTGACGTAGCAGTTACGCAGGCAACTATTGGAGATGGCAACAATGGAAATAATGGAAACACCGGCGCAGGAGATAATAATGTGGGTGGAGGAACACAAAATCCAGATAACAACCCACCAACAGAAAACGGAGATAATACAACCCAAACTCCTGGAGACAATAATGGAGAGCAAGAGATAGACGAAAATGGAAATCCAATTACAAACGGAAATACACCAAAAGATGAAAATACAACCAATGAACAAGAGGTTCCAGAAACATTACCACAAACAGGTAACACTGTTTATGCTTCTGCTTTAGTGGTTATTTCTGTTTTAGTAGCAAGTTATGTTGTTGTTGCAAACCTAAAAAGAAAGAACTAATTTAATATTGCTTTTAGCTTGGTATACTGAAATAGATAATCTATCTGCTAAATAGGCGATTTACTTTAGCTGTAAACGGCAACTGTAAAAAAGTAATTTAAATAGTAGATTATCTGCATAATATAAGTAAAAACACAGAAAAAAAGCTTCTATCTATATAGAAGCTTACATAACAGCAAAAATTGGAGAGTAGTATGAGAAAGTTTTTAAAAATTTTAATAATTTTTAGTATTGCAATGCTGATTGGTAATATGACATATGGAATGTTTCAAGAAATGAGCATTAGTGATGCTCCATCCTACCAAAATGTCGAATTAGCAATAGGTGAAAATTATAGTAGTCAAAATGATAGAAATCAAAAAGCAGAAGGTGACGCAATTCTATGGGAGGAGATACCATTGCAATATCAAGGGTATGATGTATGTGCAAAATTGACAATACCAAAAATTGCCTTAGAAACGTATGTGTTTTCTGTTTATGACGAAGAAGCAATGTGGATATGCCCAACCAAATATTTTGGACCAGAACCGAACGAGGAGGGGAATTTTTGCATCGCGGCACACAATTATGATAAAGAAAATATGTTTAATCATCTTATCGATTTAGAAAAAGCAGATAGCGTGTACTTGACCGATAATACCCATGGAAAAATAGAATATAGGGTGACCGATATTTACAAAGCGGAACCGAACAATACGGAACCTTTGTCCCAGGAAACCAATGGAAAAAAGTGCATTACCCTTATTACGTGCAGTGACTATTCTAGCAAGCGAATTATCGTAAAAGCATGTGGAGTGTAAATTAGGGACAGGCCTTTTTCTCTACTTTTTTCCAAATTGGGGACAGGTCTTTTGCCCAAGCAGAGCAAGAAAGGAGGCGATGGTAGGAAAAATGAAAAAAATTATTAAATGGTTAGGCGTTGTGATAGTTATTGTTGCAATATTTTTGCTTACACTATATTTGTTTAATCCGAATGAAGCGGAAGAGGATATAAAGCTTTCCAGAAATATGCGACTATCGGATGATTTCCCAGTAAGTTATAGACCGTACATTGAAGAGCTTGAAAAAAAGTATCCTAATTGGGAGTTTAAAGCGTTGTATACTAATTTAGATTGGAAATATGTGATTGACCAAGAAAATATTTTTGGAAAAAATCTAGTTCCAAAGTCTTATAGCGATAGTTGGAAAAATACAAAGCAGGGCGAATATAATGTGGAAGTAGATAGTGGTTGGGTGGATGCTTCGAGAGCAGCGGTAGAATATGCCATGGATCCACGAAATTTTCTAAATAATGTGCGTGTGTTCCAGTTTGAAGAATTGTCCTATTATGCACAAACCAATACGATTTCTAGCATAGAAAAAATTTTATATGGAACGGAATTTTATAACCGCATTGTAGAATACAAAACTTCTTCTGGAAGCAATGTGGTTACCAATAAAAAGTATTCGGAATTAATTTTAAATGCAGCGAAAACCTCGAAAGTAAGCGGATTTCATCTTGCTTCGAGGATTAAGCAAGAAGTAGGACCATTTCTTTCCCACAGTTCCATTAGTGGAACAGTAAAAGGGTATGAGGGATTATACAATTTTTATAATATCGGTGCTACCAGTTCCTCTGAACCGATGGGAGCCATTAAAAATGGTTTGCAATATGCAAAAGATGGAAAAGGGGCTAGTAGCGCTACCAAAACCAAATATCTGATTCCATGGAACACAAAAGAAAGAGCTATAACAGGTGGCGGTATTTTCATAGGTTCTAGTTATATTAATCAAGGGCAAAATACAATATATTTACAAAAATTCCATGTTTATGATACTAGTGATGATGAACTTTTTTGGCATCAATATATGACAAATGTGTTAGCACCCTATAGTGAGTCAAAATTAATTTACACAGGCTATGCGAATAGCAACCTGCTAGGAGAATCAATGTCTTTTGTGGTGCCAGTGTACAACAATATGCCGGAGTTACCATGTACCTCTCCTGCCATTGCTTCAAGTGATTTTGCAAGCGATAATACAAAAGTGTATGCTGATGTTGAAACAACACTAAATGTGAGAACAGGTCCAAGTACTTCTTACGAAGTATTAACAAGTCTAAAGGCTGGAGAGCAGATGACAAGAATTGCGAAAGGAAAGCAAAAAGGAGAATTATGGGATAAAGTAAAATTGCAAAATGGTATGGTGGGCTATGTATTCCAGACCTATGTCGCAGAAGTACCAGACAAACAAGTAGAAAAAATTACACTATCGCTAGACAAAACAACCATCAACAAAGGAGAAACAATAAAATTAAAAGCAACAATCTCGCCAAGTGATGCGGTAGACAAAACATTAACTTATACAACAAGCAATATAAAAGTAGCAAATGTTAGCAAAGATGGTACTATACTTGGAACAGGTTCGGGAAAAGCAACTATTAAAGCCACAGCAAGTAATGGTCTAAGTAGCAGTATAGAAATTAAGGTATACAGCCCGGTTACCAATATTTTAATTGGTACAGAAGCGATTATTCTGCAAGAAGAAGAAAGCTTTACGATAGAAGCCAGTGTTTTCCCAGAGGATGCGGACAACCAAAACTTACAATTTGTTTCTCAAAATGCACAGATAGCACAAGTAACAGAAGATGGAACTGTAACCGGTGTAAGCACAGGAGAGACGGTTATTACGGTTACTGCAGAAGAAGAGAAAATTACAAAAGACATAAAAGTAACGGTAATTGATAAATTGCAAGAAGGAGAAATACGCTTAGAGGGAGGCCTCACTGCTAACGGAAATGAACTAACAGGCTTAGAAAATAAAAACAACACAGTAAACAAGATGTTACAAAAAATAAAAACTAATTACCGAATTGAAATGTATTCCATGGATGGTGACAAACTGGAAGGAAATGATTTAGTAGGAACCGAGACAACCATAAAATTGTTTGATGAAAACAACCAAATTGTGATGGAATACACAGTTATCCTTTATGGAGATGTCAATGGAGATGGTAAAATAAATAGTGTCGATTTACTAGTGTTGCAAAGACACATATTAGAAATCCAAAAACTAGAGGGAGCACTTTGGAAAGCCGGAAATGTAAGAAAGAATGGCAAAAATCCAAACTCTGTAGATTGTCTACTAATCCAAAGACACATTTTAGGAATTAGTCCACTTTAGGGACAGGCCTTTTTCTCTCCTCCGGTGGAATTTGGGGACAGGCGTTTCTCTTCACTTTTTTCCAATTTGGGGACAGGCGTTATTTTATAAAAATAAAAAAACGGCATAAAATAGCTAATAAAGAAGAGGATAGTGTAAACAAGAAATGATAATGTGGTAAGGAAAATATCGTAGAATAAAAAAGAAAGGAGTAAAGATGGCGATTGATTTAGCTAATCTAAAAAATACAATGAAAAAAAGTACAATTTTATGTTTAATTGTTTTTATCCTATTCATCATGTTTTCATTTAACATAAAAGAAATGGCTAAAACACACATTGCTTTAGAATTGAATAAATCTACAATTGCACCGGAAGAAGAATTTACCGTAACGGTTGCTTTAGGTAATACCAATGTGGCGGCTTACACGACATGGATTTATTATGATTCCTCAGTCGTAGAATGCGTTTCTGATGAAGAGGGAATTAACATACTAGATAATCGAATTATTTGTACTGGTGTTTCAGATACAGGGAAGAATAAAAAGTTAGATACTATTTTACAACTTACTTTTCGCGCAAAAGAAGCGGGAAGTGCTGTATTTACTGCATTGGGAGAATTCTATAATGAAGCAGGAGAAAGGTTAGAATTAGATTACGGGGAGGTAGAAATAACCGTTAGTGCACGAGGAGAAATGCAAGCAGTGCAAACAGAGCAAGGCGAAGAGAACAGTAATGAAGCAAAGGAAAATAATGCAGAAGCGACCGCAAATGGAGCAGATCCATCCAATGCCTTTTTGGATAGTTTACATTTGAATAAAGAGGGAATAAGTCCAGATTTCCAAAAAGAGGTAACCGAATATTATCTTGTGGTGGATGAAAATACAGAGGCATTAGAAATAATTGCTATTCCAGAAAACAGAAATGCTACTGTAGAAATACAGGGGAATAACAGCTTACAGAAAGGGGAGAATACAATTGAAATATTAGTCACCTCAGAAAATAAAAACAGCCAGAGAAAGTATAGAGTTCATGTTACAAAAACCAATAATTTAGATGAGGCAAATGCTAATTTAGAAACTTTGGCAGTAGAAAATGATACATTAATACCAGAATTTCAAGAAGCTCAGACGCAGTACACAGTAAGTGTCTCAAACACAACAGAAAAACTTAATTTGCTAGCGATTCCAAGCAATAGTGAAGCAAAAGTAAGAATAATAGGGAATGAAAATTTAAAAGATGGGAATAATAATATTGAAATCGAAGTAGTAGCACCAAATGGAAAAACAAGCAAAGTATATGTGATAAATGCATATAAAAGAACAGCAACAGAAGAAGCAAGCTATCAAGAACAATTGCAAAATGAAATAGTGAAAGCAAATGAAGTAAGCCATAAGCATAATCTTGCAAATGAAGTAAATCCTACTAAAACAATAGAAACAAAGCTGGAAGAAGAGGAGCAAGGAGAAGAAGAAAAAACTAAGAATAATGAAAAAAATCTTGCCGAAACGCTTATTTCTGTTGTAGGAATCATACTAGCTTTTATTGTAGCAGGAATTGTAGGAATTCGAATAAAGAACCTATATTAAAAACCTAAATATATGAAATATGGAGGATATGTGATGGAAGGAAAATTATATCAATTTTTAGAAACTTTAAAAGCGTTGAATAAAAAAAACATACAAATAAGACAAAAAGGTTTTATCCAAACCCAGTTTCCTTTGGAAAAGATGGAGTATCAAGTACAATCGGATATTGTGCGTATGGAAGACGAGACCCATCAGAAATGGATTCAGATAAATTTAAACCAAGTTTATGATGTCGAACTAGAAAAAGAAATACGCTTATTTTTGGACAATGATACCATTATAGAAATAGAAAATAGAGATGTATAGTTTACATCTCTACTTCTATTTTTGTGCGAAACCTTATTTTAAAGGGGCACCTATTTTCAACTAAAGCTCAGCTTTTTCTATTTTTGCCTTGTCCTCTTCTTCTAAATTACTTAAACTAAATTGTAAAAGTGATATAACCGTTCTATTAAAAGATAAATTTTTGATGTTTGCCAATTTTTGTACATCATTTACAATATTTTCTGGAAGACGTAATGTTTTACTAATACCACTATGATTTTCTGGAATTCTTAATTTATTCATCAATATTACCTCCTGCCTGTATTTTACAATGAAAACAATAAGAAATCAGCACTTAAAAGAGCTTGCAAAAGATACTGCGAGCTGAATTCGGCTATATATTTAGAGTTATGAATGAATAAAAAACCCTATAATAGCCAAGAAAAATACTTCGTTTATTATAAATAAAAAGGATGAGGATTTGTAAAAGATTAAACAAAATGGTTAAAAAATGTTACAAAAAGACGAAAAGAAACTTTTGATAAAAAATAGAGAACGTTTCTTAAAGTACAGCATAAATTAACATAACATCAAATTATTGACTATTTTTCCAATTTGTGTTATAATTAAAAAGTCAGTGAGAGAAAAAATAGAGAAAAACGGGGGTATTAACATGGAAAACAAAGTTTTAATATTCGGGCACAAAAATCCAGATACAGATTCTATTACATCATCTTTAGTAATGGAAAACTTAGAAAGAAAATTAGGAAATGAAAATGTAAAAGCAGTTCGTTTAGGAGATGTGAACAAAGAAACACAATATGTGCTTAACTATCTTGGAATAGAAGCACCAGAGTTAATTTCTGAAGTAGAGCCAAACCAAGAAGTTATTTTAGTAGACCATAATGATAAAACACAATCCATCGACAACATTGGCGATGCAAAAGTATTAAAAGTAATAGACCATCATGCTATTAATTTTACTGTTTCTAGCCCATTATACTATAGAGCAGAGCCAGTAGGATGTACAGCCACCGTATTATATAAATTATACAAAGAAAATGAAGTAGAAGTGGATAAAACTGCGGCAACATTAATGCTAAGTGCTATTGCTTCTGATACTTTAGTGCTAAAATCTCCAACAACTACCGATTATGATAAAAAAGTAGTAAAAGAGTTAGAAAAAATAACAGGACTAGATATTAATGAGTATGGTGTGGACATGTTAAAAGCAGGTACAGACATTAGCGATTTTACACCAGAACAAGTTATTAATATCGATTCCAAATTATTTGAACAATCCAACAAGAAATTTAGAATAGCACAAGTAAATACAGCAGACTTAGATTCTATTTTCAAAAACCAAGCTTACTTCGAGCAAGCAATTAATGATGATATTCAAAAAGAAAACTTGGATTTCTATGTATTTGCTGCAACCGATATTATCAATTCAAATTCGAGAATTATTTCTTTGGGAAATGATGCTCCAGTTGTAGAAAAAGCATTTGGCGTAGCGGTTGATAATCACACAGCAATGCTAGAAAATGTAGTTTCTAGAAAGAAGCAAATGCTACCACCAATTTTGGATGCATTAAACAATGATGTGAATTTATAGAAAAAATAGAACTTGGACTTGAACAAAAGGGACACTCTTTTTTGTTCAAGTTCTTGAACAAAAAAGAGTGTCCCTTTTGTTCAAGAAAAATAAAAAAAATGAACTAAAATACTTGAATTTTAGTTCATTTTTTGGTAAGATAAATAAGTCAGTAGTAGCAAGTAGCTCCAAGTCTTAAATATATTTATAAACAAATACATGCCGATGTGGCGGAACTGGCAGACGCACCAGACTCAAAATCTGGCGGGAAACCATGTGGGTTCGAGTCCCACCA
>CALXKT010000009.1 GCA_944388985.1 uncultured Clostridia bacterium | reverse complement strand
TTTCTGGGGGTAAGGGGGAACTATGCCCTTTTTCTATTAATTTGGTTTTATTTTAATAAATTTTTCTTTCAAACTAACCTCCACTTATTTAACATATACCTATATTATACGACATTTTAGCAGTTTTTTCAATACTTTTCAGCTTTTTTAGAAACTTTTTATGTAATATTTTTTACAGTTTCTGTATGTTTGCTTTTTTGACTTTTATGCTTTGCTAAATTCAAGCCCCTTTCACTTTAAAAGCTATTTTTTCTTATAATATAGTAGTTATATTTTAGCATCTTTTTAGAAGATTGCAATATGCTTTAAATGAGTTTTTTTCGGCACTTTCGTTTTGTCTTTACGGAAGTTTGCTTTTGGCTCAAATATTAAAATTATATTACATTTTTGTTACAATTTTACAATCTGTCACTTTTTTTATTTTTTTGAATATTATATTATAGTTTTTGTAACATATATTATATTGAGGTGAGATAAATTAATGAATAATCAAAATAATAATATGAATATGGCTGACTTAATGAATATGCTCTCTAAGATGGATAAAAAGGAATTAGAACAAGGACTAAACCAAGTTAGCAAAATGCTAAAATCAAAGGATGCTAATTCTATTTTAGAAAATTTCAAGAAAAAACAATAAGAACAGAGGTTGAAAAATCGTGTGTCGATAAAAGGGAGGGGAATGTCTATGCGTAATGTAAACAAGGATGAGGGTAACGATATGGAGAATTTAATGAGTCAATTAAGTCAAATGTTGAAAAATCAAGATATTCCCGATAATTTAAAAAACATGGTAAACCAATTTCAATCTACTTCGGAAGAGAAAGAAAACAGTGCAGAACATACGGAAATGCCTAATATCGATATGGATACTCTACTAAAAATGAAAAAAATAATGGATGCAATGAATGTTAATAAAGAAGATCCAAGAACCAATTTGCTCCTTTCTTTAAAACCATATTTAAAGGAAAGTAGACAAAAAAAAGTAGAAGAATATATAAAACTTTTTGGTGTTACAAAAGCCTTTGAGCTTTTTAATCACCTAGGTGGTGAAAACAAAAATGATGTATAGCTATCCACTTTTTCCACATTTTTATTCCAGACCATATTCTCGTTATCCATCTTCTTTTCGTAGAACAAATCAAAATACAGAGATAAAAAAAGATGAAAGATATGCTAGCAAAGAAAGGAAAGCCGAAACGGATAAAGAGGAAGAAGTTCTATTTGAAATTTTAGGAATAAAACTGCACTCAGATGATATACTTTTGCTCTGTTTGATTTTTTTCCTTTATAATGAGGGAGTAAAAGATGAATTCCTTTTCATTGCACTAATTTTGTTATTGTTGAGCTAAGGGTGTGAGACAAAAAATAGTTACCATTCACGACACAGAGTAAATATTTTTTGCTAAGCTAGAGTCTCGTTTTTTTCTTTTAGTTGGAGACTTAAGGTGGGGACCGACAAGGTACAGTCTGTGGAAAAATTACTCTTGAATAAAAAACTTGTTTTTTATTCAAGCAGAATTCGGGCAGTAACCTTGTAATTTTTACTACAGACTGTTCGCAGCCAAAGGGTCGGTAAACTAAAAGAAAAAAATGAGACTCTAACTTAGCATAATAGAACAAGTCGTGAATTGTAACAAGAGATGAGAAATATTTTATTCTCATCTCTTGCCCCACTCTTCTAAATTTACTTGTTATCATCTTCGTCAAAACTACCAAATAATTCATCAAATTTTGCTTCTAATTCTTTTTGCACGTCCATCGACATAATGTCTTCATTATTTCTTGTATTTTCTTCTACATCTTGTGGTAGAATTGGTGCTTCTTCTTCCACTTTTCCTATTTCCGTAGTATTTGGTTGTATTACTTCTGGTGCTTTTGCTGTTTTTCCTACTTCTACTGTTTCTGTGTTTTCTGCTTTCTTTTCGCTTTCTTCTTTTTTGTCGTCCTCTTCAAATAAATCGTCTAAAGAATCCACTTTAAGATCGTTTGCCTTTTCTTCGCTACCTTCTACATAAGGATTATATGGATTAAATTTTCTCCATTTTCCTCTGTCGCCTGTCTCAAATTCTAAGTGGTTTAGTGTAACTTCTGAGAGCTTCCTTGCCATTGGTGTTTCGAAGTAATAATATTTCTCATCTTTTATTGGTTTTAATCCTTTTTCATAGATAATACATAAGTCATTATCCATTCTTCGAAGTTCGTCTGGTGTCATTAAAGCTCTTGCCATTACTTGGTCAGAATCACTATAACCTTGGCGATGGAACTGTTTATCTCTGTTAACCGACAAGCTCTCTCTAGTGATGGTCTTTTCTCCCAATGCTTTGGAGAAATATTCTACTGTTTTATACGAGTTACTTCCTAAGAATACGTGGGTATCGCAGTTACCCATGATGGTTTCATATGATTTTTCATATACAGCTTCTAATTGGTCTAGGTTTTGAAGAATAACACTAAAGGAAATTCCTCTACTTCTGGATGTAGATATTTTTTTATCAAAATCCGGTATTTGTCCAATATTAGCAAACTCATCTAGGATAAAGAATGTTGGCATTCTTAACCTTCCACCATTTTTATCTGCAAAATCATACAATTGTTGTATCATTTGTGAGAAGAAAATGGTAAGTAAGAAATCATATGCCTTATGCGTGTCGGAAGAAATAACATATACGGCTGTTTTCTTAGATCCTATTTCATCAAAATCAATGGTATCAGTAGAAGTAACTTCTGCAATTTCTTTGGAGTCGAATTTACCAAGTTTTGATTGTAACGAGCTTAATATTGAGCCATACGTTTTTTCTGGTGCTATTTCAATGGATTTATAATTCATTCTTGCTGGATGATCATAAGGAAGTTGATTCATGAGCTCTGTAAGCAAGTTACTTCCCCCATTGGTATTGGCAGCTCTTACAAGTTCTGAACAGCTTGCTAAGTTTTGCTCTTCTTCTGGCCTGGTTGCCATTAAATAATAAATAAGTGCTTTTAATAGCATTTCTGCCATATCATCCCAATATGGGTCATTATTGCCTCCTTCTGATTTTTGCCCTTTTACAATGGTGTTGGCAATAACATCGACATCAATTTCGCTTCGAATATGTAACAATGGGTTGTAGCCATCGCTATTAGCAGGGTTTACTAAGTTTAATACCTTTATTTCATATCCATTTTTTCTTAAGTATCCTGCTGTCTTATCATATAGCTCTCCCTTTGGGTCTGTAAATACATAGGAACCTAGCATTTGAAAAGCATTTGGTATGGAGTAAGATGCTGATTTACCAGAACCAGAACCGTCCTACTACCAATACGTTTATATTTCCTCTCTTATTGGTTGGAAGATAATTATGTTTGGATAAAATAATTCCTTTATTTTTACTTAATATGCTATATTGTTCTCCGTTTTCGCTCCAGTCACTTGATCCATGCTCTATATCAGTATATTCATGCTTTGGTCTTGATTTAAACAGCCCTATAAACGCAACGATTAGGTAAAAAATTGTAAAATACAATAACGTTTTACCAAAATATCCTATATAAGCTGCATCAAAAACTCTTGTGATGGAGCTAAAACTAATTATTTCTGTAAAGACATGCTCCAAAAATATATTGAAATCAAAGGTTCCTGTTTGGCTTGCAAGCCCTATCGCATATCCTATAGGCGCAACAAGTACTATGGCAAAAAATATCCATAGTACTATCATAATTATAATACTTTTACTATTATCTTTTAAGGTTTTACTAACTTTGTAGTTCATATTTTTTCACCTTCGCTTTTGTTTTTAATCTCTACTCATATCTTCTTTTTTAGTATTTCTTCTCTTTGCTTCCATCTCTGCTTTTTTTGCTGTTACATCTTGCATTGTTCCTTCTGCTAATACTGTTTTTCCATCATCATCTATTAATCTAGCCGCATTATTAAGTGGTATTGCAATATAATCTTCTTTACTACTTGCACCCCTTGTATTAATTCCTCCTGCTGGACTCTCAAAGCCTTTTTCCCTTTCATCTTCAAATACAATGGTTGAATTAACGATATGATATGTTTTGCTTGAATCTACATTTGTACGACTCATTTTCGTTCCCCTTTCTGGTTTAAATATTTTTATCTTCTCTAATTTCAAAAGCGAAATAAGATTTATAAGGTTTTAATTTGCATTTTCCTCTTACTTCATTGGTATCTTTATCAAAGTAAAGAACTGGCTTTACTTCTTCTGTTGTTTCTGGGTCTATAATGGTTATTGGTCTTTTTAAATTTGGTGTATATTTGAATTCTTTAAATTCTTCTTCTTTTTCTGAATAAAGTGTTTTGAATTTTAATGCCGATGGTTTTTTAGAAATAAGAACTTTGTTTTCTTCCAATATTCCCATATTAACCACTACTCTATCTTTTCCAAAAGAAAGAATTACTAATTCTTCTTCTGGTTTTGGATCTTCTACAAAAAAAGTTTTCTTTTTTACATCTCCTCTTAATTCTTCTGTATAGTCTAGTCTCTCTATTGTGAATTTAGGTGATTCGGCTAAATATTCTTTTTCTGTTTCATTTATTTTATATATTACTGTGTTTACTCCTTGTGGATCCGTTATACTAAAGTTTTTACCTTGTACAATCTCCATACACATTCTACCCTCTTTCTATGAATCTTTGCTGCCATAGCTTGTCTTTTGTTTGGAATCACTTCTTTAATTATAGCGTATGTTTTCGCATAAGTCAATAATTTCCATCAATTTTATGTTGACTTGTTTTCAAAACAAGCTATCAGCTATTCTAAATTATTTCTTGGATTAAAAGTAGAAACTTGATTTAGCTTTTCGAAAAACTCCATTTCTTCTTTTGTTGGCGTTTTTGGTATCATAATTTTTACATCCGCAATTAATTCTCCTCTTCCACCCATTCCATCTTTATAGCCTTTTTCTGGGATTTTTACTTTTTCTCCACTTTCAATTCCCTTTGGAATATGTAAAAATATGGTTTCCCCAATGGTATCTACCGATACTTTTGTTCCAAGTACCGCTTCCCATGGAGTGATTTTTAAGTCTGTATATAAGTCGATTCCTCTTAATGCATATTTTTTACTATCTTGTATATTTATTCGGATTAATAAGTCTCCGTTTTTTCCTCCGTTTTCACCTTTTTTTCCTTGACCAATTAATCTAATTTTTTCGCCATTGCGAATTCCTGCAGGTATTTTTACCGTAAAAGTTTTCATTTTGCCATTTTGTGCTCTTAAAGAAATTTTCTTGTCCAATCCATAAAAAGCCTCTTCAATAGATACCTCTATTTCCGTTTCTACATTTTCGCCTTTTATGGCAACTTTTTCTTTGCTTTTCTTTTTCTGCTTTTCTTGTTTTTCCTCTAGTTGCTCTCCAAAAAACATATTAAAAAAGTTGCTAAAAAGAGACCCTTCCTCTCTTTTACTTTCTTCCACTTTCTTTTTCTTTCCAATATTAGAATTCCACATTCTATCATATTTTCTTCTTGATACTGGAGTGGATAGCACTTTATATGCTTCATTAATATCCTTAAATCTTTCTTCCGAAAAATTATTTTCGGAATTAATGTCGGGATGATACTTTTTTGCCTGCTCACGATAAGCTGTTTTTATTTCGTCTGGTGTCGCTTTATTATTTTCTAAGCCAAGGATTTTATAATAGTCTTTAAAAATCATAAGCTCTACCCCCTAAAAGCATGTTTATTATACCATAGGTGGAGAGCAAAAGGAAGATGTATGGGTAATTTTTTGGGGAAAAATTGCGTAAAAATTCGAATGGTTAAGTAAATAGTTCTATTATAATTTCATTTCTTGTGCTAATGCTGTCTGGATGGATTAGTTCCTTTTTCTGAATTGTGTATGTTAGCGAAGAATCAATTAGGTAAAGCACTGTTTTGTCTAAGTTTTCTAACGCCATCTTTCGCATTTCTTCTAATTCTTGTTGTCTCTCTAGAGATTTATAACTTCTATTTTCTTCTATTTTATCTGCTACAAATATTATCTTTGCGAGCAAATCCATATTTTCATTTCCTGTAGTATGATATTCTATAGCTTTGCACATAGATTCTGTAAAGTTGTATTTCTTTTTGCAAATATCTGCTGCAATTTTTCCATGTAGCAATCCCACATTTACTTTTTCGATGCTATCCACTGGCAGACTGTTTTTTTCTGCATATTCTAATTTTTCTTCTTTTGACATTTCTTTTGCCATGTCATGCGCTATTCCTACTAATCTTGCCTTTGCTACATCTACCCCGTATTTTTTTGCAAGTTCTTCTGCTTTTTTCATTACTCCTAAAGAGTGCATGTAACGCTTTTCTGATAATATTGCTTTTACTTCTTGATTTATTTTATTTTCTAATTCTTTTTCCATCTTTAATTACCTTTCATATATATTTATCTATTAAAAGTTTACTCATGCGTAGCTAATTCTATGAGCTTATCTAGCAATTCTGAATAACTAACTCCCATGGCTTCCCATAGTTTTGGATACATGCTGATTTGTGTAAATCCTGGCATGGTGTTTATTTCGTTTATTATAATTCGATTTGTATTGTTTTCTATAAAGAAATCTACTCTGGAAAGCCCGCTTCCGTCGACTGTCTTAAATGCTTTTTTAGCAGTTTGTTGTATTTTTGGTTCTAATTCTTTTTCGATTTGTGCAGGAATTACTACTCTTGACTGTGCATTTTTGTATTTGGCATCAAATGTATAAAATTCTTCTGCTGGAAGAATTTCGCCTACTCCAGAGGCTTCTATCTCGTCTGTCCCTAAAACTGCACATTCTATTTCTCTTCCATTTATGTTTTCTTCTATTAATATTTTTCGGTCAAGTTGTGAGGCATATTGCACTGCTTCTATGAATTCTTTTTCGTTATGTGCTTTCGTTATTCCTACGGATGAGCCAGAATTTGATGGTTTTACAAAAACAGGATAATTTAGCTCTTCTTTCACTTTTTTGCTAAGCTCTTCTATGCTTGCTGGCGTTTCCCCCATTTGTTTATCTACAACAAAGTATTGATTTTGCTTGTTCTTTACATAGATGTATTTTGCTTGTTCTATTCCTGCTTTTTCAAAAAGAATTTTACTATAGGCTTTATCCATGCAGATGCTAGAGCTTAGAACTTTGCAACCAACATATGGCTTTTTTAGTAATTCTAGCAAGCCTTGAATTGTTCCATCTTCTCCATATAATCCATGCAAAACAGGAAAGATAATATCACACGTTTTTAATGTCTCAATTGGATTTTCTGTTTTTTCTTTTTCTTGTATTTCTTCTCCTACTTCCAAAACCGTAATTTCTGAAATATCCTTTGTGTATGTAAACCAGTTACCTTCTTTATCGATATAGATTGGTTTTATTTCATATTTTTCTTTATTTAAGTTTTTGATTACGGATGTACCAGATGTAATGGAAACATCATGCTCGGTGGACATTCCACCAAAAATAACTCCCAGTTTTATTTTACTCACGTTTTTCAGCCTCCATTTTAATTGAAAATTTTGCAAAATATCTCTTGAAAATTCATTCCGTTTGATGCCTTTAATAATACTGCATCTCCTTTTTGTGCGGTTTTCTTAATTTGTTCTACCGCTTCTTCGTTAGTACTACATATAATAATATTTTTTCTATCTAAGCCATTTTCTTCTGCTGTCTTCACTATTTCTTTGGCTAACTCTCCTACTGTTATTAATATATCTATTTTGTTCCTTGCCACTTCTTCTCCTACTTTTTGATGTAAACTTTTTGAAAAATCACCTAGTTCTAGCATATCTCCTAATACTGCAATCTTTGTATTCGCATTTATTTTTCCTAAATAATCCAATGCTGCTTTCATTGAATCGTAATTTGCATTATAACAATCATTGATAATGGTTATTCCATCTCTGTTTTTTTCCACTTGCATTCTTCTTTTGGTAAGCTCGAAATTTGCAATTCCTTCTAATATATCTTGCATATCAATGGAAAATAGTCTACCAATGGCAATAGCACACAAGCTATTTAGTACGAAATGGTTTCCTCCTACTGTTACATTCACAGAATACGTTTTTCCGTCTAAATTAATTTTGTAGGTACTTCCATTTTCTGATAACACAATATCATAAGGCATAATATCACTTTTGTTTTCCATCCCAAAGGTGATAATTTTTAAGTTCTTTGGTGCTTCATTTTCATACCAATTATGTAGCATATCATTATCATTATTGATAACAAGTGTGCCACCATCTTGTAAACCATCTAATATTTCTAGCTTTGCTCTTAAAATATTTTCCCTAGAACCTAGGTTACCAATATGAGCAGTTCCAACATTGGTAATTACCGCAACTGTTGGTTTTGCGATTTTAGAAAGATTACTTATTTCTCCTTTTTGACTCATTCCCATTTCTATTACCATTGCATCTTGGTCTTTAAGCCTTAGAATGGTAAGAGGCAAACCAATTTGATTATTGTAATTTCCAAGCGTTTTTAAAGCATTAAATTTTTTTGACATAACACTTGCTATAATATCTTTCGTGCTTGTTTTACCTACACTTCCCGTTATTCCGATAACAGGAATATCATATAAGCTTCTTTTATATGTTGCCATTTGTTGCAATGCTGTTTTTGTGTCTTCTACTAAGATAATGCTTGTGTTTGGATATTTTTCTTGTACTTCTTTCGCATTTATTTTATTTTCTACACTAGCTTTCTGTAGCACACACACTTTTGCACCATTTTTTACTGCTTCTTCATACATTAGGTTGCCATCACGATGCTCCCCTTTCATTCCAATGTAGGTATATCCTTCCTTTACTTCTCTAGTATCTTGCGTAACTTCTTCAATTTCTGTGTTTTCACTGCCACAGATTAGCTCTCCTTTACATATTTTAATAACATCTTTTACTGTCATTTTTTTATTCATAACTTTTTTGTATGATTTATTTAATAACTTAAATAACCATATACTCCTTTCATTAATTTTTTATTATTCATTCTATTCGAATTTTCAGATTATATTATAGACGATTATGCTTTTTTTTACAAGAGAACAAAAGCAAAGAGATAGAGTGTTCTTCTCTATCTCTTTCTTGCAACCTATCTATATTTATAAATAGAACTATACACCTAATGTATATGGATCTCCAGAAGTTCCACTTCCGCCTGTAACTTTAACTTCAGATTTTAATTTGAATACTGGTCGGAGGCCAAATGTATATTCATTCGTATCTGTATTATTTGCATCTAGCACACTACCCATATAAATATTTTCAACTAGCCTACTCGATTTATCCACATAACGGATAATAAAATCATGGCTGTCTCTTCCTGCTTTCACAGTACGAGATGCTAACCAGTAGAGTTCATTTATATCATCTATTCCTAAATTTTCCAATTGATTCCAGTCCGTAGAATAGTTGCTGTCTCCATCTTTATATATTCCGTTATAATTTGCCATATATTCATAAGTACTTGTAAAATATCCTGGTTCTGATGAAGGGTTAGTAGGATTGCTTCCAACGCATCTTGCTCTTGTTGAATACGTACTGTTATTATATGCACTTGCTCTTGAGTTTAATGTACTTATTGCACCATTGTAATCACTCATTGCTTCATTAAATTTATTAAGAGAGCCAAAAGTAATCTGCTCTACTGTGTCCATTGTTATTATTTCTACCCCATAATTCGAACTACTATCATATAATACAGCAGATTTTCTTGTTACTCCCGTTGCATCTACATAATTTACATAGTCTCCTGCTTTTAATATATTTTCTACAGAATTAGGATCTTTTACAGTCACACTGCATGTATCTGTTTTTCCCCCTAATACAGTTCTTGCCGTTATTGTCACTGTTCCTCCTGCTTTTGCAGTTATTGTTCCATTACTACTTACCGTTGCTACATCTGTATTATTACTACTCCATGTTACCGATTTATTCGTCGCATTGGATGGGCTTACTGTTGCTGTCAATTGTTGTGTTTCTCCTACTTCTAATGTAACTGAACTTGGGCTTACACTTACACTCGTTGGCGTTATTGTCGGATTATTTCCTTTTACTCCACTTGATACTGTCTCCCATTTGTTGCCTGCTTTATCTACTGTTAATACATGTAAATAATAGGTTGTTGCTGAACTAATTATTGTACTTATTTGCTCTCCATTGCTATTAAATGTTCCTCCTGTATATTTGCTTTCATCTGTTCCTATTTTATTACTTGATGTATTCCATATATATTTACATTGTGTTATTTCTGGTCCGCTTTCATTATCTCTATGCGTTACTGTTGCTGTTACTGTCGTTCCTGTTGTTACGCTTGTATTACTCAATGAAATGGTTGCATCTTGTGGATTTGTATTATCTATAATACTTGCACTTGCATATTGTCCAAAGTTCGTTCCATCATATAATCTCGCATATACCATACTTGGGTAACTTAAGTTTCCTATCGTTCCTCCATTTTCTATTGGTTTCCATCCATCATCTGCTGTTCCATTTACTTGATATTGAATAGTATAGTCTGTATTTGTGTTTACAGTTATGCTTGCTAAGTTATTACTCCATGTTGTATTTCCAAAGGTAATTGCTCCTGTTTGTATTGCTTCATCTCCACCTGTTATGCTTCCTGTTGTTTGATCTGGTAAATAGCCTGTTCCCATGTTTCCTGCTTTATCTCCATTTACTTCTACTTTTACATCATAACTTGTTTCTTTGGTTAATCCAGTAAATGTGTAGCTATTTGCTGTTATATTACTTGCTCCACTTGGTATTGTGTAGCTACTATCTGGCTCACCGGTTTGTTTTATGCTATACGTATATGTTGGACTTTCTATCATTCCGCTTTCATTATCGCTTACTTGAACGCTTACTGCTACACTATTACTTGTGGTTCCTCCTGCTGTTACGTCTACTTGTGGTACTTCTGTATCTTTTATATCTGCACTAGCATAACTACTTCCATTATGTCCATCCCATAATCTTGCATACACGGTTTGGTTATGCTGTATTCCTGTTATTTGCTCTCCATTTCCTACTGGTTTCCAATTTGCTTCTTCTAATTCTTCTGGATCTGTTACACTTCCTGTTGCTACGATTTGATATTGTATTGTATATCCCTCTTGACTTGAGTGTACTACTACACCTGCGGTTCCGTCTCCTTGCCATGCTTCTTGCTCAAAAGTTATTGCTCCTGTTGGCATTTCACCTGTTCTTACATTTATCTCTCTTGTTGCTATTCCTTTATTGCCTCCACTTGCTACTTCTACCGTTACTCTTATGTTGTAGATTACATTTTCTTCTAGATTGTTTATGGTACAAGTGCTTCCTGTCTCTCCCTCTACTATTTGCCAGCTATCTTCTCCTTCTTTTTTGTACTCATACTTATAGGTCGCATTTTCTGCATTTACGGCTTCTACTTCTATGGTAGCACTGTTGGTTGTTGTTGTTGCAGTTACATTCTTTATTCTTAGTCCATTTGTTTCTCCTACATAATCAATTAAGATATCGTCTGCATTATCTTTTTCTGGTACAGGCATTACTTGGAAAATAAATCCCTCGTTTGTTGTTACATCATAGGTTCCATCTCCATTATCCAATGTATCACTATCTATGTCTCCTATGATTCCTTCACTTTCAATTAGTTCAAAGTAATCGTCAATTGTTGTCTTACCTTTTCCGTCGATTATGGCCGTTCCTGTTGCCATTTCTAGTTTTTCTCGTACTTCTTCTATTGCTGACATTTTTTTAGCTTCTTGTGCCTTTATTATGAGTCCATTTTCCCCAAACAAAAAGCTTACGGTTATCATTGCTAGTATAATGATAACTACAATTGTTATGATTAATGCTACTAATGTTATACCTCTTTCCCTTTTACTAAACCTCATTGTAAATTTCTCCTTTTTCTCTTGTTTTATTCCATAATAAAACAATTTGTTTTAAAAGTCAATATAACATTTTGTTTTATTCTATAATTTCTATGATTGCAAAATAATGTTTCATTAGACACGATTGACCCATAAAACATTTTACGATTTTTAAATTTATTCATAAAATTTCTATGAAAGGAACCTCCTATGAAAACTCGCATTAAAAGTCTAAGAGAAGATCATGATCTTACCCAAAAAGAATTAAGCAAACTTTTAAATATTTCACAAGTCGCTTATTCTTATTATGAACTAAATAAAAGAAGCATTCCTTTAGAGCTTTTGTCAAAACTTGCTGATTATTACCATACTAGTGTTGACTACCTATTATATAGAACAGACATGATAAAGCCATATCCAAAAAAACAAAATATCAAATCAGATTCTAAGCTTATAAGTAAAGAAACAATAAAAATATAAAGTCTTTTATTTTACTAATGCGTTAATGTTCCGTTTGGTGTGTTGGTTATAATTAAAATATCTTCTTCTTTTCCTGTTTCGGCATTAACATAAACGATAAAATCTAAGCCTTCTACATTCCCTTCAAACTCCCAACAAAGTACCTCTGTTTTCCACTCCGTAGGGATTACGGCAAGTTCTTCGCTCTCAATGGTTAAGTCCTTATTCAAACTTTCCTTTGCCTCTTCCACTGTTACTTTTGGTTCTTCTAACTTTCTTTCTGTATGCGAATTCAAATATCCTGTTGTTTCAATTCCTAATATTTCTCCATTATCTAATGCCACTTTTACTTTTATTAAATCTGGATACATGATAACATCGTCTTGTACGTATGCATAATTAATCGTCACAATTCCAATTTGTTTTAGATAATAGGTCTCTTTCATATTTTTAAAGTCTTTATTTTCTAGGTATTCTTTAGCTTTTTTATCCGCTTCTTCTTGTGAAATTACCTCAGTCGTTACTTCTCTATTCTTATCCATGTAGATAACATGTCCACCCTTTTCTGAGATAGAAACCGTTGCAGTGCTATCATCTTGAAAAGTTATCCCAAAGTTATAAGAATTAATATCTCCTTCACTTTTTCCATAAGAAGCGATTTCTTTAATGCTACTTTCATCAAATAATTCTTTCGCTTTATTTTGTGCCGTTCCCTCATCTATATTTTCTCCTGTTAAGCCTACTTTTTCTGCTCTTGTGACATGTTCTGAAAAGGCTCCATCATAGATTAAACCAGAATATTCGTGGAAAGTTTGTTCCAAGTTACTAAAACTGTCTTGCGAAATGTTGCTTACTTGTTGTGCAAATGCCACTGTTCCTTTATCCGTAAGCTCTCCCCAACTTATTCTTCCTCCGTTAATATCGGCAGATAATTGATTTAATGTATTTTCTAATTCCACACTATACTCATGCAATTCCTTTAAATTCTTCATGTCATCATCTGTCAGTTCCTCTTCTTTTAAATTCTTACGGTATAATGAATAGCTATAATCACTTACTTGGTTTAAAAATTTAGCTGTATTTTCTAACTCATGACTATTGATTGGAAGCTGTGCTAAATATGCTTGTGCCAAATTTGCCTCTCTCCATACATTAGTTAAGCTCTCCGCACTACCTGCTGGTGAATTTGTAATAAGCGATTTTGCCAAATACACTTCAACATTTTGTACATAATCTACCACCTCATAAAATGCCATGTTATACGAATTTTCCGAAGCTTGACGAAATTCTAATTGCTTTTTATAGGTGTAAATTCCCAATATTACAATAATGGAAAAAAGCACTACAATAATGCTAAGCATATGTCTATCTTTTAATCTATTTTTCCAATCGATTAATTTATTTTTAATCTTTTCCACAAAAATCATCCTTCCTTTTTTATTGACGCTTCTCATATTTTGTGTAAAATTTGTTAAATTATTCTTAATTCTTAGACTTTTTCTTTTTTTTATGGTAAAATGGTTTCGAATTTTATTAAATTTTAAAATAATCTTTTAGAATAATAAACATTAAACAATTTTTCTAGAGTTGAAAAATACTATAATTTAAAAGGGGAAAACATGAAAAAAATATTAATATTATATGCCAAATATGGTGGCGGACATTATTCTGCCGCAAATTCCATTCGAATAGAATTAGAAAAATACCAAAATGTTCAAGTAGAAATGATTGACTGTATTGAATATATCAGCAAAGTACTAAACAAATTAACGACCAGTGCCTACAAAGAAATGGCTAAAAAAGTTCCCTATTTATGGGGAAAAGTGTATTCTAATTCTCAAAAGGGAGTATTAGGACATATTAGCTCCAGAACAAATAAAGTAATGGCTATAAAACTTAAAAATTTAATTAAAGAAAAAAATCCAGATTTAGTAGTATCTACACATCCTTTTAGTAGCCAAATGGTAAGTTATTTACGTCGTAAAGGAAAAATAGATTGTAAATTAGTTACCGTTATGACCGATTTTGCTCCTCATGAACAATGGCTAGTCGGTCATGAATATTCCGATGCATTTTTTGTTTCCAATGAAACAATGAAAAAAAGTTTATGTGAATATGGAGTAGATTCCAATAAAATCTATGTTTCTGGTATTCCTTTATCAGACCGTTTTTTTGAGAAGTTTGATAAAGATGCCATTTATCAAGAATTTGGTTTAATGAAAGATAAACCTGTTATTCTATTCTTTGGTGGAGGCGAGTTTGGGCTTGGTAAAGACAGAACTGTGGATATTTTACGATCACTTATCCACAATTTACCACAATGCCAAATTGTCGCTATTTCAGGGAAAAATCCGAAAATGAATGCTGCTTTTTTAGAATTAGTTCAGAATTATCATGCACAAGATAGGGTAAAAGTTTATGATTATACTAATAAAGTTCCAGAATTAATGAGTATTGCATCTATTGTGGTTTCTAAACCCGGAGGGCTAACTAGTAGTGAGAGCCTAGCTTCCGGCTTGCCATTGCTTATTATTAACCCTATTCCTGGTCAAGAAGAAGAAAATGCTACTTTTTTAGAGTTTCATAAAGTTGGTGTTTGGATAAAAAAATCGGATGACCCGGATGCGGTTATTAGGAGTTTGTTTGAACATCCAGAAAAGCTAAATGAAATGAAAGAAAATACGAAGTTGTTGGCAAAAAAGAATTCTACCAAGGAAATTTGTGAGATTGTTTTGAGTCTGATTTCTATTCACTGTAATCAAATTTAATAAAGCCCAAGAGTACCATGCTCTAAATATTTTAGAACATGGTACTCTTGAGCGAAATCAATATTTTATACCAAAGTTTTATTTATATAAAATTTTATTTTTCTTTTAAATATCTTTTTAATAAAAATGCTAAGAAATATGGAAATGTATAGAACTTACCATTAAATCCTATATTTTTATATCCTAATTTTATTCCATATTTTATATCTTTATATTGATTGTCGTCTATCAATTTGTTCAAAGAAATAGTAGCACCATCATTTGCTTTTACTTCCACTGGTATTAAAGAGTTTTTATCTCTTACAAAGAAGTCCATTTCAATACTGCCCTTTTCGTTTTTATAAAAGTATAATTTATATCCTTGCTTTACAAGCATATCTGCCACAATATTTTCATAAATTGCTCCTTTATACGTATTAAAATTTTTATTATTTCTTAAATCTTCTTGTGCTTCTTCATCTAGTGAAGCAATTAGCAAACTAGTATCTCGAAAGTAAACTCGGAAATTATCTGGATTATAATTTCCGCCGAGAGGAAGTGCTGGCTGTTCTAAGCAATAACATATATTTATTATTCCTGCATCATTTAACCAATCTAATGTACCAGCATATTCTCTGTTTCTTGCCCCATGTTCTATTTTGGAAATTTGGAACTTTTTATTTTCATTTCCTAAAAATACTGGAATTTTTCTATAAACATTTAGAATTCTTGCATGGTCTAATCCACCAGCATATTTTGTAATATCCTCCTCATAATCTAAAAGTATTTGTTTTTGCATTTTCAAGGTTCCACTATAGTTATTGTTCTTAACAAAAGAGTTGACTATCGCTGGCATTCCTCCAATTATCATATATTCTTTAAAATTATTAAACATAACAGATAGTTCCGTTTGTGAAAGAGGAACACAATTTTTCATATTTTCATATAATTTTTCTATTTGTTCTTCTTTATATCCTTTTGCCCAAAGGAATTCTTCAAAATCCAATGAATACATTTCATAATCTTCTTTATTTCCTACACTATTTGATTCAATTTCATTATAATTTATTCCCATTAATGAGCCAGAACAAATAACATCGTATCTACCATCTTGATTAAAGGATTTTAATGCAGTCGCACAGTTGATGCAATCTTGTAGTTCATCAAAGAAAATTAATGTATTGTGTGGCGTAAACTCTAAATTTGGATTTCTTAAGGATATGTTTTTTATAATATTATCTACTTCAAATCCATCATCGAAAATGTCTTTAAACTGTTTTTGAAGTACAAAGTTTATTTCTATTACATTTTCATAGTTGTTTTTGGCGAAATTTCGAATTGATTCGGTCTTTCCTATTTGACGAGCACCCTTGACAATAAGAGGTTTTCTTTCTGGATTATTTTTCCATTCTATTAAGTAACTATCAATTTTTCTTTTTAAGAGTTCCATATTTTTTCACCATCCTTTTATATTATATCACAAAATTCCATTATTATTCAATAGTTTTTTTCACAAAATTCCGAGTATTTTTTTGTTGTTTTCTCACAAAATTCCTATCGCTCTGTGTTTGCACATAAAAGTAGCCTCCCACATATAATAAAAGGGAGGTTTTTATGAACCATTTAGATAATTTTTCCTCGTGATTATATGCTAAAGTTCTCGTCTACCCTCTAATGCTTTGGAAAGGGTTACTTCATCAGTATATTCTAAGTCTCCACCTACTGGAATGCCATGTGCAATTCTTGTTACTTTAACGCCAAGTGGTTTTACTAATTTTGAAATATACATCGCGGTTGCTTCGCCTTCTACTCTAGGGTTAGTAGCTAAAATAATTTCTTTTACGTCTCCTCCCATCAATCTTGCAAGTAGTTCTTTTATCTTAATATCATCTGGTCCAACTCCATTCATTGGAGAAATACTACCATGTAATACATGATAAACTCCTTTAAACTCGTGAGTTCTTTCCATAGCTACAACATCCTTTACATCTTCTACTACGCAAATCGTTGTCTGGTCTCGCATTGGGTTTGCACAAATTTCGCATGGGTCGGTATCCGATATATTAAAACATTTTGAACAATACTTTAAATTCTGCTTTGCATTTTGGATAGCAGTAATAAATTCATCTGTTTCTTCTTTGCTAGCATTTAGTATATAAAATGCTAATCTCGCTGCTGTTTTGTTTCCTATACTTGGTAGCTTTTCAAATGCTTCAATTAATTTTTCAATCGATGGTGAATAATATGACATTTCTTTTTCCTCTTTCTTGTTGCAATTCGTAACTAATAAGAAAAGTGGCTTCGCCATATGTGCATTTCGCTTCGCGAATATGCACGGCCCAAGGTAACTTAACCTTGTTGCTCCGGAAATTTCTAACGAAATTTCCTATGCAATAAGAATTAGCCATGTTCTTAAAGCAATTTCGTTTTTTAATTATTTTACATTAAACCTGGTATATTGTATTTTCCAAGAGATGCAGCTTGTTCGCTATCCACTTTTCTTAGTGCTTCATTCACACAAGTTAGGATTAAATCTTGTAGCATTTCTACATCTTCTGGATCTACTACTTCTTTTTGAATCGTTATTTCCTTTATTTCTTTACTTCCCGATACTTTAACAGAAACCGCTCCCCCGCCAGCAGTTGCTTCAAATTCCTTTGCTGCTAGTTCCTCTTGCGATTTTTCCATATCGGATTGCATTTTTTTTGCTTCTTTCATTAATTGGTTGATATTCATTCCACCAAATCCACCCATTCCTGGGAATCCTCCTCTTTTTGCCATTTTAAATCACTTTCCTTTCTTATTTTTCAACTTTTTATCCATCAATAACATGAATAGGAATATCCAAATCATTCGCCATACTCTCTATTTGATTTTTCTTTTCTTCTTTCTTTGGTAAAGACTCCACATTATCAACAATTCTTATTTTCATTTCTTGTCCATATTCCATTGAAAGAAGTTTAGATAACTCATTTGTATTTTCTGGTTTTTCTAAAATAGATTTTCCAAAGGCATTGATGCCTTGCGGGAAACTAATTCCAATTGTCATGTCATTTAATTCAATTGGTTTTGCTTTTAGCAGATTGGAATATACCATAATTTTTCCCTCTTGCTTTAGTTTATTGAAAAGATTTTTCAAACCTTTTGCTTCCCCAAATTTTGCTATTTCTTCCGCAAAACTTGGCCTGTTTGCTTTTTTGTTCTCCTGCTCTTTTTCAGCTGTAGAAGTAACTCCTCCTGCTATATTATTTTCTGGCTTATTTGTGCCTTGCGTAGAGCCAGTTCCACCTTTTGTTGTTGGCATTACTGGTACTTCCATGCTAAGCTCACTACACAATTTAATGATTTCTACTTGGAATAAAACACTTTTCTGCGTAGACCATTTCATATCATTTTCTAATTTCGATAAATCCATGATAATCGCTAAAAGTCTTTCCTTGGATGTTTCGTCTGCTAATGCTTTTATTTCCTCTAATTCTGCTTGGCTGTACATTGTTAACGTTCCTGTTGCCTTGTAAACCAAAATGTCTTTTACATATTTAATCATTTCCCATAAAAGGTTATTTAAATCTTTTCCTTCTTTTAGTACCTCATCTACAGCTTTAATTGCTGCTTCTACATCATACTCCATAAATGCTTTTACAATTGCATGAATATATGTTAATTTTGGTATTCCTACTAAATCTTTTATTTTGTCTTCATCGATATTTGTTTCGCCATCTTGCAAACATCTTTCCAAAATGCTTAAAGCATCTCGCATTGCTCCCTCCGAGAGAATAGCAATAAGTTTTAATGCTCCTTCTGTAATTTCAATATTACTTTCTTTTGCAATAAATTCTAATCGTTTTACAATATCTTCATCTGCAATTTTCTTAAAATCAAAACGTTGACATCTTGATAAAATGGTAGCTGGTAATTTTTGCGGTTCTGTTGTTGCTAAAATAAATTTAACGTGCTCTGGTGGCTCTTCCAATGTCTTTAATAGAGCATTGAAAGCACCTGTTGATAGCATGTGTACCTCATCAATAATATAAACTCTGTATTTGGCAACCGTAGGCAAAAAATTTACTTCTTCACGGATAGAACGAATATCCTCTACACTATTGTTAGATGCTGCATCCATTTCTACAATATCTGTTAGTGAGCCAGCTAACGCTGCTTTGCAAATCTCGCATTCATTACAAGGTTCTCCATCTTTTGGATTTAAACAATTTACTGCTCTCGCCAAAATTTTTGCCGCACTTGTTTTACCCGTTCCTCTTCCTCCATTAAATAGATAAGCATGTCCTACTCTTCCTGCTACTACTTGGTTTCTTAGTGTTCTGGTAATGTGCTCCTGGCCTACCATTTCGCTAAATGTTAAAGGTCTAAATTTTCTGTATAGTGCTGTATATGACAACCTATATCACCCTCTATCTTTAAAAAATGGTGTGAGTTTTCTTTAACTACTCTATGGAAGTTTCCACACAAGAGGGACTGCTTATTGCTGCTTCCTTCCGGACCTGACAAGGTTCACAGGCTCTTGTTGGTCCCCTCCATACAATAGTTAAAGTTCTCATACCATTTGTATTATATACTTTTTTCTTATATTTCGCAAGAGTTATTTTACATTTTTTAGTTTTTTACTCTCTTAGAAAAACCACATCACTCATATCGGTTTTTTCTAAGCTACAAGTTCCTTCAGAAATAATATCTCCACTAGGCATATCTAAGGTTATGTTTGCTCTGTAGCTACAATTATCCACTGCAATTACTAGATCAAACGAAACAGCAAACTTTATCTCATCCAATCCAACCTCTATTTTGTTTAATAGACTTCCATCATGAACAATTTCTTCATCACTGTCTGAACTATATTCTCCTAGGCCAGTATTACTAAAACGGATTAAGGCACTTCCCCCGTTGCTTCCAATTTCTAAAGTTCTTGAATTGCTTTCTGCCGCTCCTTTGTATTCTAATGAACCATTTACCAAATATTCCTCATCGTAACTGTATAATCTGCCATCTACACTGTTTGGCATATATACTTTTACTTCTCCTTTGGTTGGTGCTGTTGAAATTTGAATATTTTCTATTTTTACACTCTCGATATTTTTTTCTTCGCCCCAATATTCTTCGTTTTTATCAAAATAAAGGTAAACATCGTTATTTTGATAAACTGTAAAATTCCACTTCTTATCCCCTTCTGTTTCTGTTCCTTCTGCTGTACTGATTAAAATAATTTTGGATAAGTTGAATGGCATATTTTTGTCACCTTCTACTTGATAGCGAATCATAACAATTGCAACTAATAATAAAATGATAGCAAAAACTACCACAGCGACACACATTTTTATGATTTGTTTCTTTTTTTCTTTATCCACAGTTTCCTCCTAAAATTGGCGGAGCGGGTCTTTGTTTTTAATTTTCAAACTTTATTCATTATATTTGCAAACTCTTAAAACGCTGAAAACACAAGACTTCGCTCTTTAATTATATTTCAAATAAATTTTAAAAAATTTTCCAATTGCATTACTTATTGCATTACTTTTATTGTAGTAATTATTATATTATATTTTGATTTTTTTTACAAGTACAATTTATAAAAAGAGCTAGATTAACTAGCTCTTAGTTCTTTTTGTAATCGATTTTTTTCTACAAATTTCTTTTGCTTGAGTATTGATTAATTTAGTAAAATTTGATATAGTATGTACATCGTTTAAATACCCTCACCTAGACAACTTGGGTGTATTAATTAGCAGTTAAATACTGCTAGTTAATCAGCTTTTAACTGCTAATATACTGCATCTGATGAGGCAGTTTAATTTTGTCAGCGGGAGGTGAGGGCTATGGAGAGTTTTCTGCTTTGCGTTGGAATTGGCTTCATCATTCTTTGCGTTCGGGGTTTTGCTCGGATTTGCAGGTATCTTTAGATACATTGTTAAATTAAGCAAAGAAAAAATTGAGGTCAGCCCTGCGAAAAGCAACCCCAATTTAAACGATAAGTTAGGCAAGGATTAATTCCTTGTCTTTTATATTATATTCATTTGTGCTTAGTATATACTAGAATTTATCTTTTGGCAATTATTATTACAAAAAATTCACAAATGTAATATTTTTGTAATATAATTGTAACATTTCTTTGTGTAAAAGTCAATTTTGTTTAATTATTATAGTGTATTTTACAATTAATGTCAATACTTTTTCAAAATAAAAAAACGGCTCAAAATTGACGCATTGAAATCAATTCTAAGCCGTTTTATTATTGAAGTAATATAACTTGTTATTATTGTTTGTTAAGCCATTTCTGGAACGCTCTGACAACGTCTGATGGATTTGATATACAACCGTCTTGTACTGTGCCAAAATATTTTTGCATTTTCTTGATAGTTTCTGTTCCGATCCAACCATCTACGTTAGCTCCTACTTTTTTCTGTATAGCTTTTATTAATTCACTATATCCAGTTGGATTACTTTTCCATTCAAATGAAACTAGACCTGGGTTCTTTGCTTTATATTCTTTTCTTTGGTCTGTAACCATTCCATCTACAGTTGTTTTAAAAACTTCTTGAGCTTTTATAGTTGTATCTTCTCCCCATAGTCCATCTTCATCTATTTTATGTTCTTTTTCTGTTTCATTTTTATTTTCTGTATTACTTGTACTTCCCAATTTTTTATTTACTTCTTGAACAATATAGTCTATTTTACTTCTTAAATAATTACCTGGACAAGCAGTTGCAGAATACATACTATGCCAAGTGATTGTCTCACCTTTTATAGCTGTCTTAATTCCATTTCTTTTGAATATATCTGCAATTAGTTTAATTAAAGAATTTAATACTTTATCACTAACTGTCCAATCTCCACCTGTTTTATTATTAGAACATTCTATAGTAACTGACTTACAATTACTATCCCAATTTGCATCTGCATAAGATGTATTTGCTTCATCTACAAACAATGCTATCTCTCCATCTCTTCCTATTCCATAATTGCTAGAAGCTTGTCTGTTTCCATCTTGGAATATAGAACCACATTGTTTTGCTGTAAGCACACCTGCCATGTGATGTATCGTGACTTTTTCTATCTTTCTTCCACTTCTTCCTGTAGAATAATTATTACTATGTGCCTTATATGTTGCTGTTATTAAACTTGAATTACTCATTTACTTCACCCTTTCCGTTAGTAAATTCTTTTTCTTGCTCTTCGGTTAGTACTACCTCTTCCTCTTCCATGTTTACTCCTCCTTGTTTTTAATATTAATTAAATCTGCGATTCCACCTGCACCCATACAAGCTACTAAACATAATACTATCGCTTGTAATAAATTAGGCTCTATGCCTGTAAAATAGCATATAACTGCACTTATTAAACCTATAACAACGTTTTGTATTGGTATAAATTTATTAGGTATTTCATCTATGAATATCTTTGTTATAGCTCCACAGATGTATGCTATTATTGCTATTATAATTACGTATGTTATTTCCATTATGAGTTCCTCCTTCCTTCATAAATTACTTTTGTTGGAACTTCTAATAGCTCGTCCATGAGTTCTTTTACTGTTCCATTTCCACCTAAGTTTTTATACTGCTTAAACATTGCCTCTATATTTTCTCTATCTAAAATTGTCATTTCGCCTTTTGCTTTATATTCTCTATATCTTCGTATTAATTCGTTTCTTAAAAGAGCTTGTACTGCTTCTTCAATTGCTAAATCTTTCTTTTTATTCTTTTTTAATTTAGTTCCTAAAAACCCAATCACTGCTCCAATTATGGTTGGAATTAGTGAACCTAGCACTATCTGCAATATATTTATATTTTCCATTTTAGCTTTCGCCTCCTATCTTACTATCTATGTAAGCTTTCATATCTACTGTATATGTCATTTGTAACAGTGCTAAGTTTTCTGCTGTTATTATGTTGTTTGTGCCTTTGAAAAGTTCTAGTTTCCTTAGTTGGTCTAGCACCTCTGACTGTGCTTCTGTACATGCTAGTTTGGTTGGAGTGGCTAGTTCATAGTAAATTCCTACATCATTATTTTGTAAGAATGTTTTCATACTTTCTGTAGTGTTATAATTCTCATCGTGTGTTCCTATACATAGGTTATAATCATTTTCCCAGCCACAAATACCATCTAAAGTAGTATTCCAACGAACATTAGCATTTTCGAAATGAGTGCAAATCAACTTCAAATCCCAACCACTCTTTCGATTATTTAGCCCTAAATTGATATTGTATCTATAAAATCCCTCTGCTTGTGGAGTACTAGTCGATAAATTCACTTCTAAAGTTTCTGCATTTTTTGTATTAATATAATCAAAACCATGCACTTCTTTCCAGCCGTCATCCTCTTTTACGAAGTAATCGCCTTGTAGCATTTCTTGCTGAATTGGCAAAATGTAGCTTTGCTCTTCGTGCTTTTCATAAGTTGTATCTGTTTCATCTTCATTGTATAATGCAAATCTAAATTTAAAATTGTCTAGCTTAACACCATTTAAAACATATAGATAAGCAACAACTCTATTTTCTGTTATATTACAATCTTTTATTTGTACTCCTATATTTCCTGTGATTAACCTACTAAATGCGCAATATGTTGTAGCTTGTTCTCCTGTACTGCTAGATGCAAAGTTTCTTATATGAAAAGATGTATCACCATTGCTTTCGGAAACAGCTGAATTATTTTTTGAAATTAAATCAAAATATGCCTTATAATTTTTTAATGGTAATTTATAATTAGTTAGAGTTGCACTCTGATATTCTTGTATATTAATTAAATTCATATAGATATTTGAAGTAGCCGTCCCATTTATTGTAAAAACACCTTCATCATCAAGTGTTATACTTAATCCACCACGTTCTACCGTACGAGGAGTATCTATTTCAGCCCAGTTTTTATTTATCTTCTTTATTTTCTCTCCTCCAAAGCCATACGGAGTTATAAAATCACCTTTTTGTATTTGTATTTTGCTTACGTCGATATTACTACTTCTTGAAAAATTAATAAAGGCTGTATTTTCATTTAATGAAAATGGATTGTTAACTGCATTAAATGTCATTTTTGTATAGCTCATATCTTCTGTATACTCAAATACATTTACTGCGATGCCCTCTCCGTCGCACGAAAACATTATTGTATCTAAGCCTTTTACATTGATAGGATTAGAATTTCGTATAGTATTACTAGCAACCATTTCTTGACCATTAACATTATTATACCCACCATCTTCAGTCTCTCCATCAAAAATATTTACGTTATTACCAACTGCTTCAATTTCGCTAGGATAGTCTATGCTAGGCATGACACCATACTCCTCAAAACTGGTAAATTCTGTTCCCTCTTCAATTTGAATATAAAAAGTACAATCTAAAGTGACTCCCTCTGATATCCATAAGAAAATCTTAGTGATTTCAGAGTCGTATAATTTCTCTACTGATTTTGTTTGATTAGATTGAGGTTTTACTTGTGAATAGTAGTTATTAATGCTGTTGGCTATATTTAGTTCAATGTTGCCATTGAAAGTTCCATCAGTTATTACTGTTTCAATGTATGTTTTATTTAATTCCACATCAAGCCTCCCGAGGTTGTCGTCCTTTGAATATAGAGAAATACTAAAACCTGCTGTTGCGGTTCCTTTTACAGTAATTTTATTACCTACACTAGCAACAGTTACTCCATTTTTTGTATAGTTACTTTCAGTACATAACAGCTTGTTCTTTCCGCTTCTCGTCTCTTGCTTATGATTTCCCCTCACACTCAACTTAGCAGGCAACTCAGCTGAATTAGTCACATGCAAACTTGTTGCTTCGTCGGTGGTTTCGTTTATTAGTGCATTTTGTGTTTGTTGTAATCTGTCTTGTAATTCTTTTATTTCTGTGTTTTGCGTAGTTTGCTCTTCTTGTATATCTTCTATGTCTTGCATTATTTCTGTATCGTCGTAATTGTTAAGTTCTTCCAATTTTTCTTTATATTCGTTTGTAAAGTCGTTTGTAGACAATCCTTTGCCATCTACTTTGTCGACTTTGTTTGTATCTAAGTCTTCTATTGCTTCGTCTAGCTTGTCCCAGTTATTATTCATACTTGTATCTATATCGAACTCTTCTTCTAAATCGTCTGCATCTGACGTGTTCCATTTGAATAATTTTAAAAAATCTGTTAATAGTGACATATTTTCCTCCTTTCTAGGCAGTTCTTTTCCACATATATACTGTGATATAAGGTTGCAAGTTATTGTGTGCCTGTCCTCCGCCAGTGTTTTGGTTTATTGCTGTTGTTTCAGATGTTTTCATTCTCCAAGATCCACTTGCATTACCTTGTTGAGTTTGATTTAAAACTCTATAATTTGCTGTATTTCCAGTTACATAAGTAATACGATTGTTATTATTATCTCGAATATCGTCATGACTATGTGGGTTTTGAGTATGCGTATGCGATGGCATTTCGTTTGTTGTTAATACATGCGTTTTCTCTCCACCTGTTTTTTGTACCGTATTAAATTCAGTCTGTGATGTATCAATGCCAACTAACGTTCTTCCAGTAGCAAAAGCTTCCCATGTTCCGCCAAATAATGCGCTAGGATTTACGCTATTAACACTAATATAAATCGAGCCAATTGGATAAATAACATCTATTATATTCTCTATTGCTGTTTCTATATTATTTTGCATTTTATTTAAATTAAAGGCAGATAAAGGTGTATTTCCACTCCATACTGCTGGCGTTACATTATAATTCTGTCCGTTAACCGTGACGTACGCTTCTTGCGTTTTTGTTCCATCTTGAAAAGGTATCTTATCCATGACGTACCTCCTTTTCTAGTTCTTCTATTCGTTTAGATTGTTCTTGAAATGCTTTCCAGAGTATTCCTATTGCACTATACAAAGCTACTGCTTGTCCGTCTTTTGATATAACCTCATCTGGTGTTCTATATTTATCTCCTATGATAAAACCTATTATTTTTTTGTCAGTGTCTTTATCTGATTTTAGGTTATATTCATAAATGTCAGAATTATTTATTATGTCTGTTGCATTCTTGTTAAATTTGGAAATATTCTTCTTTATACTTTCAAGGGATGTTTGAGCTACACTTGGAGTAGTGATTCCATTTGATGCAACCCTAGTACTGTTATAAGACCTGTCTGTTAATTGTAAAACCGGATTTGTAAGAGACGTATTTATTGAACAACTCTTTTGAAAGGCTCCCAGCCAAAGATATTCAGAAGTCACAAAAAATTCTTTTTCTTCGTCAGTAGATACAATTCTAAACTTACTTGAGTCTTGTTCGTCTGCTTCTAATGTTATTTTTCCGCCAGTAAAAGTTCCATTATTACAACTCATATTTCCATCTGTATCAACTTCAAAATTTCCATTTGCAGATATTACACCATTTATATTAATCTTGTCTGCGTTAATTGTAGCCTCGCTTGTATCTTCATTTATTCTTAAAGTTATATTAGCTCCTGTTAATTCCTCGTCATCTACTTTTTTTGATACTTCTATGTTGATTTCATCTGCTTTTGCGGTTATAGTAGCATTCATTTCTTCTGTTGTAGAGTAATTTTCTAATTTTTGATTAACACTAAGTTCAATGCTCTGCGCAGTTTGATTTATAGAACTGTTCATTTCCGCCTTAGAAGGAAAAATATTTGTAAAATCATTTTTCACAACATATTCTGCATAAAAATAATTACTTTCCATATCTGATAAGTAAATATAATTGTCTCCCTCGAATAGTTTTATATCTAAGTCTGTCAATTCTTCTACGATTGGTGTATCTAATACAGTTAATACACCATATTCGCTTAAACTAAGTCGTCTTGTTACGTACGTTCTATCCATTTCTATATTTAAACTATCATATATATTGCCCTTTACTCGTAATTCTTCTATGTCTATCACATATTCTTTTTTCTCATCACTAGGGCTTGTCATCGGCTGTTTATCTACTATTATCTTGTATTGCATCTATATCACCTCCATGTTTGGGTATATATTTTCGCTAGGAAACACGTCTTCTCCGTGGATACATATTTGTTGGGTATGTTTTATTCCCTTTTATTTCTAATTCAAGTATGTCTGTCTCTCCTGCATCTTCTAAATGTATTTGCGTTGTGCCTTGTACTTCTCTTTTATAATCGACTACGTCTTGAACACTTTGTTCTATTCCATCTACTCTTTGCTCTACTCGCGACAACTGTTCTTCGTAATCTCCTTGGTTCTCTATAATTCCAGTTATTGTTTGTTCTTGTTTGTCTACTATTAACTCTGTTCTTTTAGCTATTTCTTCAGCACTTAAAACATTCTGATAAGCTACAGTTGCTTTAATAATTGATGGAGCTGACATTTCACTCTCTAATCCATTTCTGCTTTTATAATTAAATCTAAACAAGAATGAGTAACAGTAAGTACCA
>CALXKT010000008.1 GCA_944388985.1 uncultured Clostridia bacterium | reverse complement strand
GCTATCGCAGCTTGCTCTTTTACCGAGTCCGTTAATTGAGAAATATAACCCGTAAATTTTTCTAGTACTGCATCTCTTTGTGCTTCTGGCATTTGCTTCAAAATGTCTAACACACTCCAATTAGCAATTGTAGCCTGTTGTTCCTCTGGCATATTTTGCAATAACTGCTCTTTTATTTGATTTGCAGTCTCATTATTCGTAACAGCACTATATTCCACTAAAGGCTCTGCAATCAAGCCTGTTAATTGTTCTAGCTGTTCTTCTTCTAAATCTTTTAATACATAAATTTCGTTTTCTTCTGTGTTGTAATCTTTTCCAAGATATTTTTTAATTACTTTTTCTTGATGGGAAGTTGGTTCTTCTTCTACCAATTCATAATTTTCTAATATTGCTTCATCTTCTTCTGCGAAAAACAATATATTTTCCATTTCTTCTTCCGCTATTACTTCTGGAACTGGCTCTTCAATACCACCATACTGTATTCCCACATTTACAATCTTAGAAGTATAATCGGGAAGGGCTAAATCCGTAGCCGCTTGAATACATAGCAAAACTACGATAATTACCACAGATACCCATGAATTTTTTAAATTCTTCAATACCTTTAACATACTTTCCTCCTTTAGTCCAATTTAGGGACAGGCCTTTTTCTCTACTTTTTTCCAATTTGGGGACAGGCCTTTTTGTCTCCTTTTTTTAAGTCTTTCTTATACGATAAAAGATTTTCTTCTATCTCTCAATAACTAACCTAAGCAGTAACTAATTATACTCCAAATATCAAGCAAAGTCAATTAGTTTGTATCCGAACTTTTGTGAATTTCGTGTGAACATTTTTCATTACTGCTTTTTGTTTTTTTCTACTTTAAGTCACGTAAAAATTGGATAACCTCTTCTATACTCTCCTTTGGCGTAGAAGCTCCCGCCATAACGCCTACTTTACCCTCTTTTCCTATTTTTTCTTTAGCCTCTTCTAATTCTTTTACATTTTCTACTAAAACTACCTTTTCACATTCCTTTGCGGAAATTTCATATAGCTTCTTCGTATTAGAACTATTCTTTCCCCCAATGATTATCATGGAATCTACTCTTTTGGCTAATTCTTCTGTTTCCTCTTGTCTTAATTTCGTAGCATTGCATATCGTATTTTTGATTTCTAAATTTTCCACTATTCCTTTTGTATCTGCTACTCTAATCTTTTCCACTATTTTATTAAACTTTTCTAAACTATAAGTAGTCTGTGCTACAACTAATAATTTATGCAAATTACTGTTTTTTACTTCTTCCAAAGCCTTATCGATATCTTCTTCCACTTCAATGATAGAACACTGTCCATTGCTAAAACCAGCGGTTCCAATTACTTCTGGATGTTTTTTATCTCCTATTAAAAAAATATACCAACCTTGTTTTGAATATTCTTCTACAATGCGATGAATCGCTAATACATTGGGACAAGTCAAATCCAATACTTCTATATTGCGTTCCTCTAAAAAAGTATAAGTCGTTTTTGGTTCCCCATGTGCCCTTATTATTACTATTTTATCTTCTTTTTCTTCGTTTTTTCTCTTATCCTGTTCTATATCGGACAATATGTTAATAAATTTAATACCCTCTTGTTCCAGCTTTTCTATTACTTGTCTATTATGGACCAATTCTCCTAAACAAAAAATACTTTTTACTTTTTGTTGTTTTGCATACGTTTCCGCTTTTTCTACCGCGTTTTTTACACCGTAACAAAAACCTGCTGTTTTCCCTAAAATTATTTCCATTCTTTCTCTCCTTCCTTTCCGAAGATTCATTGTTAGGTCTCGTCATTTTTTCTTTATCATAACAAAAAGTCAATTATTTTACAACTAGTATTCTTATAAAATTGCAGTTTAATTAATATTCTATTCCATACAAAAAACGATAGGACTAATTTCCTATCGTTTTAAGGTTCCATATTCTTAAACTTTCACCAATCGAAAATAAGTAGGCAGAAAGGCCTGTCCCTAAATTGGAAAAAAGTAGAGAAAAACGCCTGTCCCCAAATTACACCTATTTGATTAGTTTTTGGAATTCTTCTGCTGAAATAACTTCTTTTTCTAATAATGCTTGTGCTACTCTATCTAATTTGTCTCTATTTTCAATAATTAGTTTTTGAGCGGTTGTGTATGCATTATCCAATAAGATTTTTACTTCTGCTCCAATTGCATCTCCAAATTTTTCACCTAATAATTGTAATTCATATGGATCTTGTTCTGTGTTAATGGAAATTGGGCCTAAGGTTTCACTCATTCCATATTTCGTAATCATGTTTTTAGCAATATCCGTAGCTACTTCGATATCGTTGCTTGCTCCCGTAGAAATATCGTTTAATACAATTTTTTCTGCTGCTCTTCCTCCTAGTAATGCTACTAATTTCTCTTCCATTTCTGTTTTTGAAATGTAATATTTGTCTTCATCCGATTTATACATTGTGTATCCACCTGCTACTCCTCTTGGAATAATCGATACTTCTTTTACTCCTTTTTGGGTTTCTAGCTGGCTACTAACAATGGCATGGCCTGCTTCATGATAAGCAGTAAGTTTTTTATCTTTTTCAGAGATAACTCTACTTTGTTTTTCTAGTCCAACGGTTACCTTCTTAACAGCATCTTCTATATCTTTATTCGTAATGGCTTCATGTTCATTAATGGTAGCAATAATAGCTGCTTCATTTAGAATATTTTCCAAATCCGCTCCTGTAAATCCGGCTGTATCTTCTGCAATATTTTTTAAATCTACGTCTCCAGCAAAGTTCTTGTCTTTTGCATGAATACGAAGAATTGCTTCTCTTCCGCGCATATCTGGAAGTCCAATAGTAATTCTTCTGTCAAATCTTCCTGGACGTAATAAAGCTTTGTCTAACATTTCTGGTCTGTTAGTTGCAGCAAGGACAATAATGGTTTCATCGGTATCAAATCCATCCATTTCTACTAATAATTGATTTAAGGTTTGATTGTTTTCCGATTCTGCCCCTCCACTACTATTTCTTCTAGAACCAATGGCATCAATTTCATCAATAAAAATGATACATGGTGAAATTTTCTTTGCTTTCTCAAATAATTTTCTTACACGAGAAGCTCCTAAACCTGCAAACATTTCAATAAATTCAGAACCACTCATTGAAATAAAAGGTACATTTGCCTCTCCTGCAATAGCTTTTGCAATTAAGGTTTTTCCAGTACCTGGTTGTCCACAAAGTAAAACACCTCTCGGTATTCTTGCTCCCATTTTATTGAATCTCTCTGGATTCTTTAAAAAGTCAACAATCTCTATCATTTCGTGTTTTTCTTCCTCTAATCCTGCCACATCTTCAAATTTTGTTTTTGATTTCGTTGTCTCACTATCATATACTTTTCCTTTATCTCCTAGTCCTTGCATTTTAAAGAACAATATAATAAGAGCAATTAATAATAAGGTTGGTAATAAAGAAAATAATGTTGATGAAATAGTAACAAAAACATTCGTTGGCTTTTGATTAAATTCTATTTCGCTACCCTCTTCTACTTTTTGTTGTACCAATTCCACAAATGCCTGCGTACTTGGAATAATAACACTTTTTTCCTCTTCTTCATCCTTTAAAGTAACTTTAGCAGTTGTACTTCCTACCGTCATTTCAATCTTTTCGACATTTCCGTCATCAATTTGGTGAATTAACTCTGTATATGCCATTTCTTTTTCATTGGTGGTATCTTCTTCCCCTGTTACAATAAAATAAATCATTACGGCCAAAACAATGGTTAATAATACAAGCACTGCAAGTAGCACGTATTGCTTTTTATTATTTTTTTCTTTGTCTTTTTGCTTTTCGTCCATTTTTATCTCCCTTCGATTAATTCTTTTTATTATTATTGCAGAACTTTGCACTTTGTTTCATCTTTTAGAAGCAAGCAAAAACTCACGCATTATCTCCTTCTGGTTGCTTTCCTAAATTGCCTTCTTCTTTTTTCTTTTTTTCTTCTTTCTGTTTTTCCTTTTCCTGCTTTTCTCTTTCTTTTTCTCTTTTTTCCTGCTCCTCTTTTTCTTTCTTTTCTTCCTCTTGTCTTTTTAATTCTTGTCTTACTCTTTCCTGTTCTTCTAAAATTCTATTTAATTCCACTTGTTGTTTTATTACATCCGATTTAATCATGAGAATTGCTGTTATAATATAAATGGATGCAACCGCGGTGTACATAATTTGGAAATAGCGAATTGTAAATCCAGTAAATGCATTTACCACAAAATAAAGTATATTTAAAAGAACTGGTAAAGTTAGAGAATAAGCTGCAATATTATAAATAGCACTATACTTTAGCCTTAATCCTGCAATTCTTGTTACAATATAAGCTAACACAAAAAGTAACAAAATGTCTACCAATATACTCGAAAAATATAAGATAAACATATAAAAAATTGCTGTAACAAAAAATAGTAGCATAAATTGATGTACAAGAGGCCCAGATAAAATAGCTAAAGTTTCATCCTTGTCCAATTTATTAATAGTATACGTTTCTGAAATAGTTTTATACGATGTTTCTAGTAATTTTGTTGAAATTTCACTTTTCAAAACAAGCCTGTCCTTTAATAATAGAAGCGCATTTTCTTCTTTCGCCAGTTGGTCGATGCTCTCTTGAATTTTTTCCTCGTCTATCTCTTGCGTATTAAGAATTATTTTAAACGGAAAAACATCCTCTACATTAATCTCTGTTACCGCTTCTCCACTATTTGGTATAATAGTTAATTCGTAATTTTCATATTGGATTTCGGCTATCTCTGTGGAAATATAGTCCTTCACTTGATTCACTAATTGATACCCTTTAAAAGTATAGGTTGCAGAAATTACAACACTAAATAATAACATTATTAAAACAAGATAACCTATTGTTCTGCTTATTTTCTCTGCTGCTAAATTTTGATAGCCATCAAAATCCAATATACTTAATTTTACTTTTTTGAAAAAAGAAAGTTTTTTTCCTTCCACTTTTGTGCTCCCTTCGCCATGCGCCCTAAAAACTATGCTTTTTGGGTGCTATACTTTTTCCAATGTCATTCCTTCCTTGGTGTCTTTTACAATATATCCTTTTTCTCGCAATTCGTCTCGCAATTGATCCGATAATTCCCAATTCTTATCTTCTCTTGCTTTTTTTCTTTTTTCTAGTAGCTCTAATATCTCTTCTGGGATTTCTATTTGTGTTTGTGCTTGCAAATAACGCTCTGCATTTGCTAAGTCTAACCCTAGAACCTTATCGCAATCGCGTAACAATTCTGCAATTTTTGGAGATTTTTTTTCTTCTCTTACGGCTTCCCATACCACTCCCATTGCAAGTGGCATATTTAAGTCATCATTAATTGCTGTTAAAAATCTCTCTTTATATTCTGCTATTTTACTATCTTCAATTTCTTCGTTTCCTGCTTGGTGTTTTAAAAAGCTCTCACGTAATCGATTTAATGCTTTCTGTGAAGCCATTGCTCCTTCAAACGTAAAATTTAGCTTTGTTCGATAATGGGCTGTATAACAAAATAATTTATACGCTAATGGCTCTATTCCTTTTTCTTGCAGATTGGTAATGGTATATACATTTCCTAGGCTTTTTGACATTTTTCCGCCATCCACAAGCAAAAACTCACCATGCATCCATATTTTGGCAGGAATTTTTCCGCAAGCACCTTTACTTTGCGCAATTTCGTTTTCATGATGGGTTGGTATATGGTCTACCCCTCCTGTATGAATATCAAATACTTCTCCTAAGTATTTCTGAGACATTGCAGAACATTCTAAATGCCATCCCGGATACGACAACCCCCATGGACTATCCCACTTCATAATATGATTTTCTGGTGCTTTTATCCATATAGCAAAATCATAAGGATTTCGTTTTTCTGGGTCAACCTCTACTCTTGCTCCTGCAATTTGTTCTTCCACATTTCGATTCGAAAGAACAGGATACTTATCTAATTTTGAAATATCAAAATAAATTCCTTTACTAGTTTCATAGCCATAACCATTTTCTACAATCTTTTTAGCAAACTCTAGCATTTCCCCAATGTGGTCTGTTGCTTTTGCAATAATTTCTGGTCTTTCAATATGGAGACTATCCATATCTTTGAAAAAAGCTTCTGTATAAAATTTTGCAATTTCATAAGGATCTTTATTTTCTTTTCTTGCTGCTTTTTCCATTTTGTCTTCGCCCTCATCCGCATCGGATTCTAGGTGCCCTACATCTGTAATATTCATAACATGCTTTAACGTATAACCATTATATTCCAACATTCTTCTAAGTGTATCTACAAAAACATAAGTCCTAAAATTTCCAATATGGGCATAACTATACACTGTTGGTCCGCAAGAATACATTCTAACTTCGTTCCCCTGTAAGGGAACGAAGTCACTCTTTTGCTTTGTTAATGTATTATATAATTTTACCTGCATTCCAATCCTCCATTCTGTTTTAACTGCATCTTAGCTCCTAAGGAACAACGGTATTGGTATCCACTACCGTGTTCGTATCTACCACATCATTTGGTTCCTCTACCACCTCATTTTGTGGTGGAATCTCATTGGTTGGTTCCTCTGGATCTGGCTCATCCGGTAATCTATTGATGGTAAGAGTAATGGTATCTCCTTTTTTAGCCATTGTACCTGCTTTTATACTTTGACTTAAAACAACACCATCTGCTTTTGAAGTGTCTGTATCTGTTACAATACGAATATTAAGTCCACTTAACACTCTTCTCGCTTCTGCCTCTGTTACACCAACTACATTAATTACTTTAACAGCCATTGTTTCTTCTGTATGTTTGTCACAAGTTTCGGTTATTTCTTCATATTTGTCTCCTGCACTCGTTTCCCAATTTGGGTTCACCTCTTTTTCTGGTGTTGACAAGTAAGTTTTTTCTTCCGTTTCTGGACAAAATTCTGTTGCTAATTTTCCTGTTTCTTTACAAATTTCTACTTTTTTGTGTCCCTCGCATTTTCCTGGTACTGTTCCAGAAACAAATTCTTCTGTATAAGTTCTGGTACATTCATCAGTTGCTGCTCTTCCCGAGCCTAAGCAAATTTTAGCTTTTACAATATTGCTTGGTCTTTCAAAAGTAGCAGATTCTAAATCTTCATGCACATCTGACATAACTGCATCCCAAATTGCTAGTGCAGGATTGTAATCTAGGAACCCTTCAATGGTTTCTGGCATATCATAGCCAAACCAAGTTGCTGCTGTATAATATGGAGTAAAGCCACAAAGCCATCTATCATACATATCATTGGTTGTACCTGTTTTTGCAGCCACATCCATTCCAGATATTGAAATTGCTCTTGCTGTTCCATTTGCTCCTGTAATAGGTGATTCTAGAATACTTGTTAAAATATATGCATTTCCCTCAGTCATTACTCTTTTGGTTTCTTGTTTTGCTTCTAAGATAACATTTCCATTTGCATCCTCTACCTTTGTATAGAAAGTAGGTTCAATATATTCTCCTCCATTGGCAATCATAGCATATCCTGCTGCCATTTGTAATGGGGTTGTTCCGTGTTTAGTACCACCTAAAACCAATGTTAATTCATAATCATCTTCGTTATATTGTGTCATTCCAATTTCATTTAAAAATTCTATACCATTGCTAACTCCTACATTGGATAGTATCTTAATATTTACGATATTAGAAGATTTTTCGATTGCTTTTCTTACCGTAATTAATCCTCCATAACCAGTTGAGTTTTTAGGGTCATAACCTCCTGGGAAAACTGTATAAGAGTCATCATATACTGTAGATGCAGTTATAATTCCTTGTTCTAGTCCTGGTGCTACTGCAACTAATGGTTTAATAGAAGAACCTGCTTGCCTTCCTCCATTTACCATTGATGTTGCTCTGTTAGTTCCATACGTTGGAGAATCGTCGCCAAGACCTCCAACTTCTGCCACAACTTGCCCATTTGTATGGTCAATAATTACCATTCCTGATTGTGAATGTGCTCCTTCTGCCGCATCTTCATCAGTTGCCTCTTTAATATATCTTTCTTTCAAATATTCTTCTTCCATGATGTCTTGCACATCACTATCTTGCGTTGTATAAATGCGGTAGCCATTGTTATATACTCTGGCTTCTGCTGCTTCTTTATCCATTCCATATTCTTCCATCAAGTCTTCCACTACTTGTTTGATTGCATCTACTTCTAAGAAAGATAAATCCTCATTGCTAGTAAACTTTCCTTCTTTAAACTTTAATCCTTTTTCTACTTCTGCCATTGCTTCATCGTATTGTTCTTGGTTAATATAAGTATTTCCGTTTTCATCCTTTACTTCTAACATTTTGCCTAATACGGTTTCGGTTCTTGTTTTAATCCTATCTGCATTATCATCTTCTCCAAATGGATTATAACTATTTGGTGAATGGTTGATTCCAGCTAAGAAAGCCGATTCTGCAATACTTAAATCTTTTGCTGACTTGCTAAAATAGTATTTAGCTGCACTTTCTACTCCATAAGTAGTTCCACCCATGAATATTTCATTTAGATATAATTCTAAAATTTGATGTTTTGATAGCATTTGTTCTACTTTATAAGCACGAGACCACTCTCTAATTTTTCTTGCAATACTGTCATCATCATCTTCTTTTAAGTTTTTTACTAATTGTTGGGTAATGGTACTTCCTCCGAAAGAAGAATTTCCACCATTAATAATATAAGTGAAAATAGCTCCCGCTGTTCTGTAAATATCAATTCCACTATGCTCGTAAAATCTTTCGTCCTCAATCGCAACAAAAGCCTTTGGAATGTATTCTCCCATTTCCGATAAAGGAATAATTTTTCGATTTTCCTCTCCACTTAATTCATGTAACTGATTTCCATCTTTATCATAAGTAATTGAATTTTGCATTTTTATTACTAAATCTTCTTCTGTCATGTTCCAAGTATCGCCAAAGAAGATAGCGGCAAATACACCTACTGCTGCTAAACCTAGCAATACACAAATAATAAGAATAATTAAAATTGCTTTTTTTAATTTAGAATGTTTTTTCTTGTTTTTGGTTCCTGTTTCTTTTTCTCCTTTTTTGTGAGCTTTTTTATTATTTTCCTTGTCCTTTCTCGTTGTTTTTTTCGTTTTTTGGTTTTGTATTTGATATCTTTTCGTTTTATCATCTTCTCTCTCCATGATAAACCTCCTTTGATTCTTCTCTTTGTAACTTTAATTGTTTCTTACAACCTAGTCCTATTTTTCTATCTGTCGCTTTCTACAAAATTACTCACTTATTATATAATATATTACTCAAAAAGAAAAGCTTTTTGCTAAATTTTTAATAATATCTTAATAGAAAAGGAAAGGAGAGCTCTATGAACTCCCCCTTTCTCTATTTTTAATAAATGTCTTTTACATTTCTCATAAAGATAAAACTTTCAATTAAATCCATAATTGCATAGATGAGTAAAATAACGCCTAGTGTTACAACTAATGCTCCTGGATAGAAAGTAACATATAATCCTCCTATTACCATTAATACTGCTAATACAAGTACTAATGCCCAAATTTTATCATTTACATTTTTAATTTGGAAAGATAGGGTAAATCTTGTAAATCCGCTATAGATAATCCATATTCCAATCATAATTCTAAAAATATTTTCTATTGTACTGCTATAAACGATGGTTACTAATCCTAAGATAACGGCAATAAGCCCCCAAGCAATGTCATTGGTAAATAAAGTAGAATTTCCCTTGGATACAAAATAGTTGATTACTTTTACAATTCCTACTACGATAAAGAAAATCCCAAGCACTGTAGAGATGAACTGCATCGTTGTTTCTGGATTAAAAATCATAATTAATCCTATAATGCCAAAAACCAATGAAGTTATAACAGAAGTCCAACCTGCTTTCTTCAAAAAATTCTCCATTTTTATCATTCCTTTCTTGTTTCCTTTTATCCTACATTCTCCTATTAGGCTGTTGTTACATTTTTCTTAGCACTTACTTTTTTATTGGTTGTATTTCTTTTTACCACTTCTCTATTATTGTTAATAATAATTTTAGGGGGTTCTCCATTTGCAACCGTTTCTTTTGTTATAATGCACTTTTCAATTTTAGGATTGGATGGGATTTCAAACATAATGTCTCTCATAATTTCTTCGATAATGGAACGAAGTCCTCTCGCACCCGTTTTTCTTTCAATTGCCTTATCTACAATTAGTTCTAATGCTTCTTTCTCGAATTCCAATTCAACATTATCCATTTCAAACAATTTTTTATATTGTTTCACTAGAGCATTTTTTGGTTTTGTTACAATATCAATTAATGCATTTCGGTCTAATTCTTCCAAAGTTGCTACAATTGGCAAACGTCCTACAAATTCTGGAATTAATCCAAATTTTAATAAATCTTGTGGTAATAATTGTTCAAACACTTTGTATTTATCAATGTCTTTGTTACTTTCAATAACGGCACCAAATCCCATGGATTTTTTGCCTATTCTTTCTTTTACTATTTTCTCTAATCCTTCGAAAGCCCCTCCACAAATAAACAAGATATTAGATGTGTCAATTTGAATGAATTCTTGATGAGGATGTTTTCTTCCTCCTTGTGGTGGTACCGAAGCAACGGTTCCTTCTACAATTTTTAATAAAGCTTGTTGTACACCTTCTCCACTAACATCTCTTGTAATAGATGGATTTTCAGATTTTCTAGAAATTTTGTCAATTTCGTCAATATAAATTATTCCTTTTTCCGCCTTTTCAATATCATAATCTGCTGCTTGAATTAGTTTTAATAAAATATTTTCTACATCTTCTCCTACATAACCTGCTTCTGTTAATGTTGTAGCATCTGCTATTGCAAATGGCACCTTCAATATTCTGGCAAGTGTTTGTGCAAGTAATGTCTTACCACAGCCAGTAGGGCCTAATAATAACACATTACTTTTTTGTAGTTCTACATCATCTTTGTTTTTTTCTTCTTTACTATTAATACGTTTATAATGGTTATAAACAGCAACTGCTAATGTTTTTTTTGCTTCCTCTTGTCCGATTACATACGTATCTAGAATTTCCTTAATTTCTGCTGGATTTGGCAATTCTTGCTTTTCATTAATGGTATAAGTCATTTCTGCATCTTCATATAAATCGTCTTCCACAATATTGGAACAAATTTTTACACAATCACTACAAATATAGACACCTGGTCCTGCAATTATTCTATCTACTTCTTCTTGGGATTTTCCACAAAAAGAACATCTAATATTTTTTTGTTTATTTGCCATTTTCATTCCCTTTCTTCTTTCTTTTTATTTTCTTTTGTCCATAATGCCATCTATTAAACCATACTTCAAAGCTTCTTCTGCTGTCATATAATTATCTCTTTCGGTATCTTTCATAATAACATCTAGAGGTTGCCCTGTTCTGTCACTTAACAACTTATTTAATTTTTCTCTTGTTTTTACCATGTGGTCTGCATGAATTTTAATTTCTGTTGTTTGTCCAGAAAGTCCGCCTCCTGCAATTAATGGTTGGTGAATTAATATTTCAGCATTTGGAGTTGCAAAACGTTTTCCTTTTTCTCCAGATGCTAATAAAACAGCTCCCATGCTAGCAGCCATACCAATGCAAATTGTAGATACTGGGCATTTGATATAATTCATGGTATCTACAATTCCCATTCCATCTGTAATGGATCCTCCTGGGCTATTGATGTATAAACTTATTTCTCTATCTGGGTCTTCTGACTCTAAGAATAGTAATTGAGCTATTACTAAGCTAGCAGAAGTTTGGTTTACATCTTCTCCTAAAAAGATAATCCTATCTTTTAATAATCTTGAGAAAATATCATAAGATCTTTCTCCTTTTGCAGTTTGTTCAATAACATAAGGTACTAAACTATTTTTTTCCATCAAAAATTCCTCCTAATTCTTAAGTAATATATACTATTTTTCTTTATTTATACAAAAGAAAGTAGAAAAAGTTAGCGGTAAAAGCATATTTATTTTCATAAATTCTCATTTCCCCCTAACTTTTTATTTTCTTTTATTTTTTCTTTGCATTTTTTACAATAAAATCAATTGCTTTTTCAACTTTTAAATTTCCTTCTATGTATTCTTTTAATTGTACATTTTCTAAAAGCTCTTCTTCTTTTCTTCCATATTGTTTTGCCATTTCTTTTATTTTATCGGCTACTTCCTCTGGTGTTACTTCTATTTTTTCTGCTTTTACAATAGCTTCCAATACTAATCTAGATTTTACACTTCTTTCTGCTTGCTCTTTATAGTCTTTTCTTAACTCTTCTTCTTTTTTATTCATGATTTGCAAGTATTGACTTAAATTTAATCCTTGGTAAGATAATCTGCTTTCTAAGTCTTTTACCATATTATCAATTTCCATTTCAATCATGCCATTTGGTATATCTAGTTTTGTATTATCGCAAACCGTTTTTATTGCTTCTTCTTCTGTCTCATATTTTGCTTTGTCTGCGTTGGTTGTATCTAATTTCTCTTTTATACTATTCTTTAATTCTTCTAAGGTGTCAAATTCGCTAACATCTTTTGCAAAATCATCATCCATTTTTGGTAATTCTTTTTTCTTAATACCATGTAAAGTTACTTTGAAAACAGCATCTTTACCAGCTAAATCTTTCGAGAAATAGTCCTCTGGGAATTTTACCTTTACGTCTTTTTCTTCCTCTAATTTCATTCCAATAATTTGGTCTTCAAAACCAGGTATAAAGGTATTGCTTCCAATTTCTAGTTCATAATTTTCTGCTTTTCCACCTTCAAATTGTACACCATCAATAGATCCATCAAAATCAATGGTAGTAATATCTCCTTTTTCTACCGCTCTATCTTCTACTGTAACAAGTCTAGCATTTCTTTCTGCCATATGTCCTAATTCATGCTCGATATCTTCATCAGAAGTAGTGTACTCAATTTTCTTAATTTCTATTCCTTTATATTTTCCAAGTTCTACTTCTGGTTTTGTCTCTACTGTTGCAGTAAAGATTAATTCTTTTCCTTTTTCCATTTGAACAATATCTATATTAGGTCTGCTTACTGCTTCTACTTTGTTTTCTTTAATTGCTTCATCATATAAATCTGGTACTAGCTCATTAAAAGCATCTTCATAAAAGATAGCAGAACCATATTGTCTCTCTACTAATTGCATTGGTGCTTTTCCTTTTCTGAATCCAGGTATATTAAAATATTTAGCTGTTTTTGCATATACCTTTTTCATTGCTTCCTCAAATTTTTCTGCTTCAATGTTGAAAGTTAATTTTACTTCGTTTTTGTTTTCTGTGTTTTCTACTTTTACGTTCATATTATTCTTCCTTTCATGATTTTTTATATTAAGCTTAATTATTATATCACATTTTTTTTATTTTGCAATAGTTTAGAGCACATTTTGATTGGTTTCTAATATTTGCAATTGATTATACATCGTCTCTCTATCCTTTTCCATAAGGTCTGTAAAACTATTTACTCCATACACTAATAAAGCTGTTATTGTAATAATGATAATAACAATTGCGATAAACATCGGCCAATTTAGATTCACTTCTCTATTCATAACATTACTCCTTTAAATTATTTCTTCTATAATGTTTATATTCTCTTTATCTTAGCTTATCTGTATTTTACTATTTATAACTTTTTTAATTTATTTTTACTAAATCAAAATCTAAATAATCTGCACTAATCAATTGAAACTCTATTTTTCCTACTTTTCCTTCTACTGCATCCTTATGAGACGGTCCATGTAAGTGACCATAGTAACATCGATAGATATTGTATTTTTCCATGGTTGTTATAAAATCATTTCTATCTCTCCTTGCTACTTCACTCTTATTAATAGGAGGATAATGCATAAAAGCAATTATTTCTCGTTCTTTCCCATAATTTTTCAATCCGTCTTGAATCGATAACTCTAATCTTGCATTTTCTCTTTTAATCATCTTTTTGTCATTTTCGGTATCTAAAATATTCCAACCTCTTGTCCCTACTATTATTTTATCTTCCACTAGATACGCATTATTATACAAAAAGCAAATATTCTTAAAGTTCTGTTGTTCTAAAAATTCTTCCATTTTATGAAGTGTCGACCACCAGTAATCATGGTTTCCCTTTAATAAAATTTTAGTACCTGGCAATTCATTTAAATACGCAAAATCTAAAGCAGTATCTTCCAAATACATTGCCCATGAAAAATCTCCTGGAAGAATAACTGTATCTTCTGGCTTTACTTTTTTTATCCAATTCTTCTTTATTTTTTCCGCATGATTTTCCCAATTATCTCCAAAAATATCCATTGGCTTTTCTTTTAAGAAAGATAAATGTAAATCTGCTATTGTATAAATAGCCATGAACTTGCTCCTTTTATTTTGTTTTTTGCTTGTACTATTTGCAATTTTTAGTTTCTCTTAGCTAATTTTCAAATTCGGTACTGCATTTAAGTCCAATTGTGAAGTAACTCCTGCTATATAGCGGTAATATCCCGCAGAAGCAATCATTGCTGCATTATCGGTACACAAAATAGGTGTTGGATAATAAATTTGGTACCCTCTTTCTTGCAACTTTAGAAAATTTTCTCGAATATAGGAATTGGCAGAAACGCCACCTGCTAGCGCAATTGTTTTTATTCCTAATTGTTCTGATGCCCTTAAGGTATTTTCTAATAAAATATCGGTAACATATTTTTCAAAGCTAGCACATAAATCTGCTTTATTAATGTCTGGATTTTTATGATGTAAATTGATAATAGCCGTTTTTACACCGCTAAAACTAAAATCTAAGCCTTCCATATGTGTCTTAGGAAGTTCTATAGTTGGCTTTCCCTCTTTTGCTAGCTTGTCTACTTTTGGTCCTCCTGGATAGCCAAGGCCAATGACTCTTGCCACTTTATCAAAAGCTTCTCCTATTGCATCATCTCTGGTTTTTCCTAAAATTTCGAATTTATCGTAGTCCTTAATATGTACTAAATGCGTATGTCCACCCGAAATAATGAGGCATAAAAAAGGCGGTTTCAGTTCTTTGTGTGTAATATAATTTGCTGCAATATGCCCCTCTATATGGTTGGTTCCAGTAAGTGGTTTTTGCAAAGCATAGCTTAGCCCTTTTGCATAGGAAACTCCTACTAGCAAAGCTCCCACTAAGCCTGGACCATAAGTACAGGCAATGTTATCAATATCATCAAAAGAAATTTTTGCTTCTTCCAGTGCTTTTTTTGTAACGCTAGAAATAGCTTCTATATGATTTCTAGAAGCTATTTCTGGTACTACTCCACCAAATTTTTCATGTATTTTTATTTGTGAATTTATCACATTGGACAAAACCTCTCTACCGTTTTTTACAACTGCTACAGAGGTCTCATCACAACTTGATTCAATTCCTAGTGTTAAAATATCTTTCAAGGCTATTATCCTTTCTTTTTTTATATTTTTATTTTGGTAAAATATCCGTCATTTTTCTAATTAATCTCTCTTTAATTATTTTGTTTTAAAATCTCTAATTAGTTTGTACTTAATTTTATAGATTTTACACTGAACAGCAAATTAAAGTTTGCTGTTTACAAACCTGTTTTTTTCCTCCGTCCCCAAAAACAATTCTAACTAAAAGTCAATCCAAAAATACTTGAAGTCAATGTTGTTAAACCATTATATGCAAGCGAAATTAATGGAGAAACAATTAAACTTAAAATTCCTACAATCCACAAAGCAATAAAGATTAGTTCAAATATTTGGCTATGGTTATCCATCCACATTTTTGCATTATATGGTAGAAATCCTCCTAATATTTTTGAGCCATCTAATGGTGGTATTGGAATTAAGTTAAATATTCCTAAACCTAAGTTAGTAATAACAATAGATGCTAATATTGTATCCACAATAATTCCTGCATTTGAGAAATAAAAACTTGGTATAAATTTTGCAATGATACATGCAATAATTTCAAACACAATAGCAATGACAAAATTCATTAAAGGTCCTGCTGCTGCAACAATTGCTTCTGCCTTTGAAAGTGAAATATCTCGATTAAAATTTCTTGGATTTATTTCTACTGGCTTTCCCCAACCAAACCCAGCAAAAACAAGCATAATAGTTCCAAAAGGGTCTAAATGGGTGAATGGGTTCAAGTTAAGTCTGCCCTGTCTTCTTGGTGTATCATCTCCTAATCGGTCGGCTGCAAAAGCATGTGCAAACTCATGGAATGTGATAGCAATTAAAATTCCTGGTATGGAGAGCACAAAACTAAGCAGTGCTCCCTCTTGTGAAAACAGACTCATAAATGAGCTAAATAGCATTAGTGCTATTATCAAAAAAATTATTCTTCTATCAATATACATAAACTTCTTCCTTTACTAAATAAATTTAAGTAATCTTCCAATTCTATTTTCTTGTTTTCCCCTTATGTTATTTATAGATTATAGTCTTTCAAATTCTGATGATTTTCTTTCTTCTTTATTTTCTGGCGAGGATTGTTGTAGACTTGCCAATTTTTCTTCTATCCCACTTATTCCACCATTTCGCAAAGCAATTGTCCTTATTCTATTTGCTATTCTTCGCTGTAAATTTTCCGGAAATTTTCTTGCCCATTCTCCTAGTATTGCTAAATCTTCTTTTCTTGTTTTTAAAATTGCTTCATATTCTGCTTTGTAATTAGCAATCCTGCTCAAATAATCAGCTTCACTAAAAATGACTTCATAGCTAGATGCTCCTAACTCATTTTGTATTTTATTTACAAAGCAAATATTATATCCATAATTTGCCTCTTCAAATACTGATTGTCCTTTGTGCCTAGCATGAAGTTCTCTTGCCTCTCTTTCTACCAATCCTTCTGTATAGAAACCTGCCATTTCTTTTTCAAGTCCGTCCTTTAAGTTTATTGCATCTGGTTGTATGAAATAATGTAAGCATTCATGTATTAATAGTTTTTGACAAACGTAAATAGCTTTTTCTGTATCAAAATTTCGCACATCTGGATAAAAATGTATTTTTCCATCTTTTAGAGCTCTTCCACCATGTGCTAATGTTCTATCTTTAAAATAACTTGCTCCTTGGTTCACAACGACTATGTTACCATTTTGCAATAATTCTCCTAATACTCGTTTTTTATCTTGGCTCATATATTGGTAGTAATCTTCTTTTATTAGCAATATTATATTTCTAGCTTCTGTATTTAATTCTTTTTCTACTACTTCATAATCAATCATTTTTCTACCCTTTTGGTTTTCAATTTTTTCCATTTTGCTAAACATCTAATCAATTTCTTGTGATACTTGTTTAATAACCGGAATATAATCATGCAACTTTTCATCAAGTCTTTCTTGGCATTTTTTAAAAACCTCAACTAAATTTTCTATATTTTCTGTTGTTTGCGCCTTGTATAAAGCTTCTCTATATTCTTTATTGTATTCATCATCTATTGCAATTAAATCAATACCGTTTTCAATGCATTGCCTTAGTATGATAAATCTACCAATTCTTCCATTTCCATCTTGAAACGGATGAATATGTTCAAACTTTTGGTGAAAATCTGCTATATCATAAATGCTTTTTATTTTCTTTTCTAATAAATTTTTAATTAATTCTTCGACTTCATATGGTTGCGCTAATTCAATATTTACATTTCTTAGTTTATTAGGTATTTTTTTATATGCTCCTACAAATCCATAATTTTCATCACTAGTATTTTTCTTTAAAATTGAGTGGTATTCTCTAAGTAATCTATCTGTTAATTTTTCATTTAAAGTTTCTACCACAAAATCAAATAACTTCAAAGAATTAATTGTTTCTTGTACATCGTTAATTGAATGTTCTCCTGTAACCATCTTTTGCTCTAAAAGAATGTTAAGTTGTTCAATATTAAATGTACTTCCTTCTACCTTGTTTGAGTGATACAAAAATTCTATTTTTATATCATCATATACTGAATTTTTTATTTTAGACAATTTCTGCATTACATTAATAGATATTTTCATATTCTACTCCTTTATAACAAACATTCGTCCTAATGTTTATGCCCTTGAAACTAATTTAATGGTTTCATGGTTGGGAATAGCAATACATCTCTGATGGATGCTGCATCTGTTAATAGCATTACTAAGCGGTCAATTCCCATTCCTAATCCTCCGGTAGGTGGCATTCCATATTCTAGTGCTGTTACGAAATCGGTATCCATCATATTTGCCTCATCGTCTCCAGCTTCTCTTTGTCTCACTTGGTCTAAAAATCTTTCATATTGGTCAATTGGGTCATTTAGTTCTGAGAACGCATTTGCATATTCTCTACCACCAATAAATAATTCGAATCTTTGTGTCATGTTATCACTATCTGGCATTTTTTTAGCAAGTGGAGAATTTTCAATTGGATATTCATAAATAAAAGTTGGTTGTATTAAGGTTTCTTCTACTTTTTCGTCAAAGAATTGTGCAATAATATCTCCTCTTGTTGTTTTAATTGGGTCTATTGGAACTCCCGCTTTTTTTGCTGCTGCTTGTGCTTCTTCGTCTGTAGTTATCGTATGGAAGTCAATACCTGTTACTTCTTTAATAGCATCAATCATTGTAACTCTTCTCCATGACGGAGTTAAATCAATTGCTTGATCTTGGTATGTTATTTTTGTTGTGCCTAATACCTTTTGTGCTGTTCTGGAAATGATTTCTTCTATAAGATCCATCATATCTTCCATATTGGCATACGCTTGATAAAATTCTATGGTTGTAAATTCTGGGTTGTGTTTAATATCCATACCCTCATTTCTAAAAATTCTACCAATTTCATATACTCTATCAAATCCACCAACAATTAATCTTTTTAAATAAAGTTCTGTAGCAATTCTTAAATACATATCAATATCTAATGTGTTGTGATGAGTAATAAATGGTCTTGCAGAAGCTCCACCAGCAATTGTATTTAAAATTGGAGTCTCCACTTCTACGAAGTTCTTCTCATCTAGGATTTTTCGAATTTCTTTAATAATAGCTGTTCTCTTCATAAAAGTATCTTTTACTTCTGGATTTACAATTAAGTCTACATATCTTTGTCTATATCTTAAATCTGTATCTTTTAATCCATGAAACTTTTCTGGAAGTGGTCTTAGAGATTTTGAAAGTAGTGTTAACTCTTTTGCATGTACGGAAATTTCTTCCGTTTTTGTTTTAAATACAAAACCAGTAATTCCTACAATATCTCCAATATCATCTTCTTTGAATGCTTTATAACTTTCTTCTCCTAAGTCATTAATGCTAACATAGCATTGGATTTTTCCTTCACTATCTTGAATATGGCAGAAAGATGCTTTTCCCATAATTCTTTTTGCCATTATTCTACCTGCTATTGTAACATCCTTTCCTTCTAATTCTTCAAAATTTTCTTTTATTTCTTTACTTGTATGTGTTCTATTAAATTTAGTTATTTGAAATGGATCTTTTCCTTCACTCTGTAGTTTTTCTAATTTTTCTCTTCTTACTTTCATTAATTGGTTCATATCTAATTCTTGTTCAACGTTATTCTTTTCGTCCATAAAATCTCCTCCATTTACGTATTTTTACGTTTCTACGTACACGTTAGATATTATATACTATTTTGCTGTTTTTGTAAACCAATAAATGAAAGATTTTTGATTATGAAATTATGACGCTTTACGAAGCTCTTTTGCATGGGCAATTGAGATTTCAGTTACATCTCCAGAAGCAATTCTTGCTATTTCTTCTATTGTTTCACTCTCGTCTAGTTGTCTAATACTAGTATAAGTCTTTTCGTTATCGGTTTGTTTGCTAATAAAATAGTTATAACTTCCTTTTGCAGCGATAGACGCGGAATGGGTTACTACCATTACTTGGTGGTGTTTTGAAATTGCTTTTAGCTTCTCTCCTACAGCTTTTGCCGCTTTTCCACTAATTCCTGTATCAATTTCGTCAAATACAAGTGTAAGCACTTTATCAACCTCTGCTAATACTGTTTTAATTGCTAGCATTACTCTAGACATTTCTCCTCCAGAAGCAATTTTGGCAAGTTCTTTTTCTTCTTCTCCTTTATTGGTGCATATTCTAAATTCTACTTTATCTAGTCCATTGCTATTAAATTTGTCTTCTTCTATTTTTTCTACTGTTACTCTTAGTTTTGCTTGGTTCATTTCCAAGTCTTTTAATTCATTATTTATTTTTTCTGATAAGATAGTTGCATGTTCTTTTCTTAGTGCATTCATTTTTTCACATAACCTTAACATCTGCTTTTTCACAGTTTCTCTCTCCTGCTTTAGTTTGCCATTTCTTTCGTCTAAATTTTCGATAGTTTCTATTTCTGTTTCTAGTTTTCCTTGGTATTCTAGTATTTCCTCTATGCTATTGCCATATTTTCTTTTTAACGAAAAAATTTCATCTATCCTTGCTTCTACTTCATTTCTTTCGCTCTCGTCAAAAAAGCTATCTTCTCGGAGACTTGCCATATCTCTTGCTAACTCTTGTACCTCATAATAAATATTTTTTAGTTCTGCTAGCTTTTCTTCATATATCTCTCCACAGTTTGCTATTTTTTCTAAGCATCTTATCGAGTTAGAAATGCTTTCAATTCCTTGGTTATTTAAAGTTTCATCTATTTCCTCTAAATTTTCTTGCAATTTTTCTGCATTTTTCATTTTGTTATGTTTCTCTTGTAAGCTAATATCTTCTCCAATTTTTAATTTCGCATTTTTTATTTCTTTTAGCTCATAATTTAGTAAATCTAATCTTCTCTCTTTTTCTTTATCGTCTCCATAGTTTTTCGAAAGTTCTAAGGTTATTTCTTGATATCTTTTAAATAGCGCTGTATATTCTTCTTTTACTTCTGCTATCGGTCTTCCAATAAAATCGTCCAAATAAATAATATGCTTTGCAGGATTCAATAAATTTTGGTTATCTTGTTGCCCATGAATATTAATGATATCTGCCATAAATTCTTTTAGCTGATTTACGGTAACAAGCCTACCATTTATTTTGCATGAGTTTCTGCCATTGGTATAAACTTCACGTGAAATAATAATATTTCCATCAACTGCTTCTGAATTTTCTGGGCAAAAAATACTTGCTTCTACCAAAGAATATTTTTCCCCATTGCGTATCATGTCTTTTGCAAATCTACCACCTGCTATAATGCCGAGCGCTCCTATAATTAATGTTTTACCAGCGCCGGTTTCGCCAGTTAGAACATTGAACCCCTCATTAAAATCAATGAAAACATCTTCGATAATTCCTATATTTTTAATATGTAATGTAGATACCATAATAACCTCCATATATGCAAAATATTGTTCGGTTATTATTGTACAACCATTTGTTCGATTTGTCAAGAAAAAAAGAAAAAGTTTTTCTAACTTTTTCTATAAGGCCTGTCCCAAAATTGGAAAAAAGTAGAGAAAAACGCCTGTCCCCAAATTGGACTAAGCCCTCACTTCGTATTCGAATACTTGTATTTGTTTTGTGCCAAAGTCGAATTCGTCAATTTTGTAGTTGATGTAAAAATTGTTTTCTTTTACAAATTCGATGTTTAGTTTGTCTGTGTCAATGAGCACATCAGAGGAGAGATGCATTCCTACTGGTAAAGTTTTGTTATTATTATCATAGAACATGATGTTCGTATAGAATACCGCAGGTGTTCCCTCTTTGATGTTTAGTTTATATAGCATTAATTTTGCTTTTTTACTTTTTAGCTCGTTTTCTATTGCATCTTTTGGATTCATGCTAAATAATTGCATTCCCCCTAAGCTCTTTTTGCTAGTTAGCGCATACACACTCATATCATAAGGAGATTGTATTTTATTTAGTGCTTCTTTTATTAGGTTTAAATAGCTTTCTAGATTTTGTGTATAAGCTTTAATGTCTGTATCTAGGTTGATGTTTAGCACTTTATATTTGTCTTTCTCAATTTCTCTATGTTTTTCGTTATTGATTGCCTTTACTTTTGTATGGTCCTCTATTAGCCCTCCAAAAATGTCAAAGTCTTTGGCATTAATAATTTCTATGTCATCTTCGTATTCTTTTTTTAGTTTTGCTAAATCTTTTTCTAAGGCAGTAGCTTTTGTGTTTGTCTTTTTACTTTTGCCTCTTCCTTTTGTTTTCTTGCCACTTATTTCGTCTATTTCTTCGCTTTTTTCATTTTCTTGCGCTTTCTCTTCCGCTTCTTCGCTTTCTTCCTCTTCTACTTTCTTTTCTACAAAAATTTCTACATCATTTTCTCCCTCTTTGTTAATTTCTGCAAAAGAGTCTGGCACTTGCTTTATTGCAAAAATCGCATCGGTTTCATTTTTAGAAAGCTTTCTTCTTTGTAGCTCATCTACTATTTTGCCCAAATCCTCTAAGTCGGATTCATAGTCAAAATACTTGTGCATTTTTGCCTTTTCGTTTTCCTCCTCTTCTTCTCCCTCTGCTAAAGTTTGAACCTCATCTTTACTTGTAAACTTCCAAAACTCAAAAATGCTTTTCTTATGCTTATCAATTTCTTTGATGTATAAATCTGCATTGTCTATTTTCTTTGTTAGGATATCTTTCTTTGCTTCAATTGCTTTTATATCTAAATTATAGTTAGTATTTTCCTTTACTACCTCTTCTAACTTGGTACAAATATTAATTAAATCTTCTATGGTATACATCTGTTTAAGTGCATATAATTCTTCTAAAGATTCGTCCTTTTCTACATTTCTTTCTTCTTTCTGAATTACTGGTTTTTGCTCTTGTTTTACCTCTTTTTTCTTGCGGAAGAAGTACCTAACTTTTCCGAAAAAAGTTTTCTTACACTCTAAAAAAGTAGCAATTTGCTTTTGCCTTAACAAATACTCTTGTGTTAAATCTTCAATAATATTTTTAAATTTTTCTAACTTTCTTTTTAATTCTTTTCTTTCTTTTTCTTCTGCCTTTAAGCGGTCAATTTTATCCAAATACTGCAATTTAATAAATTCGGATAATTCTTCATATTGTAATTTGGTATCTTTATTCCAAAATTCCAATTCACCATTTCTACCAATTCTTGTTTCAAACGAAAATTCCTCTTTTGCGCCGGTTGCTAAAATGAACATAGCCTTAAGTAATTTATAGAATTCCATTGCTTCTTCCTTGGTATCAAAACGAATAGAATATGTGCTTTTCATTTTGTCATACACATTGGCAATTCCCACAATTTTGATAAACATATTTCCCTTTTTATCAAATATTTCGTAGACATTTGGCCATTCCTTAGTAAAATACCATAAATAATTCTCTATGTCCGATATCTCGGTTTGTGTTAACCATTGGCCAGAATATTCTAAATGGCTAATTGGAACAAAAATAAATCTGCCTTTTTTGGCCTTGCTATTGGCTATTTGTTCTTTGAGTAAATAAAAAAATACATTGTTATCTTGCTCATTGGTAGGAACTAGCATAAAATATTTTTTTGCATAATCAGAATAATAAATTTGCCAAATAAAATTGTTGGGATATTTTACTTCATACGGAATTTTGTCATTTAGAATTTCTTGTTCTTTGGCAATTTCTTCTATTCTATCTTTGTTCATGGTGGTTACCATTTTTATGAAAGTAGCAAACTTTTCAGTGTTTTCTTCTTTTTTTGAATCTAAATAAGCTATTAGTGGGCTTGCTAGTTTGTATCTTTCTTTTATATCCATTAGCCTATCAGCAGGCGTTATTAATATTTGAATATCTTTTATATTAACATATCGATATACTTTGTATACCGTATCATCATACGATTTCGAAGGTCTAAAATTTAGGCTTTCATAGTCTTTGATAAAATTCGGTAATCTATTTAATTTTAATCCAATATATTCTAAATTCTTTTCAAATGTTTTTTCTGTTTCTTTTGTTGCTCTAGCCATAATTTCCTCCCTCTTTCTTTTTTTCGTCAAATATTATATCACAACTTCTTCCATTATACTAGACTAAATTTTAGTTTTTTTAGACTTGAAACAAGGGAACACACAATTCGTTTCAAAAGACAACTCCCCAGAAAATTATTTCTGGGGAGTTGTAACTAAATAAGATGCTAATATCACTTGCTCAAGAAGTTGAAAGGATCAATGGATCGGACTAGTCCAATCTTATCAATCAAGCCATTCGGTAAAAGTCTAAAGCCGGGAATTTGCACTTTGTTCAAGTCCAAGTAGATATCATCTCCATGGTATTTGTCAGCTTTATAAGGTCCGTGAGCCGCAGTACCGAATTCTGCGTTGTACTCCATCGCAATTGTACGAACTTGAACCTCAAAAAGCAATCCATCCGGTTTAGTGAAAACTACATGGAGACTCTGATATCCGTTTTGTTTCGGATTCAAGATGTAATCCTTAACATTCTCCTGAAACATAGGATTCAAGAGTGATTCCTTTGGTACAATAATCTCTTGGTGTTCTGACTGTTTGAATCCAGTATCTACAACCGGCTCTGCCAAGGTCAGCAGGCAATTCCGTTCAATGACAAAGTATTCTATGATTTTAGTGAGAAGCTGGTAACAGAGTTTGATAGAATCCTCATCATCTTGCATTCCCGTCAAGAGAACTAGGCGAAAACCTAACATATCTTGTACTTTTTCCAAAGGAATGCCTCTTCTCAAAGACCTAGCAATTTTTTCATTGATTCCTAAAAAAGATTTCCTCCGTCTAGAAAGTTCCACCGAAATGTCGTTTTCTCTGCAGAGTTCCCTTACCCTTTCTTTCAGCTCTTGGAACTCTTTTTCAAGCTCCCTAAGCTTACTAACAAGGGTCATCTTTCGAAATTGCTCCAGCTTATTAGCATAGAGCATACATTCCAAGCTTTCCTCTTCCCGCAACAACTTTTCATAGTTCTTGCAGACCTGTCCAAGAGTGTGTGCACCTTCAAAAGCAAGGTTTAGGTCTGGGAACCGTATCTCTCTTTCTGGCATAATATTGCCCTCCTTATTTAGTTTTTTAAGAGATTGCATGTTTTCATTATACCATACTTTCCAGTTATTTACAAGTTTATTTCATCTTGCAAATGTATCAATCTCTTCTACCACTTTGGCAATAAATTTATCGATATCCATTGCTCCAATGTCTCCGTCTTTTCTAGAACGAACTCCTACGTTTCCTGCTTCTTTTTCTTTTTCGCCTACGACTAGCATATATGGAATTTTTTGAAGTTGTGCTTCTCTAATTTTGTATCCTATTTTTTCATTTCTGCTATCCACTTCTACACGAATTCCTACTTCTTCCAACTTATCTTTTACTTTATTAGCATAATCCACATGAGCATCTGCAATAGGAAGTACTTTTACTTGTAATGGTGCAAGCCATGTTGGAAAAGCTCCTTTTGTTTCTTCTATTAAGAAAGCTATAAATCTATCGAAAGTACCAAGTATTGCTCTATGAATAACAATTGGTCTATGTGCTTTTCCATCTTCCCCAATATACTCTAATTCAAATCGTTGTGGCAACAAGAAATCTAATTGACATGTAGAAATAGTAATATCGTGTCCTATTGCTGTTTTTATTTGTACATCTAGTTTTGGTCCATAGAAAGCAGCCTCTCCTTCTGCTTCGTAGAAATTAATGTTAAGTTCTTTTAATATTTGTCTTAATTGACTTTCTGCATTTTCCCACATTTCGTCATCATCAAAATATTTTTCTTTGTCGTTTTTATCTCTTAAAGATAGTCTAAAAGTATAATCTGTAAATCCAAAATCTTTATAAACGGAAAGGATTAAATTAACCACTTCTCCAATTACTTCTTTTATTTGTTCTGGAGTAACAAAAATATGAGCATCGTTTTGGCACATTTCTCTTACTCTCTCTAAACCACATACACTTCCACTTGCTTCATAACGAAAATCATGTGCTAATTCTCCAATTCTTATTGGTAAATCTCGATAAGAATGCATTGCATTTTTATAAATTAACATGTGATGTGGGCAATTCATTGGGCGTAATACCATTTCTTCCGTATCCATTTTCATAACAGGGAACATATCTTCTTTATAATGGTCCCAATGGCCACTCGTTTTATATAATGCCACATTTGCAAGTGATGGTGTATATACATGCTTATAACCTAACTTAATTTCTTTTTTTAGAATATATTGCTCTAATAATCTTCTTATAGTAGCACCATCTGGCAAATACATTGGAAGCCCAGCTCCTACTAGTTCATGTGTCATAAATAAATTTAGTTGTTTACCAATTTTTCGATGATCTCTTTGCTTAGCTTCTTCTAATTTTTGTAAGTGCTCTTCTAATTGGCTTGCTTTAGGGAATGAAATTCCATAAAATCTTTGAAGCATTTTATTATGCTCGTCCCCTCTCCAATAAGCTCCTGAAGAAGATAATATCTTAATTGCTTTTACTTTTCCAGTACTCATTAAATGAGGTCCAGCACAAAGGTCTGTAAATTCTCCTTGCTTATAAAAAGAAATTTCTTCTCCTTCTGGAAGTTCTTCTATCAATTCTACCTTGTAGTCTTCACCTTGCTCTTTCATAAATTGAATTGCTTCTTTTCTTGGAAGAGAATATCTTTCAATTGGCAAATCTTCTTTTATTATTTTTTTCATTTCTGTTTCAATTTTTTCAAAATCGTCAGAAGAAATAGCTTCTTTTACATCAAAATCATAATAAAATCCGCTATCAATAGATGGTCCAATCGTAAGTTTTACATTATCTCCATAAATTCTTTTTATTGCTTGTGCCATAATGTGAGAAGTTGTATGCCAATAAGCTTTTTTACCATCTTCACTGTTTTCGAAAGTCAAAATTTCTACTTCCGCATCTTCCTCAATTTTGTATCTTAAATCCTTTACTTCTCCATTTACTTTTCCTGCTGTCGCATTTCTTGCTAAACCCTCACTAATTTCTTTTGCAAGCTCTAAGATACTAATTCCTTTACTTACCTCTTTTACAGAGCCATCTTTTAATGTAATTTTCATATTAACAACATCCTTTCTTTTTTACAAAGGGAGGCATTCTTGCTTGAACAAAAGGGACACTCCTTTTTGTTCAAGTTTTTGGAGATTTGTGACACTCTTTTTTGTTCAAGTTCTTGGACGTTTGGGACACTCTTTTTTGTTCAAGTTCTTGGACGTTTGGGGCACTCCTTTTTGCCAACAAAAAGCCCCCTCCAGCAATACGTTTTATTGCCAGAGGGGTGCTATATACAACACGGTTCCACCCTTTGTTTTACTTAATTAATCCTTTTAACGCAAGGCTACGTCTAGTTTACCTTAAACTGTAAATAATAAAATTTAAGAATATAAATAAGTTTGTTTAGTATTAATCTTATTCTATTTCTATTCAAATAATTATTATTTTGTAGGTCTGTTCCTTTTGTTTAAGAACTTGAACAAAAAGGAGTGTCCCTAACGTTTAAGTTTTGCTAGAAACAATGAGGTAGTTTTTCAAATACGTTTATTTAGAATAGCTTTCAGCCTCCGGCTATTCCTCTCTATAAACAACCTTTATTCTACTTTGTCTCATTTTTGTTTTTCAATATTACTATGTTTTTTATTATACAACCATTATAGGCTTTATGTCAATGTGTTTTTGCTATTTTTCTTTATAATAAAGAAGCAACTGCTCCTACAAAAAGTGCCATAACAACAAATTCTATAGCTCCAATTGCTAATCCTGCAATTCCAAGCCCTCTTAATTTTTGTTTATCTTTCTTAAATGTTGCAACACCAATAATTCCTAATACAGTTGCAATAATACCACAAAATAAACCATATATAAAAATTCCTATGATGGCAAAAATAAAGCTTAGTAAACAGCATATATTAATGCTTTTTTCTGTATTACTATTTTCTCCTTTTACTTCTGTGTTAGTTCCTGTTTCTATTACTACTTTTTCTTCTTTGTTATTTTCTACTCCGTTTTCTTCCATATTCATTAACCTCCCTTTTATTTTTTATTGGATACTTATATCTTATACTAGGAACCCAATAAAGTCAATAGTTTATTTACTTTTCTTTTCCTCATATCCCGGTTTTCCGAGCAAGCGAAACATATTTGCTTTATATTTTTCTACTCCCGGTTGATTAAATGGGTTTACTCCTAAAATGGAACCAGACATTGCACATGCAAGTTCAAAGAAATAGATTAATTGTCCCATGTGGTTGGCATCTAATTTTTCGATGCTTATTAAAATATTAGGCACATCTCCTTCTACATGTGCTGTAATGGTTCCTTCCATCGCCTTTTTGTTTACAAAATCTAATGTTTTGCCTTCTAAATAATTCAAATTATCTAAATTATCTTCTTCCATCTTTAGTTTAATATCATTATCTGGCTTTTCTATTTTGATAACCGTTTCAAATAAGTTTCTTCTACCCTCTTGTATATATTGTCCAAGAGAATGCAAATCGGTGGTAAATTCAGCGCCAGAAGGATAAATTCCTTTTTGCTCTTTTCCTTCACTTTCTCCAAATAATTGCTTCCACCATTCTATGAAATAATGCATTTTTGGTTCATAGGTTATCAAAAGCTCTATATCTTTTTCTTTTTCATAAAGCATATTTCTAATCACAGCATATTGATAACATTCATTATATTTTAAATTTTCGTCAGAATATCGGTCTTCTGCAATTCTTGCGCCTTCCATTAATGCATCAATATCAATACCCGCTGTTGCAATAGGCAATAATCCTACTGCGGTAAGCACTGAGTACCTACCTCCAACATCATTAGGAATAACAAAAGTGGTATATTTTTCTTTTTTTGCAAGCTCTTTTAAAGCACCTTTTTCCTTATCTGTTGTCATATAAATTCTGCTTCTTGCCTCTTTTAAGCTATACTTGTTTTCCATTATTTCTCTAAAAATACGAAAAGCAATAGCAGGCTCTGTTGTTGTGCCCGATTTTGAAATCACATTAATAGAAATATCTTTATCGCCAATATAATCAATAACATCATGAATATAATTTGGACTTAAGTTGTTTCCAACATACAAAATTTGTGGCGTTTTTCTTTGCTCTTTATCTTGCATATTATAAAAGCTATTGGTAAGTGACTCTATTACAGCTCTTGCGCCTAAATAAGAACCTCCAATTCCTATAACCAGTAATATGTCAGAATCTTCTTGTATTTTTTTAGCACATTTCTTTATTTTTTCAAACTCATCTCTATCATAGTTGGTTGGTAAATGTAACCATCCGCAAAATTCATTTTCGCTTTTTGCTTTTTGCTCTAATTTTCGATGCAATTCTGCTACTTGTTTCGCATGTTTCATCATGTTTTTTTCAAAAATTCTTGCGTTTTTCAATTCTACTTTTATATTTCCCATAGCTTCCTCCTTTGTTATTCATTCTATTTGCATATATCATATTATACAACTTGTAATTATTCAAGTAGTTTTTTAGAAAATTTTGAAGTTTCTGTTACCACTTTGTTATACCCTCTACTTATGTATATTTACTCCAATAATCCCTCCTACCATGCCAGTTAAAACACCTACTGCTATCATGATAATAGAATTGATATTTAGTCCAAAATTTCCTAATATTATACTAGAAATAATATATAAAACAAGCATATAAATAAGCCCCACTAATCCTCCATTAAGCATCCCTTGTTTTTTGATGGGTATGGTACTAATCGAACTTCCGATTAATAAGCTAATACCAGTTAAGACAATAACTACCGGAACAATAGTTGTTTCGGATATATTAGTAAAAGATAAAATGGCAGCATAAATCGTTAGGAAAATGGCTGTTAGTGCAATAGCTAAAACACTGCCTTTTATAACTTTCACAATAGTATTGCCATTTTCTTTTGTTACTTCCTCTACTGATTTGTTAGAGGCTAAATTCATCAAATTCATTTTACATCTTTCCTTGCAAATATATTTAGGTTTTTATAATGGATTTACCTATAAACCTTTCTTCTTTGGCACATCTATATTCTGTAAAATTGCTATTTACTCTTTTTACTATTTATATTGTCGAATGTAAAAAGTATGCTTTTTATTTGTAATTTAGGTTGAGCAAAAAATAAAGGACAGATTTAAATCTGTCCCCTATTTTATAGCAACATTAGTCTATTGTGGCGTTGCACCTGCAACAGTATTATCTACTAAAGTATTTGAAACTGTAGGTGTAGTCGTATCTGTTGTAGTTTCATTAACAACAGTCGAAGTAACATTTCCATCTGAGGTAACGGCATTGCCATCAGCTACCTCATTTGTTACTACATTTCCGTTTTCTACTGTATTTGCATCTGTGTTATTCTCTATATCTTCATCGGTATGCAAAATAATTTCTGCAAAATATTCATCTAGGTCAAAGGTACGTTGTCTGTCCTCCATCTTGCCATTTACTTCTTCTTGTACCGTAATGGTCATATAATATTTATCTTCTCCCGAACTTGTAATAGAATATACACTGTCTAATCCCACTGGTACATAAAATTCTCCTGTTGAACTAATAATGCCATATTTATCTCCTTGGCCAACTACAATTGCTTCATATTGTGGTACTATTAGTACATTGTTACTATTACGGTTGGATTGTGTTCCTAAGACGCATCCCATCTCATCATATTCGATTGGTAAAATCAATTGTCCATTAATATCAAAAATACCCCATTTATCATTTTGTTGTACTGGTATACAATTATCAAATAAAATGTAAGGATTGTCGATTCCATTCGTATTAAATCTTGTTTCATCAATTCCTATCTTGTCATATTCTAGATAAATAACAATGTTGCCGTTTTGATTAATGATTCCATATTTATTATTATTGTTTACAAGATAATAATTTAATTCTCTACTAATTTGTTTTATATCGGTATAATTTGGCTCTATTTTCGTTGTTCCATCAGAAGATAAAATACCCATTTTGCCTTCATCAGTGGTTACTGTAAATTCTCTACTGTCTTCTTTAAAACTAATACTTGTATATTTGGTTCCAATTACTTCTTGCCCATTTGCATCATACACACCATAATGTCCATCTGCATTTTGCACTACAATTAAGCCATATCTTGCTGCTTTTTTGTTATTAAAATCGTCATCATCTTCTCCAATGGTTGCATTTTGAAATTGTGTCATATATCTCTGTACAATATAATCTAAGGATAATACATCAATTTGATTATTGCTTGCATTATAACGAAGCATACAGTTGGTTCCTATTTCAATTCCATCGGATATAACATATAATTTTCCATTAATTAATCGAACCGGTTCTTCTAAATCGAAATACTCATAATCCTCATTTTCTGCCACTTTTTTATAAATGGTATTGGAATTTAAGGAAAAAGATGCAATTTCGTTAGCAGATGTAATATAACAGTTTGTAGTATCTTCCGAATACTTTGTTTTATAATCTCCGTTATAGGCTTCATATCCTAGCAAAGTAGCAAAATCTTTGATGCTAACATACACTTTATCATTCTCTATTACAAACAAATCGCTTGCAAAAGTGGTACTTTTATTATCCAAAGTAAATTTTAGTGTGTTTCTTTGTACTTCATTTATCATGTATAAAAGAATAACACATACAATTACTAATATAATAATTAATGCAATGATAACCATCATAATTTTTTTGCTTTTCTTGCTTTTTTCTATGTACTCCTCATTCTCGATTAAATTCATAATATTCCTCCTTTTTATTCTTTTGTGTAGCCATATTTTTTGTAAAATTCTTTTCGGAATTCTAACAAGTTATCTCTCTCTATTTCTATTCTAACCTTTTCCATCAATTTAGT